>PAEG01000074.1 GCA_002703045.1 Acidimicrobiaceae bacterium
GTGGAATTCGCTAATTGCGTCAGTTAACGCAAATCCGATTCGCCTACCTAAATCAACATGGTGACGCATCGAATGAGGAATAACGCCTCTGATGACTTCTCCGCTTCTGCGTTCCATGACGAACATGTCTGACCCTGCAATAGACGCGTCGTCGGTAAACACGAAGGCGCGAGGTGCTTTAGGAAAAATCTTCCACAAACGGGAAAGAACTTTATACTCTCTAGCCATATCGTGGGCTCCTGGCGCCAACGTCCCAAATGGGGGACGCCTCAGGACAAGTTCCGTCTCGCCGAAAGAGATCAGATATGTGAGGTTTGCAGCACCGTTAGGGAATTGCTGAACCATGAAAGAGCCTGAAGCGTCTACGTCGCCCGGTAATTCTCGGCGAAGAAAATCTTCGATCACTTCCCAATTAAGATCTTCGCCACGCCTTACTGGAGCTGTTTCTGGAACAGGGTCGTCCCCATATGGATCAACGACATTGGGAGAAGTCACAAGTCAGATCGTAGATGGTCATTTTATTTCTTGCGAACTATTCTTAAGGTATGCGACTACGAATCGAGATCGAAAATAACTCCAGGGCTTATAGTGGCTCTTACTGACCAGCCTTTGGAATTCCTTCCTTTAAAAGGACTCCGGTTCGATAACCGGTTTTCATCACAACTGCCAGCCGACCCAGAAATAGAGAATACGGTCAGGCAGGTTCAAAGGTCTTTTTTCTCGAGAGTGCAACCGACGAGAACTGCTAGCCCCAGGCTCCTTGCAACCTCTAAAGAGGTATTGGATCTCGTAGGAATAAGCCAGTCCGAAGCATCGTCAGAATATTTCACTCAGATTTTCTCAGGGAACGCTCTTACGGATGGAATGGACCCGCATGCTGCGTGCTACGGGGGTCATCAGTTCGGCAACTGGGCCGGCCAATTGGGTGACGGGAGAGCTATCAACCTTGGAGAAGTTGTCGGAACCGAAGGTGACCATCTCATGCTTCAACTTAAAGGAGCTGGCCGAACACCATACTCTCGGAGTGGAGACGGTAGGGCTGTCCTTCGATCATCTATCCGTGAGTTTCTGTGCAGCGAGGCTATGTTTCATCTCGGTGTTCCGACAACTCGCGCTCTGAGCTTATGCACCACCGGCGATCAGGTGATGCGAGATATGTTCTATGACGGTAACCCAGCCTATGAAACAGGTGCGGTAGTTTGTCGCGTAGCTCCTTCATTTATCAGGTTCGGGAATTTTGAAATCTTCACATCACGAGGGCAAATCGAAGAACTTGAAAAGCTATTGAAGTTCGTAATCGAAAACCATTACCCTCACCTCGGTGAACCATCACCTGAAACATACGTAGAGTTTTTTCGTGAAGTCGTCCAAACTACTGCGGAAATGATCGCCCATTGGCAAAGAGTCGGATATGTACATGGGGTTATGAACACCGACAATATGTCAATCCATGGTTTGACAATTGATTACGGCCCATATGGGTGGATCGACAATTATGATGCTGATTGGACTCCGAACACAACAGATAGGGCCCACAAAAGATATAGGTTTGGCAATCAACCGGCAGTGGCCCAATGGAATCTCGCCCAGCTAGCTAATGCACTTGTCCCAGCAGTACACGAAGTAGATCCACTGCAAACCGCACTTGATGCATTTATGCCCACTTTTAACTCCTATTGGTCGGAAATGATGGCTTCAAAGCTTGGGCTATCTTCCTTCACAAATGAAACTGCCAAGGAATTAGGCACTGAACTGTTCACCCTTCTAGATGCCGCCGAGACCGACATGACTATCTTCTTCCGGAGACTCATAGACATCGATATGTCAACAGAGCCCGAGCTTATGACCACCGAAACGATACTCCCTTTGGAGGAAGCCTATTACGAACCTTCTGATTTTCATGGGGACACACAAGGGCTGATTTTAAAATGGGTCAAGCAATATCTTCAGGTAAGCAGAATATCCGGGCTTGAAGCTGATGAACGCACCTCAACGATGAAGGCCGCGAATCCTAAATTTGTTCTCCGGAACTATCTAGCTCAATTAGCGATAGACGCAGCAGAAAATGAGGATATCTCTATGACCCACCAGCTGCTCGACGTTCTTAGAAACCCATACGACGAACAACCTGACTATGACCACTGGGCGTCGAAGCGGCCTGATTGGGCTCGTAGTCGACCCGGTTGTTCGATGCTTAGCTGCAGCAGTTAACTTTTCTCAGCGCTAAATCTTGCTTATTGANGTCGAGGTTCTTTCGGTAATCCGAGNATTCGTTCTNCNATAATGTTNCGCTGNACCTGCGATGTTCCGCCGGCGATTCTTGCTCCAGGCGCAGCTAGGAGGCTTCCAGATCCCGAACCTTCGAGCATCGCTTCTAAATCGGCTATGTCAGCTCGAAGATTAGCTGTTTCAAACATCAATTCCGTTATTCCTAATTTATTCAANGATGATGCGACCGACGCACCAGAACCTTGACGCAAGCCNAGNTAGTGGTAGCTTCGCCCTTTAGATAAAAGCTGGACGAGCCGTTGCCGATTTATAGGATCAAGATCTTTCGCCGCTAATGCTTTAAGGGCNTCAAGTCTTCGTTGCATTGTGATAGCTCCAGCCCCAATTGAACCTCGCTCTTTCGTTAAGATGTCCATCCCGACAGCCCACCCATTATTTTCAGGCCCCAATAACGCGGTTTCTGGAAGTTGAACATCGGTNAAGAAAACTTCGTCGAATTCNGCCTCCCCAGTCATTTGGCGAAGAGGCCTCGTTTCNATACCTTCAGAACGCATATCAACCAGAAAAAAACTAATGCCNCTATGTTTCGGAAGCTGTGGGTCGGTTCGCGCCATCAGAATTCCCCAATCGCTATATCTCCCCCCGCTGCACCAAACTTTCTGACCATTGACTATCCAACTTGTCCCATCACGGAGAGCAACGGTTCGAAGCGACCCGAGATCTGAGCCTGCTTCCGGTTCGGAAAATAGCTGGCACCAGAGTTTCTTAGCTGTCAGTATTGACCGGAGGTGACGGTCCTTTTGCTCTGAAGTTCCATAAATCTGCACGCCTTGACCTGCCAANATANAGCCAACCATATTCACATATGGGGGAACNTCAGCTCTTGCGCACTCTTCTAGCCAGATTGCCTGGTGATCAGGAGTAAGACCCTTGCCTCCATATTCTGTCGGCCAGTGAATACCTGCCCATCCATCTTCGAAGAGTTTTTCTTGCCAATCAACGCCCTGATCTACCATGGTGGGAGGCAGAATCGCGCCGTAATTCGGTGGAGCANATGACNGGTTGTCCTTCAACCATGTTGATGCCTCAATCCTGAATTCTTCGAGCNATTGCATTTCACGACGATAGTGCACGAGACTTCGAATAAGAAGNGCAATATGAATTCTTTTACTTCAGAGACGAACTTTAGCTGATTATGTTTTTTAGGGTTTCCACTATNCGTATCTGCTCTTCTGGTGATCCCATCGGNCCNATGTTCAGATATGTAACNCCTGACTCAGCAAACTCGGCAACACGCTCGCGAACATATCCTTCNGGCCCTACAAGATTCATACCTTCTAGAAGTTCAACNGGCACTGCTGCCTCNGCTTCTTTTTTCTTTCCCGAAAGGTAAAGTTCTTGAATGTCAAGAGCTTCACGTTCNTACCCGTAACGTTGAACCAAAGAGTTGTANAAGTTCTTGCCTTTCGCCCCCATACCACCGACATACANCGCAGTTTGAGGACGCCCNTAGTCCAAAAGATGCTTAACATCATCTCCAATGGCAACCATNCCGCCAGCCACCACNTCNAGCGGAGGAAGNGATGGNTCTCTTTTTGAAAGTCCAATTTTCAGGGCATCACCGAAAGCAAGATCAGCNTTGGANGGCATGTAGAGAGTCGGTAGCCACCCTTCTGCTATCTCTGCGGTCAATTCAACATTCTTAGGGCCTAATGACGCGATATGGATAGGAATATTTGGGCGTAAAGGATGCGTAATGATTTTAAGAGGTTTTCCCAAACCAGTTCCCTGATCTTCGGGTAGAGGAAGCGTGTAATACTTTCCGTCGTAAGTAAGTTTTTCTTCGCGCGCCCATACTTTCCTACAAATATCAATAGCTTCACGGGTATGTCCGAGCGGAGCCTTGTAGGGAATTCCATGGAAACCTTCAATCACTTGAGGTCCTGAAGCCCCCAAACCGAGGACAAATCTTCCTCCAGAAATTTCATCCATCCCAACAGCAGTCATTGCTAACAAGGTAGGTGTGCGACTGTAAATCGGAAGGATTCCAGAACCAATCTGCACATTGGTAGTTTTAGCTGCAAGGTATCCCATCGCGGAGACAGCATCAGCAGCATAGGCTTCCGGAACGTAGATCAGGTCCAATCCAGCCTTCTCAAGTTCGACAACCCTATCTACCGCTTCTGAGAACCTATTTGCATAAGGCAATAGCATCGCTAACTTCATAATTTCATCTCCCTCAAGTTGAAAGTCTCTAGGTTCCTGTCCAGTTTGGAGAACGTTTTTCAGCAAACGAAACCGGACCTTCCATCGCATCGTTTGACCTGAATACTGAAGCCATATATGGCTTCTGCAGTTCCCAGAATTCCTCTTCTGTTATCCCTTGTTGGGCTTGTATCAAAGCTTTTGAGGCAGCAACCGCCAACGGGGCATTCTCAGCTATTGCTTCTGCAAGTTCCAAAGCTGCTTCGACTGTCCCTCCCTTTTCAGTCACGCGCGACACCAGCCCATAACTTTTCGAATCATCTGCAGAGATGGGGTTTCCAGTAAGCGCCATTTCCATCGCAACCGCATATGGGAGGCGTCGTGGCAGTCGCAAAAGCGCACCGCCTGCAGCAAAGAGACCTACCTTAACCTCGCGTATTCCTATCTTTGCATCTTCAGCCGCTACGAGAAGGTCACAAGTTAGGGCTATTTCTAGTCCTCCAGCTAATGCAAAACCCTCAATTGCAGCAATGAGTGGCTTACGAGCGCCGTTTTTGAGAAACTGATCAAATCCTTGCGGTGGCCCACCGGTCGCAAACGCTTTGAGGTCCATGCCGGAACAGAAGCCACGACCGCTACCTGTCAGAACTCCTGCTGTCAGTCCATCATCTGTGTCGAGTTGTTCAACAGCCGATATTAGTCCTTGNGCGAGGTCTGTATTGACNGCGTTCATCGCTTCAGGCCGATTCAGTGTTATCAAGAGGACTCGGCCTCTTGTTTCGGTAAGTACTGCGTTGTTATCTGACATGTGATCTCCTATTTCGGTGGTAGTCGGACGCCACCGTCAACTCTGATGGTCTCGCCGTTCATATAGTCGTTCGTGATACATTCGATGACCATTGAAGCGAGTTCACTGGCGTATCCGAGTCTTTTTGGAAAAAGGACGCTTTGCCCAAGGTGTGCTTTGAATTGGTCGGAAGCTTCACCGCTTCCGTAGATTGGGGTATCAATTAACCCTGGGGCGACGGTGTTGACACGTATTCCNAACGGGACGAGATCTCGTGCGATGGGTAATGTCATCCCCACGACACCTCCCTTGGAAGCCGAATAAGCGTTTTGGCCTGTCTGGCCATCAAATGCAGCTACAGAAGCCATGTTGACTATTGCTCCACGCTGCCCATCTTCGTCAACTGGATCTGTCTTTGCCATTGCTGCAGCTCCGAGTCGGGTGCAGTTAAACGTTCCAATGAGATTGACACGAACAACAAATTCGAATTGGGCGAGTGGCATAGGGTCACCGTTCCGGTCGACGGTCCTTCCGGCGCTTCCAATTCCTGCTCCATTTACTAGGGCACGTAATGGTCCCATTTCCATCGCAGCGTCGACAGCAGCTTGCACTTGTTCTTCATCTGCAACGTCAGCTTTCACGTAAAGGCCGCCGAGTTCTTTTGCGACTGCCTCGCCTTTCTCATCTTGTAAGTCAACAATGACACAGCGGGCTCCTAATTCAGCGAGTTTTCGGGCACTTGCTTCTCCAAGGCCTGATGCTCCTCCGGTTACGACCGCTGATGCTCCAGTCAGATCCATAATTCTCTCCTTTTTTGTACTCTATGTTGTTTCGATTTCTTCAGCCAAGACTGACGCAAGGTTATTACCTAAGCGAACAAGCACAGCTGCTAATTGTTGGCGTTCTTGACGAGTAATTCCGTTTCGAAGCTGCTTACGTAAAATTTGATCCCTGACATACACTTCTTCGACTAGTTCTTTCCCAGCTATTGTAATTTCAACNAGCCANACTCTCCGGTCATCAGGNTNGGTCTGGCGCTGAACTAGGGCTCGGTCTTCAAGCACATCAATAAGNGCTCCTGTTGCTGCTCGGCCGAGGCCNAGTGATTTTGCTATCTGAGTTTGAGATAGCGCCCCGTGCTCTGCAACGTAAGCTAGGACNCTTGCTTCTGAAAGATTCAGATCAAGGTCNTTAAACCGTTGATCNTAGGACTGTCGTATCGCTCTGGCAGTNGCCATAATAGTGGACTCCACNCGGAGCCATGGGGGCGCATCAAGTTCGTGGGAAGACATAGACATNGTATGATCCTGACTGCTAGGACCGCCGAATCANTGTTCCTGTTCCTAGTCCCCCTCCGCAACACATGGTGACTATCGCATATTCTTTATCAGCTCGGTGNAGTTCGTGGACTGCTTTAGTTAGCAGAATGGCTCCTGTACCCCCAAGCGGGTGCCCGATTGCGATAGCTCCACCGTTCGGGTTCACAGTTTCCATGTCTGGTTGAAGTTCTTTCTCCCACGCTAAGACAACCGAGGCGAATGCTTCATTGATTTCAACAACATCTATATCGTCCATNGTAAGCCCATTATCNTCNAGNAGTTTCTGGGTAGCGTATATAGGGCCGGTGAGCATCAGAACGGGGTCGGATCCTACAAGACATGAATCGACGATTGTCGCCATGGGCTTAACACCTAGTTCTTCAGCCTTTTCTTTGGTCATTAGCAGAACCGCAGCTGCCCCNTCAGAAATTTGGGATGAGGTGCCGGCTGTGTGAACACCTTCGGGCATATTTGTTCTTAGCCCTGCCAACGCCTCNAGATTCGTTTCTCTAAGTCCTTCATCTCGNGATACNTTGTGTGTNGTATCGGCCAGTTTNCCATCTTCTNCAAGNTCCGGAGCGTCAATAGTAANNATNNGANGATCCGAAGCGGTCTTCTTCCCAAGCTCTTATGGCCCTGTCTTGGGACAGCTTACCGAAGGCATCTAATTCTTCTCTGCTGATATCCCACTGTTTGGCGATTCTTTCCGCTCCTTCAAATTGGGAAGTGAGTTCATACCGTTCCCAATATCCTCTATTGACTGGCTTCCCTGCTTCTGATTCTCCTCTTGGAACAGTTGCTCCCATGGGTACGCCACTCATAAGTTCAACACCGCAGCCGACAGCTACGTCAACGACCCCTCCGGCCACAAGGGCATAGGCGAGGTTTGTTGCCTGTTGTGATGATCCGCATTGTGCGTCAACGGTTGTTGCTGCAACTTCAAGCGGAAGTCCGGATGTTAGCCAAGCATTTCGTGTCACGTTCATTGTTTGCATGCCAACCTGACCGACACAACCACCTACAACTTGGCCGACTTCTGCAGGGTCCACTCCGCTTCTCTCGAATAGCTCTGACTGGACAGAACCTAGGAGGTCAATGGCGTGCATGGTGGATAATCCGCCATTCCGCTTACCTAGTGGAGTTCGAACTGCTTCAACAATGACTACTTCTCGCATTTTTCCCTTTCGGACATTAAAAAACTGGCGTACCACTTGACTATCGGTGGTTTACTGCCGCCATACTGTATGGAGACATACTAACTAGGTTTTATCTTGCCGCCAAACCTTACCGGCGAGATAACGGAAGAACGAGGATTTCAGTGNCTATCACCGATGACGAACTCAAACAGCGAACAGAAGCTCTTATTGAAGAAGTAGACCCGCATGCGAACGATCAATATACCTTTCGAGGAGCACAGTATGATGCTGGATTGGCTTTTGTTCATTTTCCAGAGGGCAAGGGTGGGCTAGGCCTTAGTAGAAGTAAACAATCCATAGTGGATCAGGTTTTGAGGGATGCCAAAGTCCCCTATCACGACCTTATGGTCAACCCTATTGGTATTGGCATGGGTGCTCCTGTGGTCTTGAACCATGGAACTGAAGAGATGCACGAAAAGCACTTGAAAAAGATCTTCACCGGTGAGGATATTTGGTGCCAGCTTTTTTCTGAACCCACTCATGGGTCAGATGTCGCCGGAATTCCTAGTCGAGGGATCCGTGACGGTGATGAATGGCTGGTGAACGGGCAGAAAGTCTGGACGACCCTCGCCCACTTGTCTAACTACGGCATGTTACTTACCCGAACGAACCCAGATACTCCCAAGCATAAGGGATTGTCGTATTTCATCCTTGACATGCATTCNGACGGGGTGGAGGTGAGGCCCTTGTATCAAATTACGGGTGAAGCTGAATTTAATGAAGTGTTTCTCACTGATGTGAGAATCGCAGATAACCAGCGTTTAGGTGATGAGGGTGATGGATGGCGCGTAGCGATCACGACTTTGATGAATGAACGTGTTGCACTCGGTGGTGGNAGCGGTGGAAAAGGCGGAGGACCTATCCGGACCCTTATGAACCTTTGGAATACAAAGAAAGACGAATTAGGAGAGCACGACCGGAAAGTTATGAGAGATCAGGTCGCTGACCTTTGGATAAAGGCAGAAATACTTCGCCTTACTAATCAGCGAGCGAAAGTATTGGCGAAAAGTGGAGATGCTGGACCTGGAGGTTCAGTTGGGAAACTCTTTAGCGCTGAACTTAATCAGAAGATTTTCGAAGCCTGCATGAGCTTGGAAGGTGCCGAAGGAATGCTTCACCCTGCAGGGTACCCCATGGTGAGAAGCGAAGAAGCACATGGAAGTTCATTTGTATCGGGACAATTCCTTCGATCTCGCGCGAACACTATTGAAGGCGGAACAAGTGAAATTATGCGAAATATCCTTGGAGAACGCGTCCTAGGTCTTCCGGGAGATGTTCGTGTAGATAAGGATGTCGCTTGGAGTGAAATTCCTCGTTAGAGGGCACTTCCTATTCTTCAAGAACGGTTACAACTCCTGAGTCTCCGTTTACCTGAATTAGGGCTCCATTGGGTATTCTTCTTGTGGCATCTGTTGCTGAGACAACGCACGGAATCCCTAATTCTCTAGTGACAATGATGGCATGTGACAGTGGGGCTCCTACATCAACAACGACAGCTGCAGCTGGGACAAATAGCGGCGTCCAAGAGGGATCAGTGATCGGCGCAACAAGAATATCTCCGGGTTCTAGATCTGTTGGGTCGTTGCTGTCGAGGATGACACGGGCGCGACCTTGTGCCATTCCGGGGCAGCCTGGCATTCCCTGAATCGTGCTCCCTGGTTCTAGTTTGTCTTCGGATGCTTCATCTCGACGCCTCCAAGTTTCGGGAGGATCTGCTTCACCATAAAACAGAAACTGTGCTTCTCGTTCGAGGAGTCCATAGTATTCTTCTCTTCTTACTCTGATGGTCTCCAACATGCTTAGGGGTTCAGCGAAAAGGGCCGAGTATTCAGTTTCCTCAAGAAACCCGAAGTCTTCGATTTCGTCAAATGCTTCTAGAGCCACCATACGTTCACCTATGACTCGCATTCGAACCCGCATCTCATGAATGAGGCGAATATTGTTAGTTTTGGTGCGTTCACGAGCTGGCAACCATGCCATCGAAGCAGCAATCCCTGCAGCTAATTCTCCATGGACTTCGGGGTCGCCTTCAACCATCGCCAGCAACTGAGCTGCGGCCTCTTCACGTTGAGCGGAGCGTACTGCATGTTGGGTTTTCGGAGCTGCTTCTTCTGGCGCTAGTCGCATTCTTTCAATAGCGCTCAAAGCGAGTTCAGGTCGGGTCTCCCAAGTAGGCGAACGGACTTCCCATTCATTGGGGCCTCTTGAACCATAGGAGTAGACAAAATCTTCAAAAGCTGTGAGAAATGCTTGTGCATCGCTTCTGTCACTCTCACCCAACCGGTCAAGTAGTCCTTCCACCCCATTGTCGAATGCTTCTGTCAGTTCAGAAGATGAACTTACAAGTCTCCCCATCTCCCAGAGTGCATGGGACGGCTCAGCGGAATCCACTTCACCGATACCAGCGATAATTGGCATAAAAAGATCCGGGCGTTCAACAGCTGCTGCTACTCCAGAAATGATGCCGACAGGAACAGTAGCCATGTAAGTAGTAAAAATATGTTGGCAGAAGTATTTTCTATGCTGGAGCATAAGCTCCTGAAACTGGGCGAAGAGTTCTTCGTTGCTGAGTTGCGTAAAGTCAGGCCGGTTAGCTCGAAGGTCTTCCGTGGCTTTTTTGTCCGCTGTGAGTTCATCGAGGTCTTCAAGCTGTGATTTGCTCAAGACCCATTGGAACACTGCTCCAATTGCCGCAGTTTTCTCCAAATCCTCATCTCCGGGCTGCTCTTCGTATGTGGGAACTCCGGGTAAAGCACCAAAGAACTGCTCATCCATATCCTCCCATGAAAGCCCGGGGGCACGAACACCAAAAAGCCGGATAAGTGAAGCATTTAAATAGCAGTATCCCGCTACAACACCTAACTGCGAAAACTGGTCTGGCGGGAATTCACTCGTATCGAAAGCACCTATACGTTCCCATGCATCTCGCCAACCCAGCTCAGCCTGCCAGAGACCTGTACTACTTGTGAGCGGGGTGACAGGGTCAGGGAAAACTTCGCCGACATTTGCGCGGGTGTATAGAGGGAACCGATCTGATAAGTCAGTGTCGGTAACATAGTACTTTGTAGCCATTCTCGTCTCCTTTTTCTATGTGCAGACTAGAACAAGCAAGGTATCTAGCATAATTAGGTCTACGATTTCAGAAGCTCTTGGACCTGCGTAATTGCTTCGGCGTGGTCGGTGACATGAATGGCATGTATTCCTACCCGCTCCGCTCCTTTGACCATAGGTTCAAAGTCATCTAAGAATACAGCTTCGTCAGGGGAAATCTGCAGCCTCTCTAGGGCGAGGGTATACATGGCTGGATTCGGTTTCCGAAGTCCCACTTCAGATGAAAGAATAACGGTATTGAAAATACTTCTATCTGGGATGGCGGTTTCCCAAGCTGGCATCCATTCCTTGACACTGTTAGAAACAATGGCAGTCATACAATCTGTTGTTGCTAACTCATTNGCGAAGGCCATCATTTCTCGATTGGGNCTNAAGGCGTGTCCGAAAAAATGCGAAGAATCGGGATGNAGCAACACGCGTGCGTCTTCTTCGACAGGGCCAAGTGATGCGAGGAATTCGTCAAGTGTTACTTCTCCACGTTCTAGTTTGTGGCCCATTTCATCNGTATCTTCCTCGCCCAGGAACACCGGAATGAGTGCTTCTGCGAGCAAGTCAATATTCGCATCGATGGCTACAGCCGTTTCGAGGATAATGTGTCCGTAACTTTCTGTGAGGACGCCAGCGACGTCGAAAAGAACTGCTTTTACCACCTTCGGAGAATANCCTATTTCGAGTTTTTCCGTAAATTNTTGCTGCCTATCTATTNAAGAANCGATTAATAACCAGCTCACCGCTCGGGACAGGTTCTCGGCTACGCTTAGGAGATGGATGCACCGTCTGAACAGTTAGATGAATTAGTTCTGTTTGAAATTGTTGATCAGGTCGCATGGATAACTATCAACAATCCGGATAAGGCGAACGCTATCTCTCCACAAATGCGTGACAGAATGGCTGAACTCTTTGAATCACTAAATGGTCAGTTCGATGCGAGAGCAGTCGTGCTGACAGCAACAGGAGATAGGTTTTTCTGCACNGGGGCTGATATCTCTGTTGGNCGTGAATACGCTCCTAGGCCAGACGACGCTCCGAAGATAGCTGTCGGGGAACCTAGGCGGATGATGCTGCGGGGTCAACATCCCCTGATGGCTTCAATTCTTGATTGCGAACTCCCTGTGATTGCCGCTGTGAACGGAACGGCCGCTGGCGTGGGAGCGCATCTTGCTTTTATGTGTGATCTGGTAATCATGTCGGAGAATGCAAAATTTATCGAGGTCTTTGCTCGACGCGGGCTTGTACCAGATGCTCTAGGTACATGGATTCTCCCGAGGTTGATCGGCCCTATGCGAACAAAAGAATTGATGTTCTTTGCTGATGATGTCCTCTCAGAGCGCGCACTGGAACTGGGGTTATGCAATAAGGTCGTTCCAAGTGGAGATCTTCGAGATGCTGCTACAGCATGGGCGCAACGGCTGGCTTCAGGCCCGACAAAAGCGCACATGTTTACCAAATGGTTGGTTAACAGGGCCCTAGATACGGACCGGCATACTATTGCCGAAGAAGAAAGCTGGGCTGTTGAACTTAACAGTGGAACTATCGATTCCAAAGAAGGAATAGCGAGTTTTCAAGAACGGCGAGATCCTCAATGGCGAGGGTTCTAACTGACTAATCAGCGGCGTTCCTCGGATCGTTTTCTGGAATTGACGCTTCGGGTGATCGTGCCCACATGAGTTTGCTATCAAAGGACAACGTATAATCCGGCGTGAATTCAATAATGACTCGCTCAGGGGAGTCGAGGAATTTCTGGAACACTGCTGCTGCTTCTGGCTCTGGGCGTAGGCGGCGGGCAAAAATAGGATAGAACCAATCTTTTATTTCTCGACTGTCATGAATGACGCATGACCCTTTGTAGGTGACGGTCTTTCCTGTTCCCATTGAAGTACCGGTACTGTTGACGCAAATTGATGCTCTGGGGAACCGGCGAAGGGCTGGAACTCGAGCTCTGCGTTCTGCGCACGTCAACCATATCTTTCCGTCACTGGGGAGATATGACATGATCACTCCGAATGCTTCGCCCTTTT
Organism: Acidimicrobiaceae bacterium; assembly: GCA_002703045.1. Classification (GTDB taxonomy): domain Bacteria; phylum Actinomycetota; class Acidimicrobiia; order Acidimicrobiales; family UBA8592; genus UBA8592. The sequence goes on from PAEG01000074.1 coordinate 12,866, forward strand.
TGTTTGTCCACATGAACGTGCATTCCCGTTGGACATCTAACAATTCTTGCTCGAGTTCGGACTCGAGGCCGCATTGGGTGAGGTCTTCATAATTGTCGTCTTGTTCACTCATTTTTTTCCTTTCAGTTTTCGACCACTGCCTGAGCATGGCTAATTATTTCGCCTGTGATGTCCGCCCATAGTGCTTCTGGGAGGTCGTGACCCATATCGTCAAATATAACCAGTTTGCTATCGGGAATAATCGATGATGTAGCTTCGCCGCCGCTTAGTTGCACGAGAGGGTCGAGTCGTCCGTGGATCACTAATGTCGGTATGTCACTAGAACGCAGCGCTTCGGTGCGGTCTCCGGAACTAAAGATTGCAGCAATTTGAAAACCCTGCGCATTCGGATTCCAATTTCTGTCAAAGGTCATTGCGGTTTCTTCGGCATGGTCTTCAGCATCGAAATGGGGTCCGGAAATTAACCGGAACGTTTCCACTGAGGCTTCTACCGCTTCTTCCTTTGAGGTGGGAATAGTCAAAGGCATCTTCATCATTAACTCTGCTTTAGCTCCTCCGACATCTGGATTTCCCGTGGTGGACATGATTGATGTAAGGGACAAAATCCGTTCAGGATGTTCGATCACCATTGTCTGGGCGATCATGCCTCCCATTGAAACTCCTACAAGGTGTGCTTGATTGACACCTACGCTGTCGAGGACAGCGAAAGCGTCATCGGACATATCTGAAAGCATGTAGGGAACCTTGTCCTCCGGTAAGTCTTCGCCTTGCATGTTGACGAGTTCCCCTATGCTGGGAGGGGTGCCAGGCGTTTTTGATGACAGCCCTACATCTCGGTTATCAAAACGGACGATATGAAATCCGGCTCGAACTAGAAGTTGGCAGAATTCTTCCCGGAAAGCCACCATCTGTGCCCCTAAGCCCATGACAAGCAGAATTGTCGGGTCATCCGAGTCACCCATCGTGTCGTAGAACAACGTGGTATCACCATTTACTGCTTCAGGCATTGCCCCTCCTCGTTACGCTACAGAGACACTAGTCGGTTCGAAGGTTTCCTGCGACTTGAGCTAATCCAAACCAGAATGGTCGCTGACAATCTCAGCGACAAGTTCAATAGTGGCTGAATCGGTTGATCTGAGGATCTGGCCCGTCACCCCTTGGGTAACTGTGAGAGGGTACCGCTCCCTAATGCGCTCTTCTGGGCCAAAAAGTCCGCCCATATCGATGTAGTCATCAGGGACAGCCCTGATCGCTCCTTCCTTATCGCCAGCCAGCCAGCGTTCTTGAATAAGGCTGGCTTGTTCGGGAAAGCCTCTTCGAGCCATTGAATCTCTATGAAAGTTATGTTCTTTACTTCCCATTCCGCCTACGTACATAGCTGTCATGGGTTTTCGTTTGTCGATAGCTGCCTGAATATCATCGGTTATTTCCACAGTCAGATTCGTGAAAAGCTGAAAGTCAGATTTCGGAACCGCAGTATCTGCGCGGCGTTGAAATCCTTTCTCTAAATTCGGCCCGTGGATTTCCCATCCGTCAGGACCATATCCCATGGGAAGCCAGCCGTCAGCNACTTCAGCCGCAAGGGCAGTATTCATCGGAGCTCCGGAAGCTATCCAAATTTNGATCCCGCCGCTAGGNTGCAAGATCGATTTAAGAGCTTTGCCTTGACCTATTGCACCTNCACCTTCGAANGGNAGCTGGATTTGTTTCCCTTCATGTTCGACAGGNATCTGCCGCTCTANGACTTTNCGCATAATGGCCACATAGTCTCTTAGCCAGTGATGCGGGCTTCCCCATGGCTGACCGTACCACCCTTCAACGATCTGCGGCCCTGAAACCCCCAACCCGATTATGGTCCGGTTCCCACCTGCGAGGGCATCTATTGTCATTGCGTGCATGGCCGTAGCGGCTGGAGTTCTCGCAGCTACCTGAACGATCGCCGTTCCAAGCTTGATACGTTCAGTTACGGCAGCTAGATACGCTAGTGGTGAAAGGGCATCTATTCCATAGGCTTCAGCCGTCCAGACGGAGTGAAATCCGCTCTTTTCTGCGTGAATGACAGCTTCTGTAGGTAAAAGCAGCTGAGATTTATTGTAAATGTCGAGGCCTAACCCAAGTTTCATCTTTCAAAACTAACCATAATCTATAAAAAAGTTCACTTGGGGTGTAAGATTTGTTTGGGAAATTTGTCCTACTCATACAACAACTCACTATAGAAATGCGTAGGTATACAAAATATGAATGACAAACCTTCAAAATTGGAGTCCTTTAGTACTCAGATGGCTCTTTTATTTCAACAAAAAAGAGTAAAGGCTTTTGCCGCGTTGGCGGTTTTAGCCATTATCGCACTCGTAACCACACTTATAGTCGTAAATAATGACGGCGGCGACAGTTCTGTGGAGCCCAAAACCGAATTAACTGGGTTAACGGGTCTTTCACCTCAGACAGACTACGTCTTTCAACCGGCGAAATCTGTCGGCCCTGACCCGTTTACCCCTTCTTACGCGGTTTATACGCTAGATATTCCGACAGAGACACTGGAATCCGGTCTAGTAAGCGGTAGCGCTACTGGCCTGTATGGGGGAACTGGAGAAAATGCTTGTGACATAGACAAACTGATCGCTTTTCTTGAAGCAAACCCCGCTATAGGAGCTGCATGGGCAGAGGTCCAGGGCATCGATGTGGACGAACTATCCGATTACATTCGAGGATTAACCCCAGCGGTTCTTCTTCAAAACACACTAGTGACGAATCACGGATACTCGAACGGTGAAGCTGTTCCGTTCCTCGCGGTACTCGAAGCGGGAACTGCTGTACTAGTAGATGAAGATGGCATCCCTCGAGCGCGTTGTGCATGTGGAAACCCACTCCTTCCCCCTGAAGAACCTGAAGAACCTGAAGAAACACCAACTCCAGAAGAGACTCCTGAAGAAACACCAACTCCAGAAGAGACTCCTGAAGATGCATGTCCGGAACCTAACCCACCATATGGCATCCATAAGAACGGAGACGGAGACTGGATCCTTACAACTGAAGCAGGAGAATTTATTTGGAAATCAAGCCTCCCCGGATGGGAAGACCTGAATTCTGGTGACGTCTACGGAACGGAAGCCGATGTCCCCGGATATATAGAGGAATGCTTCCCCTGTCCGGAAGATGAAGGAACTGATAACCCGAATTACGATAATGACGTTCCGTCTTATGACTATGACGAAGAGGGTGACTACCAGAGCAGTGACGAGATTCTTGAAGAGGACCAACAACGGGTTCTGATTTACGTTGTCATTGTTCCTGCTGAAGAAGGTGAAGACGTCAATGTCGATGACGTTGATGACGGGTACGCCGAAGACTTTGAATCAGATTACGACGGCTATGACAAAGAAGAAACCTTCGAAGGCTGTTTCCCTCCTTGCCCAGAAGATGGTGAATGGGGTTGGATAATCAGCACATTTGGGACCGATAGTGAAGGAACCGTATATTCGGGATATGTCTGGGTCGAACCCGGCTCAGACCCTGAAAACGCGCTTTCATGGTGGGTGTGGAACGGAACAGGATGGGAGCGACTCCTTGTCCTAGTAGATGACCCTGACTACGACGTAGTCTACGAAGACTACCGAGACCTTCCAGGCTGGTCAGAAGATTGCTTCGACTGCCCTGAGTGGGGTTGGTACGAAAACTGGGAAGACAGTTACTCTAGTTTCTGGGAATGGCATGCTCCTGACGGCAGCATCTGGACCTACGACGAGATGGGCAACTGGTCAACCCCGTCAGAGTCGGATCCTATTAGCTTTCAGGAAAATAATGATGACCCTGAAAACGACGAGGGATATACATATACCCCTGTTCCTGAGATTACTGATCTCCCAGGGTACGACGAGGACTGTGAAGAGTGCTACGAGTGGGGTTGGTACGAAACCGCATTCGACAGTTGGGGTTGGAAAGCCCCTTATGGAGAACCCTTCACAATGACCCTGACAGAAGAAGATGGCTGGATTTGGCTTGGATCTATCATGAATGAAGACGGTGGATACGAAGGCTATAAGGACTATAAGGATCTTCCTGGCTGGAGCGAGGACTGTGAAGAGTGCCCTGAGTGGGGTTGGGAACAAAAAGCAGACGGAGTTTGGGTCTGGAATAGCCCGATGGGACAGCCCTGGTTCCCTCAAGAAGACGGGAGTTGGAGATATGAATTTGCCTACCCCGATGCGCCGACCTATGAACTCCTTCCTGGTTGGATTGAAGAATGCCACTGTGAAGACCAAGGTTGGGGCTGGGTAGACGTCAATGACGACGGTATCGAAGAGTGGCTAGCACCTGATGGTTCTCTATGGGGTGAATTCGATGGTGAATGGAAGCTCCTCAATGAGGATGCCACTCTAATGGAAGGGTCAGATGTCAGTTTGACCTACTACGGTTCCCTACCTGGCTTTGGTGATACCTGCTTTGAGGATCCAGAGGTTACAGAGCAGCCAACACCTGAACCTACTCCGACGCCAATACCGCTGCCGACACCTACGCCGCAGCCAGACCCAACGCCGACTACACCCGGAGTTGCGTATTATGCGCCATATACAAATTATGGAGATACGAGCTGTACTGCATTCTGGTCGCGAGTCGAACCGATGGGGACCCCTGAGGCTCCCGGGTATCGGGTTGAGCTTAGCGTGACGTCAAGTCTGGGAACTGTGGTCAGAGCAAGGGAAATCGCTACTGTCGATATAGACGGTTACACCTGGCAAGAGATGTTCCTTGCTTCTGAATTCTGGACCGGGGTAACACAATGGCCGGCACTAAATGCTGCTGGTGAAGATCCCACTTGGGAACTCACTGGGTATGCTCTCCCTGCTGGCCCAGGTGGAGCTCTCGGACCATCAGAGACGATAACTGGAAGTATTTATACAGCTAACTGCATCTCTGAATAATACGGCAGCGACCCAACGATTCTGGATGGATCGTATGTTCCTCGGCTAGGGGCATGCGATCCATCAATCGCAATTACCTGCTATTCCGATTCTAACGTGGGCTACTTGCTTGATCCGAGGAGAACACCGGTCAGCATGTCTGTAAGCGTTTCCACATATTCGTCATGCGTGTTCGGGAGTTTACGCCCCACAGAAACTTGTTGAGCTCGGCTAGCTGTCATTGCTGTCATAAGCATAATCATGGCGAGCACACGTTGGGCGTCAGTTTCTTTTTGAAGAATCTCGAGGATATATCGAAGGTGTTCATGGACATTATCGTCCTCAAAGGAAGCGATAAATTCCCAATCGGTCATCCACCCTCGCAATTGGTCTACGATCCGCAGGTAGTGGCATCCGTTCTCCGTGTGAAGGCAATTGGCATAAACTTCAACTAGGAGATGCACGAGCTCACGTGTCGTCGGGTTGTCCCCTATCTGTGCAAGCCGTTCTGCGCGAGCAGCATCCAATTCTTTACCTCTTCGGGTCAGTAAAGCAATAATGAGTTCGTTGCGAGTCCCGAAATGATAATTTAGGGCTGATTCATTCTTCTGCCCGGCGGCTTCTGTAATCTGCCGGTTTGTTACTGCGTAGACGCCATCTTCAGCGAACATTTTCTCAGCGTGATCAAGTAGCCGTGTTTTCGTATCTGTACTGTTGCGAGGCATGAAATGTGTGAATATCCTATTCGCTTATGCACTTATCGGCAGTATTGCAGATTCTGGGATTATGCTGACTTGACTTGCTTCCTCAGGCAGTTCGTTATTGAACGTTTGATACTTGGGTTCTGCCATTGCACGGTATTTCGTAGTTGAGTGCACAGGGTCTTTATCAAATTCAGGTATGACCTGATCGCCGAAGATTTCGAGCATTTCTTG
>PAEG01000075.1 GCA_002703045.1 Acidimicrobiaceae bacterium
AGAGGCGAAAGAGGATGAGGAAGAAGAAGCACCGAAAGATGCTGAAACGAACTCGCGCTCAGCGCCAACGCGGAAAGTAAATAAATCTTCACTACTAGAATTTCCTAGGGTTACAATTCGCTAGGCGANGTCTCGTCAAATGATGGAAGGGTTCGTGCTGTTATAAATCCCTGNCCTGGGAAATAACCTTCNACAAACCATGTNGACCCACTGCCAGCTAGTTTAGGTTNCAATCCAGTNTGCTTTNCCAATTTATCTCTCCATTGCGAAAGCTCGGGGCGGACCTGNANNGCAGCTTGCTCTAGATCATTTCCATTTTCCCCCTTAGGCCCTCCCAACTGATCCCATTTCTTATAAACCTCCGTTGTTGAGCAACCAATATCTGGTGTAAGAAGCGTANAGGTTTTTTCCTTATAGGTAAGCGGTTCAACAATTTCTCCGATTCCTCCAACTCGTGCTCTTCCGCCTTTGATNTTAAACGGCACATCTGCTCCGAGCTTGACTGCTTTCTCAAGATCCGAATANNCAAAGTATCTAAGTACTGTTGCAGCATTACCTGAGCCTCCTCCTAAGCCGCCTTGGGGAGGAATACTTTTGCTNACAGTGACTACCGAATCNACATCAAGGAAGTTCAAAGTCCGAAGAACTAAATCTTCTTTGGCATGAGGGTTAATGGGGTATTCGCCTTCGTAGGTGACTTTCCTTTCACCCTCTTTAATGAATACAGAGTCGACCAAGTCGATTGTCACCATCTCAGANTCAATAANATGGTAACCGTCTTCTCTCCTACCTGTGATTCGCAGGGATAANGTTANCTTCGCAGGGGAAACAACTTTCACCCCTTTATTTGCTGTCACTATGTTCTCCATATTGGGCTGCGTTTGCTAAAGATACCCAATCANCTACCGTTAGATCCTGAGGACGGGATTTNGGATCAAGTCCAGCTGAGTTAAANNCATCTGANCCTATATGGCTTNTTAGAGATTTTCTGAGCATTTTTCTTCTTTGCCCAAATCCTGTTTTCACCAGTCGCCACATTAGCTCCAGATCAACTTTCTGGAGATTTAAACGCCGAGAAAATTTGAGCAGGACCGAATCTACCTTTGGAGCCGGAAAAAATACCTTCGGTGGGACGTTGCCAACAATTGAAACTTCTGACCAATACTGTGCTTTAACCGAGGGGATCCCATANCNAGCAGTTCCAGGGCTCGCTGCAAATCGNTCTCCCACCTCGCGTTGCACCATAACTAANCCCTCTGTAACTTGNGGGGCATGNTCCAAAACATTCAACAGCAGAGTCGAGCTTATGTTGTATGGCAAATTCGAGATCATTTTCCACACACCAGGCCTCGTTGAAAAAAACTCATCCCATTTAATTTCCATTGCGTCTGCATGAAGAATTTCAGTTTTCTCTAACATCTCAGCTTCTTGTAGCATTTCATTAAGTGGCGGCAAGAGATAGCGGTCAAATTCAATAGCAACTACCCGTTTTGTTTCGACTAGCCCGCAGGTTAAAGCTCCAATTCCAGGACCAATTTCTAGTACTTGGTCCTCAGATCCCAGTTCAGCTAATCGAACTATTTTTCTGATGATATTCGGGTCGACGACAAAGTTTTGACCTAAAGAGCGTGATGGGATTATGGAATGTCGATTTAAGAGGAATCGAACTTCGCTAATGCCCATCATAATGATCAGTTGAATTTCGATTGAAGATGCGGAAAANTGGTATCAAATTTTTTCATAGAATTCGTTTTAAAATTTCTTGACAGGGTGTTGGCTAGTATGTTGACCAGTGGCCCCATCCTCCACCGGCTGCCTGATACAGCAGCCATGCACTCACGTTTATGTTTGCTATTGGGTCGTATGGGCTTGCTCCTGCGTATCCGGCGGAAATAGCCCTTTGGTCCCAGTATTGGGGCATATGTTGCATCAAACCGGCAGCGCCGCTCGTTGGGTTGGTAGCATCTGGCTGCCCTCTACTTTCTCGATGCATAATCGTGAGAAATAAGTCGACTTCATTGGCCGGCCCACCGTATGCGGCTATAGCTGCTACAACATCATTCCGCCATCTCTCCACGTTAGGAATAAACGTTTCATTTACTCCAGGGTCATATGGTTCGGCTGCAGGGGGAGATGTAGGGGCAGGGGCAGGCTGGGAAGATGGAGGAGCAGGCTGGGAAGGTTGAGGAGCAGGCTGGGAAGGGGCAAGAGAAGGCTGGGAAGATATTTGAAGAGGACTAAAGCTGGCAGTGAGCTTCATCTCATCGCCCTTCCCAACGTAATTTGGTACAAACGAGGAGGATGCAGCAGTTGCTTCTTTGGAAATGCCACTTTCAGACTGCATTGGAAGAGCGACTTCAGCTTTTGGCGCTGTCTTGGAAACGGGTAGCTCTGCTTCAGTTNGTTCTGCTTGCGCTTCTTGACGATCAGAATTTAAATAGCCTGAGTCAGTTTGTACATCTACTGAGGTGAGCTTCATTATCGAAGAAAGACTNTCTTGACTTCGCGCAGGTTCGAGTGATTGCGGCCCACTGGGTCCAGTAAGCGATACGACGACAGAAGCTACCGAAAGAAGTACGATAAATGTCGCTACTAGTGGAAACCGTAACGCGTGCAGTATTCGGTACCCCGTCTGTTCTTCCAGCACTTAACCTCCGCCTAGCTGCTACGTCTCTATTATGTGGTTGTTTTCACAAAATTGGCAACACTGACGCGTCATAGGTGAAGATTCAGCTATTTTCTTTAGAGTCATCTGATGGGAGGCCATAAAAAGCATGGGTCGTTAACCATACCTGTTCAGAAAGGGTCTTCAGGTCTACTTCTCTCTGTTCAGCTATAAATTGGCCGATTATCGGTAAATTGCTTGGCGCATTCTGTCGACCACGTAAAGGAACCGGCGCTAAGTAAGGTGAATCCGTTTCGATCATGAATTGGTCGATTGGTGTTTCGAGCATAGCCTCAAGGTTTTCTTGGGCGTTTTTGAAGGTCACTATCCCAGAGAAAGACAACAAAGCACCGAGATTAAGTGCTGTTTCTGCCTCCTTTGGACCTCCGGTGAAGCAGTGAAAGACAGTGCGAGAAGGTGGCTCCTTTGACTTCAGGATGTCAAATATTTCGTCCCAAGCATCTCTTGCATGAATTACAAGCGGTAAATCGAATTCATGAGCGAGATCAATGTGATCTGCAAAAACTGTTCTTTGAGCAGCAGGGGGTGAATGATTGTAGTGGTAATCCAGTCCGCATTCTCCTACTGCGACGACATTGGGGTCTTCGAGAAGTTCTTTGATGCCTTCCAGACCTTTTGAGGCTTCATGAGGGTGAACTCCTGCTGTAGAGAAGACAGCATCAGGAAATTCCTGCGAGAATGTAATTACTTCCCGAGATGTTTCAAGATCGGTTCCTACATTAATTAGTTTTTTTACACCCACATTTTTCGCGCTTTCTACCGCTTCTCTACCTTCATCACTGTTTTCTATGTGGCAATGGTTATCTACCCATTTCAGGGATATGTCTTGCACCTGCTGGAAACTCATCTTGCTTTCAAGCCTCAATCTTGTTGAAGAGCGGAGTAGGTTTAGGGATAGGTAATCCAGCAGTTAGGGGAACTCTGGACCANNCTTCTGGGCNCCCTAAAAGGTCATCAAGTTTCTCAGAAGTAAACGGAAGGAATGGACTGAGNATCACGCGAATTCCGTTAATTGCACTTAGGGCAACGNAGAGAATAGTTCGAGCNCGATCCGGATCAGTCTTTGCTAGCTTCCAAGGTTCTGTTGCNTTGAGGTANCTGTTCGCTNCTTGGGCTGCCTCCATNCCTTTACGTAATGCAGCACGTAACTCGACGATTTCGAATAGCTCGGCAGANTCTTCGAGCGAGCGATCGATAAACGCAAGTAGGGTNGTATCATCNTTGGTTANCTCTCCGGGTTCAGCAACAGCTCCNCCGCAGGTNTTATGTGTCATNGATAAGACTCGATTGACTAGGTTNCCCCAATTCGCTACCAATTCTTCATTAACGCGNCTGNCTATCTCTTCATATGAGATTTCGGTATCAGCTTGTTCGGGGAAGTTCGACGCGAGGGCGTACCGAAGTGCATCTGCTTGAAAATGTTTAAGCCCTTCCTCGATGGTCATTCCGATTCCTCTACTAGCTGACGCCTTACCTCCTTTAAAAGTGACGTATTGATTAGCTGGAATGTCATCTGGTAAGTGAAGCTCTTTGCCAGCTATTTGCTCTCCTACAGCCATTAGTTGGGCTGGCCAGAATAAAGCATGAAATGGGATATTGTCCTTCCCAATAAAATACACATGCCGTGATTCATCGTTATGCCACCAGTGNTTCCACCTNTCTGGAGTNCCTTGTCGCTCTGCCCACTCTTTGGATGCAGAAAGGTAGCCAATGACTGCGTCGTACCAAACATAGATTCTTTTACCTTNACCAAGGTCNTCAACAGGTAACTCNATTCCCCAATCAAGGTCTCTGGTAATAGCCCTATCAATAAGCCCTTCATCTCGNAGCCATCCCAGTGCAAAATTGATTACATGNTTCCTCCACCCTTCCTTGGAATTCAGAAANGTTTCGAGGGAATCGTTAAAGTCGGAATAACGGAAGTAAAANTGTTCAGTTTCTCGAAGCACCGGAGTGGAAGATGACATTTTTGACCTCGGATTAATCAGCTCAGTNGCGTCGTAAGTCTTNCCGCAGTTATCNCACTGGTCNCCGCGTGCTTCATTTGCGCCGCAGTGAGGGCATGTTCCTTCAACATAACGATCTGGGAGGAATCTGTTTACCTCGACGTCATACAGTTGCTTACTCGTCCGCCGGTCAATATATCCACGTTCCAACTGAGCAAGAAACATTTCTTGAGTNACTTCAGAATGATTAGNAGTTCCGGTAGTCGTATAAAGATCCCATGNAATGCCCAANTGATCCCACTGATCAAGAAATTCATTGTGATACTTGTCGACAATATCCTGTGGAGTTACTCCTTCTTCATCAGCTCTTACCGTNATNGGAGTGCCGTGAACNTCAGANCCGCTTACCATNAGGACTTCGTTTCCAACCATGCGCTGCTGGCGCGCAAAGATATCGGAAGGCAAATAAGCCCCAGCAAGGTGGCCAAGATGGCGAGAACCTGAGGCATACGGCCAGGCAACAGCTACAAGTACGGGAGTGGTCATACCTAGCAGGTTACCNCACCTATTGAAAGGTCGGTTACCTTACCTAATTTCTCGCCGATGAAAGATAGAGTTCGTAAACTTTCCTTTTGGATACTCCTGTAANAGTCGCNACTTCTCTGACNGCATCTCTNGTTGACATCCCTTGCTTCTTTNCNTCATNTAACGCAGAAAGAATNTCCTCTGAAGTTACCTCCNGCTGCTTTGATGCNCCTTCCACGATAATCACCATCTCNCCCCTAAGCTCTTTCNCCGATAATGNTTGGACTANTTCACCGAGAGTTCCACGNATGTACTCTTCATGNANTTTTGTTAANTCTCGAGCAATTGCTGCCCTTCGANTCTCACCTAAATATTGGGCNAGATCCTTCANGGTCTTGCTGATCCTTCGAGGTGACTCGTAGATTATNATTGTATGTGNNCTGTTAGAAATATCTNGAAGCCTTTTTGAGCGCCCAGCTCCCTTTCTTGGTAGAAATCCTTCGAAGAGGTATCTTCTTGGAGAGATTCCGCTTCCCACCAGTGCAGTAATACCAGCAGAAGGCCCAGGGATAACTTCGATAGGAAGACCAGCCTCGGCAACTTGGCGGACTATGAACTCTCCGGGGTCGGAAATTGCAGGCATACCTGCGTCGGTTACCATTACCAGTCGTTTGCCATTTTTNATCTTNGAAATAATGCTGTTGCATTGTTCTTNTTCGGTGTGCTCATTGACGACAATNAGAGGTGGGCGAGGTTCACATTGAAGGTGGGCGAGTAATTTTCCTGTTCTTCGCGTGTCTTCGCAGCAGATAGCATCAGCTGTTTTTAACTCGTTAGNAGCTCTGAGCGAGATGTCGTCTAGATTACCTATAGGAGTACCGACAAGAACTAGTCCAGGGTTCTTCATATGGTCCTCCTAGGGTATACANCTACAAGAAGTTCNTGAATGTCGCATTTAGAAGATAGTAGCCGGATTTTTATTCTGGAATNCCTAATTAGACGTTGAAACGGAACTCCATTACATCTCCATCCTGCACTATGTAGTCCTTTCCTTCGACTCTTACTTTCCCAGATTCTCGTGCTTCGAACCAGCCGCCACATTCCAGCAACATCTCCCAGTTGATGGTTTCAGCCCGTATAAACCCTTTTTGGAAATCTGTATGAATCCTTCCTGCTGCCTCAGGTGCCGTTGAGCCTTCTCGGAATGTCCAAGCTCGGCTTTCTTTTTCCCCTGTTGTCAGATAAGTCCGTAAACCCAAAATATGATATGCCTGTTTAACGAATCTTGGGAGAGCGCCCTCCCCAAGCCCTAGACCTTCCAGAAGATCAACCTGCTCTTCTAGAGGTAATTCAGCTGCTTCAGCCTCCAGTTGGATACATGCACTTATTACTTCGGCTTTATCTCCAAGTTCTAGCATCACAGGTTGTGTTAGTTCAACGCTGTTAGGCAACTGGTCTTCACCGATGTTTACTATTGCAAGAACAGGTTTGGCTGTAAGAAGGAAATAGTGGTTTAAAAAACTAAGCTCTTCTTTAGATAAAGCACTTCGATAAATNGGTNTTCCGTTAGAGAGAGCTTCTAGTGCGGTCTGGATTGCGTCTACTTCTTCTGCAACACTTTTGTCGACGCGCGCTACTTTGACTTTTTTTGCAACTTGTTTTTCTAATGTTTCTAAATCNGCAAGAGTTAANTCAATCTCCANAACACGNAGTTGTTCAAGTGGGTCTGGATCGCCAGGAATATCTGGGTCCTGAAATGCTCTAAGGACGTAGACAATTGCATCCACCTCGCGAATATTGGCTAAAAACTNGTTCCCAAGGCCTTCACCTTGGCTGGCTCCTTCGACTAATCCACCGATGTCTGTAAATTGAACACTGGCGTGGACGGTATTTTTGGATTGGCTCATTGCCGATAGGAGTTGGAGGCGGTGATCGGAAACTTTAGCTACTCCCACGTTTGGGTCAGTTGTAGCAAATGCGTATGGTGCAGCAAGAGCTGAGCCGCCAGTAAGAGCATTGTAAAGTGAAGACTTCCCTGCGTTGGGTAATCCNACAAATCCGAATTTTTCCATATCTTCGAAGGCTACCGTCAGTAGTCGTGAGTTGCTGAAGCTTCTTGTATGGTGGATGAAGAAACCGGAGGGTTTATGTCAAAGAGAACACAGAAAAAGAAAGCAAATGCTCGGCGAAAAAAAGCTAATCATGGCCGTAAGCCGAACTTAGGTCGGAATTCATAAACGAGCTCANCAACTACGAGATTTGACCTATCTTCACCGTTAATTGGTNCGGTTAAGATCAGAAATAGANCTGTCTTATGANCTTCTTCATGTGCTTTTACCTATTGTAGGTTTTGCACTGGTCTGGTTTTGGTCTCCTATTAGGCCTTATTAATGAGCAGCCGGAATTGGAGTGTCCTCATCAAGCGTGAACGCCTCGTACTCTTCTCCAGTGTCTTCTAGGTGTTCGAGCTCAATAACCCCTATTTCTGTAAACCGATCTCTAAGCCATCCGTCTCCAGCGTCGAGTAGACCAAGTTTGCGGCAGTTTGGNACGATTTTNGAGAATAATAGCTGGCTAAATATTTGATCTTCATCAGGGATNTCGAGTCCATGTTTCACAGCCTGTTTGACGTCGCAGCCCATCCTGTCCCAGACTTCCTGCTGAAGTANCCTATCGCGCATCCTAATGCCTGCCTCAAAAGCGAATTCTTGTCGTTCTCTTACTTCTTGAGCTGTCATATCTTGATAGACCTCTTGGAGGCTTAAAACTCCGAATGCTACATGGCGAGCTTCATCGGCCATCACGTATCTTAATAGTTTCTTTAAAAGCGGCTCAGTGGTGACTTGATGCATCATACCGAATGCTGCAAGGGCTAGACCTTCAACCATTATCTGCATTCCGAGATAGGTCATATCCCANCGACTGTCGTTAATAACGTCGTCTATAAGAAGCTGGAGGTGAGGATTTACCGGGTATCTAACTCCGATTTTTTCATCGATATACTTGTTGAATACCTCAACATGTCGAGCTTCATCCACGACCTGNGTTGCAGCGTAATATTTTGCATCAATCCATGGAACGGTTTCAACTATCTTCGCAGTGCAAAGAAGCGCTCCTTGTTCACCGTGCAAAAATTGCGATAATCGCCAGGCAAANGATTCAACACTGAATTGATCCCATTCTTTGTCACCCCAATTTTTTGCCGGAGAGTCTGGATGTTCGGTCCAGTGACCTGTGTTTACATTAGATATCTCAGTAAAGATATTAAATGCTTTCAGTGGGTCAACTTCGATTGACCAGTCAAGATCTGTTTGGGCGTTCCATTGGGAGACTTTCGCNTTCTCGTAAAGTTTATCAAGACGAGGGCGGCTGCCTTTCTCATAGTCCCAGGTAAAAATTGCATCAGCTTGATCNTGCACTTCATGCAACACCGAGTCTGGGTCAGGGTTATATGCTGCAATAGCGTCTATATCGTCTTGTGCGGCTCTATCAAGAATTTCTTGATCAGTTCTTTGAATTTNTGTTGTTGACATAAAGTCCTCCTATTGGGCTGGTAAGGCTGCTGAAATAACACGGTCGATAGCTACTTGCCATTCGTNCGACTCGGGCATGGGTGTTTCCATAGTTCGGAAAATGGTAAATCCGAGATTGATTGATAGCGCAAGGGTNACAATGGCTTTAGTATCAATNGATTGATCAAAGAGGCCATCACTTTTGGCNTCNTCAATTATTTTTGCTAATCGCATTCCTTGATCCTCAAATCTACGCNTAAGCATTTCAGATAATTCTGAATCTCTTCTACTTGCAACTATCGCTTCNAGAAGTAAAGCATCTTGGTCTCCATGGTTGTTAAGAAGACTTGACCCGAGACTAAAAAGAATATCAGCTGGTGTATCGTGCTGGGAACTGGCAAGGATTCCATCTAAATGATTCTCTAAAGCATAGTCGAGAGCTTCNAAAAGGAGCTCTGCCTTTCCTCGATAACGGCTATAGATTGCCCCTGTGGTCACTCCAGCGCGACGGGCAATTTCTGCTACACCTGCCCCGTCGTAGCCGCGCTCGGCAAAAACTTCAGCGGCAGCCTCAATAAGGTTATTCTCCGTTGTTGAAGCCAAAATCTTCCCCCTAACCCCTATCGTAATAATAATGATGATTATTATCTTGTCAAGTCGCCTACTTACTTAAATTGTTTCCAAAATAAAAAATTTTGCTGATTGTTGGTTTGAATCAAGCACGGGGTGACAATGGCGACTAGCGTGTCGTGAAACCGGCACAACGGTTTGTGATGGTTTGTAATAATTTAATTTTTCAATCTGGAGGGAAAATGTTTAAAAAATGGAAGCTGATTGTTGCTCTTCTTGCGATGGTTGGCATGTTCGCTGCTCTCGGCACGGGATGCGGCGATGACGATGATGGTAGCAGTGACGTTAAAGCGGCGTTTATCTATGTTGGGCCACCAGGAGATGCTGGCTGGACATATGCACACGACCAAGGCCGAAGCTGTGCTGAAGAAGCAACCGGTGCAACGACATCGTATGTTGAATCAGTACCTGAAGGAACTGCTGACTTCGCCAACTACTCAAGAGATTTCATTGACCAAGGCTACAACGTAATTATTGGAACCTCATTTGGTTATATGGATGACATGGAAGCTTTAGCAGCCGAATACCCCGATGTTGTTTTTGACCATGTATCTGGTTACAAGAACAACGGATCTAACTTCGGTAACACGTTTGGCCGAATGTACGAACCTCGATACCTCTCAGGCATCGTTGCTGGTTCTGCAACTACCTCAGGACAGATTGGCTATGTTGCCGCCTTCCCAATTCCTGAGGTAATCAGAGGAATCAATGCCTTCACACTCGGTGTTCGAAGCGTTAACCCTGATGCAACTGTAGAAGTAGTTTGGACAAGCACTTGGTTTGACCCAGCCGTTGAAGGCGACTCTGCTCAAGCATTGATCGATGCCGGAGCTGACGTTATCGCCATGCACCAAGACTCAACAGCTGCTGGTGAAAGAGCAGAAGCTGCTGGAATCCGCTGGGTTTCATACAACTCAGATATGAGTGCGTTTGCTCCAAATGCGTTCCTCACTGCTCCTGTATGGGACTGGTGTGATCGGTATACCCAAATCATCAATGAGGCTGCAGACGGCACCTACTCTGGTGGAGCTTGGTGGGGATCAATGGCCGACGGAGTGGTTGACCTAGCCCCAATTGCTGACGATGTATCTGGAGAGATTAAGGATCTAGTCGCTGAAAAGAAAGCAGCGATTGAAGATGGCTCTTTCCATCCGTTTGCAGGTCCAATCAATGCTCAAGATGGAAGCGTTCTTGTTGCTGCTGGTGAGACCATGAGTGACGGCGACATGCTTGGAATGACCACCTTTGTTGAAGGTGTCATCGGCTCTACAGGCTGATAAAAAATCTGACGTGATTGACGGTACCAGCGGAACTAACCGCTGGTACCGTCGCCGCGTCTAAGGTAAGAATTAATTTATGAGCACTCCTCTAGCTGTAGATCTATCCGATATATGGAAACGTTTTCCTGGAGTTGTCGCGAACGCCGGAGCGTCACTTCAAGTTAAGCAAGGGACAATTCATGCTGTATTAGGAGAAAATGGTGCTGGTAAGTCCACCCTGATGAATGTTCTAGCGGGCATGTATCGACCGGATGAAGGAGAAATACGAATAGGCGGCTCTCAGCATTGGTTTAGGTCACCGTCTGATGCCCTTGCTGCTGGAATTGGGATGGTTCATCAAGAATTTCGACTTGTCCCTTCTTTTACTGTCGCAGAAAATATTGTGCTTGGTGCTTCAGAGCGCATTATCCGAAAGGGGTCTATTGAATCAAAGGTTGAGGCGCTGGCTCAGCAATTTGGCCTCAATATAGACCCAGCGCGACCAGTCTGGCAGTTGTCTATGGGAGAACGACAGCGAGTTGAGATCCTTAAGACTCTTTGGCGTAACGCTCAGATACTCATCATGGACGAACCCACTGCGGTATTAACACCAGGAGAAGCAGATGAGCTAGGCGGTGTTTTGCGCGAGATGGCCAACGCCGGCAGGTCAATTATTTTCATTAGTCATAAGCTGCATGAAGTAAAAGAATTTTCTGATGAAGCTACAGTCCTTCGAGATGGGAAAACTGTTGCGGCTTCATTAAACGTTGATGATACAGAGACTTCTCAACTAGCTGGTCTTATGGTTGGCTCATCCCCAGTAACAACTAACAGGCCCCCTGAACGCGAAAGAGGACCTTCGTTGCTTGAAGTTCGAGGACTTGAGGCGTTGGACGACAGGCATCTTTCCGCTGTTCATGATTTCAATCTAGATGTTCACAGTGGAGAAATTGTTGGCATTGCTGGGGTATCGGGAAATGGACAACGAGAGATGGCCCAAGCTATTGCCGGACTTAGACCTATTAAATCCGGCACGGTAAAAATTAATGGTAGCGATCTAAGTCATGCTCTCCCGGTGGAAAGATTCAGGGCGGGACTTGGGTACGTTCCTGAAGACCGCCTTGGTGTTGGCCTAGCCCCTCGGCTCAGTGTCGTTGAGAATGCTATCCTGCGAAACTACAAGCAACTGCGACAGGGCCCATTGTTGATTGACGATAAGATGTCGATACATTGTCAGGACATTGTAGATAAGTTTGGCGTTCGAACTGGGCCCTTGAACGAACCGATAGCTGGCCTTTCAGGCGGAAATCTTCAGCGTCTTTTAGTAGGAAGGGAATTAAGTGGGGAGCCTAAGGTCTTAGTTGCAGCGCAACCTACACGTGGATTAGATGTTCAAGGAGTAAAGGCCATTCAAGACCTCCTGGTGGCGGAGCGTGGCGCTGGGGTCGCCGTTCTTCTTATCTCTGAAGACCTTGACGAGCTCCTTACACTTTCGGATCGTTTACTTGTTATGCACAGCGGGAAGATAGTCGGAGAATTTGATCCGGTGAATTCGGAGCGTCATGACATCGGAGCAGCTATGGCTGGAGAGGCACAAATCTGATGGGACGCCTTGTTCTAGTTCGCAGAGAGCAAGCGGTCAAAGGTGGTCAGCCATTGGCCTTTCTTATCGGCCTTGTCTCAGCTCTTGCAATNGGGATTCTCCTGCTGGTTCTTTCTGGGCATGACCCTATGGCGGTGTATGAGCGCATGTTNGATTCCTCGGTGGGTAGTCCGAAATCGTGGTCCATAACTTTAAANCGTGCGGTACCTCTCGGCCTTGCAGGATTAGCGGTTGCTGTGGCAGGGAGNATGGGACTTTGGAANATCGGCGCTGAAGGGCAAATCCTCGCTGGAGCTATGATGGCTGCTTGGATGGCGNGAATCGGTGAAGGTTGGCCTAGCCCCCTTCTAATTACTATCATGCTCCTCGCTTCAATACTTGGTGGTGCTTTACTCGGTTTAGGCCCAGCCGTCGCCCGAGCACAAATAGGTGTCAATGAAATCATTACCACACTGATGTTGAATGAGGTTGCNCTNCGATTGCTTCAGTGGCTTATTCATGGACCATGGAAAGATCCTGATTCTAAAGGGTTTCCCTTAGCTCCGATGCTACCGGGTGAGGCTCGCCTACCAGATCTGTTCGAACGGGCGCATTGGGGAGCTGTCATTGCTCTTGTGGTTATTGCCCTTTTCGGCTTGGTAGCAAGCAGAACGGCATGGGGGTATGAGCTTCGAGTAGCTGGATCATCTGGTGAAACAGCTAGGTATGCAGGAATTTCTTTGAAACGTAAGATTATGACTGTTTTAGTTCTAAGTGGAGGGATTGCGGGACTTGCTGGAGGAATAGAACTCTCTGGTAATGCGGATCGCATCGTAGAAGGAATATCAGCAGGATATGGNTTCGCGGGAATNATTGTTGCAGCACTTGCCCTTATGAGGCCGTCAGGGGTNGCAGCGGTGGCCNTGCTTTTTGGCGCAGTGCAAGTTGGAGGGCTTAGCATCCAGACAATGGGGGTTTCCTCATCTGTTTCTACGATCCTTCAAGCTCTCATTCTCTTTGGCGCAATCGGAGCTGGCGTATTCAGTCGCTACAGCCTGAAGCGTGTCCAAGAAGAGAAACAGGGAGACAAGGAGAGTCCCGGTGAGTGAAGCATCAATGATCGGCCTACTAACTGCCGCTGTTTCCTTTGGAGCCTTGTTGTATCTTGCCGCCCTCGGTGAGCTCATTTCAGAAAAAGCTGGCATTCTTAATCTCGGAGTCGAGGGGATGATGGCCATGGGAGCCGTAACAGGATTTATGGTCGCTCTCGAAACCGAAAATGCGTGGCTGGGGCTCATAGTAGCCATGNTGGNTGGTGCATTATTCGCTCTCATCCATGGACTATTCACTGTTANTCTTGGAGCAGA
This sequence comes from Acidimicrobiaceae bacterium, assembly GCA_002703045.1. Lineage (GTDB taxonomy): Bacteria > Actinomycetota > Acidimicrobiia > Acidimicrobiales > UBA8592 > UBA8592. Next base: position 13,508 of record PAEG01000075.1, read on the forward strand.
ACAAGTAGTTTCAGGACTATCGCTAACCATTCTCGGCCTTGGGATGTCAGCATATNTAGGTAAGAATGCTGTGGGAAGGCCCCCTGGAGCAGTTCTTGCACCGGTCGATTGGGGTTNCCTATCGGATATTCCNTGGGNNGGGCCNATTCTGTTCACTCAATCTCCGATTGTTTATTTCGCTGTTGTGTGTGGAATTGCAACATCTTTTGTTCTTACCAGAACTCGAACCGGATTAGCCCTTCGAGGGGCTGGCGAATCTGCTTCAACCGTTGATGCTTCAGGCCATTCAGTAGTCCGACTCCGTCTAGGTGCAGTCGCCATGGGTGGCGCTTTAGCAGGAGCATCTGGTGCTTATTTAACTCTGAGCCTAACTCCTCAGTGGACTGAAGGAGTTACAGCTGGAAGAGGCTGGATAGCAGTAGCGTTGGTTATCTTTGGTGCATGGCGNCCAGGTAGGTGCGCCATTGGAGCGCTTCTTTTCGGCGGGNTACTAGCTTTGAAGACCAGATTACAAACATTTGGNGTCGATTTTTCTCCNATTNTNCTTTCTATGATCCCATANGTCCTCACNATNGGCGTTCTTATTGCCATTTCTATTCGGGCCAGAAACCGGCCTTCTTCTGCGCCAGCTGCTCTAGGTCAGGCGTACCGCAGAGAAGAAAGATAGTGAATTTCAGAAGAATCTCTGAAAAAACTGAGAATAATTAACTNTCGAAGNTTATTTTCCTCATATTTGTCCATTTAATGAGCGCATAGCGAATGTTCCGACTAGTGTTTCATCCGAGTCGGGAATCTTCCGACAATATTCACCAAGTGGAGGGGAATAATGCGTAAAAATTTTAAGTTGATTGCCACNCTTGTGGCAGTCTTAGGGCTCTTTGTTGGCGCTTGCGGAGGNAGCGGGGTTAACCAAGACGCCGGACAGGCGGCAGCATGTCCAGATGGNGACAACANCGGAGACGGTGTNACCGCAGGNCTTGTTTTCGATATCGGTGGACGTGGAGATCAGTCGTTTAATGACTCCGCAGCAGCAGGTATTGAATGTGCTAAATCTGTACTCGGAATAGAATTTAGCGAATCATCGCCAAATGACGATGGATCAAATCGTGCTGAGTTACTTCAGCTACAAGCCGACAACAACCCAATTGTTATAGCTGTAGGGTTCTTGTTTGCTGGCGATGCAGCAACTGTCGCAGCAAATAATCCAGATACAAACTTTGCCGTCATCGATGACGCAATGATGGACTTTGAAGCTGGAGGGCCAATTGCCGATAACGCAGCAGGTCTAACTTTTGCTGAGCATGAGGGGTCATTCCTCGTCGGAGCTGCTGCCGCTTTGAAGACAGAGACAGGAACTGTTGGCTTCATCGGAGGTGTATGTTGCTTCGGCTTAATTGAGAAGTTTGAAGCTGGATTCACCGCCGGAGTGAAAGCTGTTAACCCNGACATCAATATCATCTCCCAGTACATCACGGAGTTCCCAGATTTTGATGGGTTTAACGCCCCAGACCGCGCNAAAGAGATTGCTCTNGCCATGTACTCAGATGGTGCAGATATTGTGTACCACGCAGCTGGAGGATCCGGAGCCGGCCTATTTGAAGCCGCAATGGAAGTAAGCGAAAGCTCAGGCTCTAAAGTATGGGGTATCGGAGTTGACTCTGACCAGTACAACACGGTTGACGAAGCTGTCAGAGAATATGTCCTGACTTCTATGCTCAAGAGAGTTGACAATGCAGTCTTCCTCGCTATCCAAAGTCACAGCGATGGAACATTCCAAGCAGGCCAAACAGCATTCGGCCTAAGTGACGATGGCGTCGGATACTCGACATCAGGCGGATACCTTGATGATATTGTCGACGAACTAGAAGCTTTCAAAGCTGACATCGTTGCAGGGAATATTTCAGTTCCAGACTCAATGGAATAATTGAGTTAGCAACTAGAAAAAACTCATAACGAGTGAGGCTGGTCCTTCACCACGGTTGTAAAACTAGGTAGGGTGTGGGATACCAGCCTCACTCGTTGCATATACAAGGAGAAGTCTTGGAACCGGCTATAGAACTCATCGGAATAACGAAAAGCTTCCCAGGAGTTCTCGCGAACGACAACGTGAATCTCACTGTGGAGGAAGGTGAAATTCATGCCGTCTGCGGTGAAAACGGGGCTGGTAAATCAACGCTGATGAAGATCCTNTATGGNATGCAGCCTCCNGACGAAGGAACAATGAANCTTTTNGGCGAGCGACGGACTTTCCAGTCACCGAATGAAGCTATTGANGCAGGGATNGGAATGGTGCATCAGCACTTCATGCTTGCGAACCAATTAACGGTTCTCGAAAACGTCATTCTTGGCGCAGAGCCAATACAAAAGGGCGGGTTAATCGATTTTGATTCCGCAAGTGAACACCTTGATGAAGTTGGGAGAGCTTACGGACTCACAGTTGACCCATACGACTTGGTTGAGAGCCTAGAAGTTGGTGAACGACAACGAGTAGAAATCATTAAAGTGCTTTTTAGGGGCGCAAAAATTTTAATCTTTGATGAGCCAACTGCTGTTCTTGTCCCTCAGGAAGTTGAAGAACTTTTCCGGAACATGAGAGAGCTTAAAGCTAATGGCGCAACCATCATTTTTATCGACCATAAGCTCGAAGAAGTTCTAGAGATTGCTGACACGATCACGGTTCTTCGGCAAGGAAGAACCGTTGCGACTGTCAAACCATCTGAGGTTTCAGCTACTGACCTCGCAGAATTGATGGTGGGTTCAGAGCTTCCAAAGCCGCTGATCACCGATTCGAAAATTAGTGAGGAGATTGGTATAAAACTCAACAATGTGACTGTGCTTGACGAAGACGAACGACCAATAGTAGATGCAGTTTCGTTAGAGGTACGACAGGGTGAGATCTTAGGAATAGCAGGCGTCGAAGGCAATGGCCAACACGAACTGGTAGGAGCGATCTTAGGCACCCAAAGGATAGATACTGGTAGCGTCCATATGACTGGTAGCGATATTACTAGCGCCTCTGTTCGATCGCGCCGCGAAAACGGTTTAGGATACATCCCTCAAGACAGGCAAGAGGAAGGCCTGCTCCTGACATCTCCACTATGGGAAAATGCTGCGCTGGGCCACCAAACCGTAAGACCTTTCTCTAGAGGATGGAACCAATGGTTCATTGATAGAGAAGGATCCCGCTCACAAACTGAGCGCATACGAAGTGAATTTGATGTACGAACTCCGAACGTTGAGGTGTCCGCCCATGCACTATCAGGTGGGAATCAACAGAAACTAATAGTGGGTCGCGAGATGGTATCAGAACCATCAGTTCTGGTGGCTTCTCATCCAACTCGCGGCATAGACGTCGGTGCCCAAGCATCAGTGTGGGAACAAATACGCCAAGCACGATCTCAAGGATTAGCTACTCTATTAATCTCTGCTGACCTTGATGAACTTATCGGCCTGTCCGATCGAATAGTCGTAATGTTTCGGGGCCAAATTGTTGCACAGCTCGACCCTTCAGAAATCACCCCGAGGACCCTAGGCGCATATATGACCGGCGCAACCACTGAAGAGAGAGCTGAGTGAAGAACGAAACCGTNCGCCGAATAATGCTTGCCTTGGCNGCACCGCTCGCAGCAGTTTTTTTCGCAACTATNGCCTCCTCCATATTTCTCCTCATCGCCGGAAGTAACCCTTTCACCGCATACGGAGACATGTTTGAATATGGCAGCAGGCTGGAAATNCAAGTAGATATTCTTAACCGGGCTACTCCGTTATATATTTCTGGAGTAGCCGCNTCTATCGGCTTTCGGATGAATCTCTTCAATATAGGCGTCGAAGGCCAATACCGGCTGGCGGCAATTGTCGCAGCATATGTCGGCGCCTCAGTCTCGTTACCTGGGGTTCTCCATGTCGGTCTGATCTTATTGGTAGCAATGCTGGTGGGAGGAGCATATTCAGGAGTTGCTGGAGTTCTTAAAGTNACTCGAGGTGTGAATGAAGTTATATCTACTATCATGCTAAACGCTATAGCGATTTCTGGGCTGATTGCCTGGCTTGTTCGAGAGTGGCAGGCTGGTGGNTCGGTTGATGCTACTGCAAGTAATCTTGGGGTTGGTACAGAACCTATTGATGAATCAGGGCTCATTCCAAATATCAATAGNTGGCTTGAACTTTTCACACGTGAAATTGGNAAAGGCAAAGAACTGACTGGAGTATTTTTAGTTGCTGTNGCTGTGGGGATNCTCTACCACATTTTGATTAATAGAACGAGATTCGGATTTGATCTCAGAGCATCNGGNATTAATCCTTTCGCTGCCCGNGTTGGGGGTGTATCTGANAAAAAAATGGTTCTTGGTGCAATGGTGCTCTCTGGNGTAGTTGCGGGATTGGTGGGAATGGCTGAGATTGCNAAACTCGGGAGGTTCAACCCGAACTTTGTTGGGGGGTTAGGATTCGCTGGGATTGCGGTTGCCCTTCTCGGAAGAAATCACCCTGGCGGCATAGCAATAGGCGCCCTTCTTTTTGCTTTTCTAGACACTGCTTCAGGTGTCCTTCAAGTAACCGGTTCAGCATCNCGAGAAATTGTCTTTATCATGCAAGGGATCATCCTGCTNGCNGCGGTTATTGCATACGAAGTCGTTCAACGATTCAGAATTCGAGAAGAAGCCAGACTTGCCTCCGCTCTCCTTGAAGGAGAAACACAATGATCTTAAACCAGATCCGGCGGCTTCCTACATGGGCGAGGTGGGCTTCTTTCGCAACCCTTGGAATTCTTGTCTTAACACTCGTACAAGAATTAGGGCAAAACGAGACGAGTCATCTGACTGCNATGACCACTTCCCAAACAGCGCTTAAATGGAGCATCCCTATCCTCCTAGCTGGGCTTGGGGGGCTCTTCGCAGAAAGAGCCGGAATTATAAATATCGGCCTAGAGGGCATGATGATACTTGGAACTTGGTTCGGAGCTTGGGGGGCATTTAACTTCGGCCCATACACGGGAATCTTAATTGGAATTATTGGAGGTGCAATTGGAGGCCTCATCCACGCTATAGCAACAGTGGGCTTTGGAGTTGACCATATTATTTCAGGAGTAGCTATNAACATCCTTGGGCCATTTGCTGCACGCTTTTTATCTTCTGAGATCTTCACTGGCTATCAGGGNGGGTCCGTCACTCAATCTCCAAGAGTTGANAGCGTCGACAAGTTCACAATGCCNTTCCTCGCTGGNGGCTATAACACNCCGAACTTCTTAAAGTGGTTAGGAGACAAGGACATCCCGATACTAAGTGATACAGGAAATGTACTNAGAGGGGTACTNACCCAAACNTCTTGGGCGACGATCGTCGCCTTGCTTTTAGTCCCACTCTCTGCATGGGTATTNTGGNGAACCCGTTTCGGNCTTCGAGTTNGAATCAGCGGTGAAGACCCATGGGCAGGNGAATCTCAAGGTGTGAATGTCTACCGATATAAGTTCATTGCAGTNATGATCAGCGGTGGNTTAGCTGGGTTCGGTGGAGCNTTTATCACTATAGAAATGTCATCNATANACCAANAAGGCGGNACTACCGGCAGGGGTTTCATTGGTCTCGCAGCGCTAATATTTGGAAACTGGAGACCAGGAGGCATTCTTGCAGCGGCCTTACTATTCGGATANCCGTATGCCCTGCAATTCGGGGATTTTGATGGGTTTGCTTCCCACGCCTTACTTCTGGTTAATGCCATAGCACTTTTCGGAGTAACCCTATGGGCTATTCGAAAGAGCAAACATGCTGATGCTGCAATAGCATTTGTTCTCGGAGCACTATCAGCCATATGGTATTTCGTCGCAGACACTGTTCCAGATTGGTGGGTTAAAATACTCCCCTACGTTATTGTCATCGTTGTTTTAATATTCTTCGCCCAACGCCTGCGAATGCCATCAGCGAATGGACAAATATACCGACGCGGACAAACATAAATCCATGGCTGAACTCTCAGATACTCAAATTCAAGACTTCGAGAATGACGGAGTTCTGGTGATACCAGAATTCTTCACTACAGATGAATGTGACAGCGTTCAAAACCGGATGACTGAACTGTTGAGCCAATACCGGCCCCAAGAGAAAGAGACTGTGTTTTCAACGACCGATAACACGCATACGCAGGAAGACTACTTCCTAACATCGGGAGATAAAATCCGGTTCTTCTTTGAAGACTCTGAAGTCGTCGATAAATCCCGCCCGCTTGAACTAACGCTAAATAAGGTCGGCCATGCCTTGCATGATTTGGACCCCGTCTTTTCTAATTTCGTGCGACAACCAAAACTTGCGAAACTGGCTAGTGACGTGGGTTTTTTAAGCCCTTTGTTGCTCCAATCGATGTACATCTTTAAGCCTCCTAAGATAGGTGGAGAAGTTGTGTGGCATACCGACCACCCCTTTCTATGGACAGACCCACCATCAGTAAAGGGACTCTGGGTTGCCCTAGAAGATGCCACTATCGAAAATGGATGTTTGTGGTGCCTCCCTGGGCTACACAAAGAACAGCCTCGTCAGCGTTTCCGAAGAAACTCTTCAGGAGGTACGGAAATGATTACTCTTAACCCTGATCCTTTCCCGACCGAAAGGAAAGTTCCGGTCGAAGCGAAGAAGGGAACCTTAGTTGTTCTCGATGGACTTCTCCCCCACTGGTCTGGACCGAACACGTCTTCTCGTTCGCGTCACGCATTCACTCTTCATCTGATAGAAGAGAGTGCCGAATACCCCAAAGACAACTGGCTCCAGCGGTCCGATGACATGCCTCTTCGTGGATTTGAGACACAAATAGTAGATTAGCGAACACATATGTTGTCTCCAGAAATTATTCGAACCGCCCCAAAGGTTCTTTTACATGATCATCTAGATGGAGGACTACGAGCCTCAACCATCGTTGAACTAGCAAAAGACTTAGGAGTTAAAAGTCTTCCAACATATAACGTAACCGAGCTTGATAACTGGATGGCTGCAACTGCAGATAGGAAGGACCTTGAGCTTTACTTGGAAGCTTTTTCGCATACTCTTTCAGTCATGCAAACTCAGGATGCCCTATGCAGAGTTGCGGCAGAATGCGCTGAGGATCTCGCTAAGGATGGAATTATTTACGCCGAAGTTCGATTTGCCCCCGAATTGCATCTTTCTAAAGGACTTACAGTGACCCAAGTTATTGAAAGTGTCCTAGAGGGCTTCAAGTCGGGTTCAGAGGGAAAAGGGATCATCGTGAATACCTTAATTTGCGCTATCCGATCTAGGGCTCGCAGTAAAGAAATGATGGAATATGCTTTACATTTCCGGTCAAGGGGAGTTGTCGGTTTTGACATTGCCGGACCGGAAATCGGATACCCCCCTTCCGGCCACATAGAAGCCTTTAAGTTAGCAACAGATTCAGATTTTCCTGTGACAATCCATGCTGGAGAGGTAGGAGGTGTTGACTACATACGAGAGGCTGTTGAAGATTGCGGCGCTTCTAGAATCGGCCATGGGATTGGATTACAAGAGGAGGTATCCAGCGATGAAGATTCCAGGATAGAGGAAGGTGAACTTCTCTCATTTTTTCTCGATCAACAAATTGCATTGGAGCTATGCCCTTCTTCAAATCTTCACATAGGTGCTGTCGATTCTTTATCGGAGCATCCCATAAGCCGTTTTATAGATCTGGGGCTTTGCGCTACCATAAATACGGATAACCGCCTTATGTCTAATACCTCTCTTTCGAAGGAACTCCACATATGTTCAGAAACATTTGGATGGGATATCACTACGGTGCACACGTTAATGAAAAATGCTTTATCTAGTTCATTTATCTCCTCTCAGTTAAAAGAGGACCTAAATTCAGTACTATCCAATTGGTACCTTCCCAACAGCCAAACTAAAGGAAATAGCAATGAACACAATTAGCAGTATCGGCTTCGATGCTGACGATACATTATGGGAAAGTGAAGTGTTTTTCAGTCAGGTAGAGAAGAAGTTCACTCAATTGATCAAATCATATGGCGTGGAAGCTGAGATCGGCAAAGAACTCTACGAAACTGAGAAAAGAAACTTATCTAAACTTGGTTATGGCGTGAAATCGTTTACGCTCTCAATGATCGAATCTGCCCATCATCTCACTCAAGGCAATATAGGTAGTGGTGATACTGAGAAGATTATTCAATGGGGGAAAGAGCTTCTGCATCACCCTGTAAATTTGCTTCCTGGCGTGGTAGATGTACTGTCCTATTTACAAAGCCACTTTGCTATATACGTCATTACAAAAGGTGATGCTTTCCACCAGCAACAGAAATTTCTTGATTCTGGTTTAGCCACTTACGTAACAGATATAGAAATCTTGCTAGAAAAAGATAGCAATACCTACAGGGCAACTCTCACAAAGATGGGCGTGGCACCTGAAGAATTCCTAATGGTAGGCAATAGTGTTCGGAGTGATATTCTTCCGGTTATCGAGATTGGAAGTCAGGCCGTTCACATACCCCATGAAACAACTTGGCAGTATGAAACTGAGCACACAGGAAGAAACGACGAAAATAACTACCCAATCTTAGAATCAATACGGGAGCTACCCGATTTCCTTTCTAGTATTGATTCTTAAGAGCTGACTTCATCACCGTCGCGAATCCTCCCCTACACTGCTGGTATGGTTCACGTGGGAAAAGTTCGACTCTCCGAAGAAGTTTCAGACGCCATATCAGATGGGCTGCCGGTTGTTGCTTTGGAGTCAACAGTATTTAGCACTCTTGGACTACCAGAGCCTTCAAATGGTGAGGCGCTTCAACGTTGTGTTTCTACAATTCACAACAATGGGGCTGTAGCAGCAGTTACGGCGGTCATAGACGGAGAAGCGCGACTGGGGATTAGCAAAACCGAATGGGAGCAGATTCTTAGTTGCGAGACGAAAGTAGCATCTCGCGACTTAGTTCTTTCTATGGCAGAAGGTAGAAGCGTTGGAGCTACAACAGTTTCCGCTTCTCTTGCAATAGCGGCAGCAGCAGGGATAAAAGTTTTCTGCACAGGAGGAATTGGTGGAGTACATCATGGATATCTCGAATCTGGCGATCTGAGCGCCGACTTATACGCTCTTGCACGTCACAAAGTTGTGTGNGTNTGTGCTGGNGCTAAAGCTTTCTTGGATCTTNCNNGGACCTTAGAAATGTTGGAGAGCTTAGGAGTGCCTGTCCTCGGCTGGAATACGTCAGACTTCCCAGCTTTNTACCTTCGAAGTAGNAGGTTACCTNTTCCTTNGGTCGAAGATCCAGAAACNATTNTAAGCNTTTTCGAGAATGCATCTGCNCTAGGACTTCCTCAGGGAATCTTGGTTGGTGTACCTATCCCCGAAGAGTATGCACTCGACCCAGAGACAAGCTGGGCGCTCATTGATCGTGCNTTAGTGGAAGCAAAGGAAGCCGGAGTCAACGGCCCAAAAGTTACCCCATTTATTCTTGAATTGGTAGCAAGGGAAACTCATGGAGAAAGCGTTCCTGCNAACCTAGCGCTTCTTGAGAANAACGCAGGAGTCGCTGTTGACATTGCAAAAAGATTTCAGCAGCGGCTGGTTTGACGATATTTATTCACACAAGTTAGTTAGATTTCTTTCGGCGCTCGATTCTGTCTGCTCCAGCATCTAAACCTGGAAGCTGTAATTCGACTCCGCCTCTCTGACGGGCAATTTCCTCAAGAGCAAGCTGCTCTACTTCGTTCCAATTATGAGCGCGTCTGCCTTGTAGGTGCCTATTATATGGCTGATCATAGATGATAACGTCTCGGCCATCCTCTTGGAACGCTTCTATGTTGTGAGGGCCATCATCTATATAGAGGTCGGCGTGGAGGGCAGATTTTGCTCCTATAAAGCANAGATCNCGATAGGGNATCTGAGCCCGATCCAACCAATCAGCTGTATCTCCGGCAGCGATCGCATGACCCCAGTTGACGTACAATCGGTGGCTAATGATCCTGATCCAAACGCCCTGATCCGAAAGTCGCCAGAGAGCTTCTGCAGCTCCTTCAATGACTGGCATATCGCGAAACATTCTGTGCTCTACTACAGCTCGTTGATGGAGGCGCTCGAAGTCATCTGGACCTAACCCCCATTCCTTAAATCCCCAACTTCTCTCCAAAGGAAGTGATTCTGGATCTACAGATAGCTCNCTTGCCACAATGTCGCGGAAGATTCGATTGTGGTCGCCGCACACGCCGTCCAAGTCCACTCCAAGAACGAAAGGTTTCTTAATAACTAAGCTCCTTGCTCNNAGTTCATTAAGTCTAAGATAGCTTCTGGACGANGTTTTGGTTGGGANTGGAAGGTGTGAGTGAATGGAAGTTTTGATAGTTGATCATCCAGTTGTGGCNGAAAAACTTACCAATATCCGTCGNGATGCAACCTCAAACGCTTCATTTCGGCAGTATCTNCATGAGATTTCTGTCTTTCTGATTTACGAGGCACTTCGAGATTCTTCGCTGGACCAAATAGCCGTCGATACTCCTCTTGGTCAATCTAGTTCTTTTACCGTGGAAAACCAGCCCATGTTTGTGCCTATTCTTCGAGCTGGCCTCGGTATGTTGGATGCTGGTTTATTAATGTTTCCAGATGCAACAGTTGGATTTGTAGGCGCAAAGCGCGATGAGGAAACGCTACTCCCAGAAATTTATTTGAACACCATCCCCGATGGTCTTGATGGCACAAGAGTCGTACTTTTAGATCCTGCTTTAGCTACCGGAGGGTCGGTACAACAAGCTATGCAATTAGCTGCCAACGCCGGCGCAGGTGAAATAGTTATTGTGACTGTCCTTTGTTCTCCGGAGGGAATCGATGCAGTAGAGAAATCTGGGTTAGGTTCAAAAGTAGTTACGGCAGGAGTAGACGAGCGCTTAAACGGTGTTGGTTTTATATATCCAGGATTAGGAGATGCCGGAGACCGTCAATTTGGAGTTGATTGATCTGGGAGAAGGATTGGTCTGAGGTATGCCTGAAGATCTTCTAGGATGCTGTCGAAACCGCGTCCAGTTCGTTTTTGCTCATTTCCTATCTCATCTACTGCTTTAATATCCATAACTTTTTCTAGGTACACCTTTACTACGGGTTCGGTTCCACTTGGCCGAATAAAGATCCGTATGCCGGTTTCTAGCATCAAGCGAATCATATTTGATTTAGGGAGCTCAAGCCCTTCGTTAATTGCAGCTTGGTCGTAGTCTACGAATTCGAGGATTTTAAAACTTCCTAGAATATCAGGGGGGCCATTCCGGAGAAGTTCAGAAGGGAAGTCGATCTGTGGGAGCTGTCCCTGCTCATTGAATCGAATTGCTTGCGATCTGGAGACATGAAGTCCGTGTTTGAGATAGAGATTGTTAATTTGGTCAGTTACTGTAAGGTGCTTTTTTTTAAGATCTTCGGCCATTTCGGTGAACCTAAGAGCAGCAGAAATCCCGTCCTTATCGCGAACTGAACTACAAACTGCGTAGCCTAAAGCTTCTTCGTAAGAAAAAACAGTGTTCATCTTAGGGTCTCTAAACGCTTCGGCAGTGATCCATTTGAAACCTGTGAGGGTTTGAGCATGTTCTACCCCCGCTTCTTCAGCTATTTTTTCGATAAGAGAGGATGAAACGATAGAAGAGAC
>PAEG01000076.1 GCA_002703045.1 Acidimicrobiaceae bacterium
CGCAGGGGTACTTTTAGGAAATTTTATGACTTTCATATCTCCCGAAATGATAGATTGGTCCAGGTCTGGGGAATTGATGTTTATGGTAATACTGGGAGGGGTCGCAACGGTCATGGGTCCTCTTTTTGGTGCAATAGTATTTGTCATTTTGGAAGAGATTTTATCTTCAATTACAATTTATTGGCACCTCCCATTTGGGCTTCTTTTAATCGCGGTGGTACTATTTTTTAAGGGTGGCTTGTCCTCACTCTTATCAAAGTAAGGTGCAAATTGTGCATGATATATTAAAAATAAAGAACCTTAATAAAAAATTTGGTGGTGTGATAGCAACAAAAAACCTTAACCTATCCATATTAGATGGAGAATTACATGCTATAATTGGCCCAAACGGAGCTGGGAAAACTACATTAGTTTCACAAATATTCGGACAGATATTTCCAGATAGTGGTCAAGTTTTTTTTCAAGATATCAATGTTACGCATGTTTCAGAATACAAAAAATCTCGGCTTGGGATAAATCGGACCTTTCAAATTACGTCGGTTATGAAATCACTGACAGTTTCTGAAAATATACAATTGGCAACCAACACAATCCAAGAAAATTGGTTTAATTTTTTTAAAGCATCCAATAACCAAGATTATATTTTAAAAAAAATTGACTTTTGTCTAAGTCAGGTGGGACTGGTAAAGGCTATGAATCAACCAGTTGCAAATTTGAGCCATGGGGATTGTCGCAAACTAGAGATTGCTATGGCATTGGCCTCAGATGCACAGCTCTTACTACTTGATGAACCAATGGCTGGTCTTGGCCCTACTGAAACAAAAGAAATGATCGCTCTACTGAACAAGCTTAAAGGTCAACAAACTATATTATTAATAGAACATGATATGGATGCAGTCTTTGCATTGGCAGACCGAATATCTGTCTTAGTTTCGGGAGAAATCATTGCAACCGGCGAGCCAGACAAGATAAGACGCGATTCTGTAGTCCAGAGCGCCTACTTAGGGGAAATGTAATGTTAACATTAACTAATGTTGAAACACATTATGGAGCGAGCCAGGCATTATTTGGTGTGTCCCTCAATATTAAGCCGGCCGGCGTGACGACACTTCTAGGGCGAAATGGAATGGGTAAAACGACAACCATAAGCTCAATAATGAATATAAAACCCAAAACGAGTGGCTCTATTTTATTTAACGAACAAGATATAACTAATTTACCCAGTTTTAAAATCGCTAAATTAGGTATTGGCTTGGTGCCAGAAGGCCGTCAAATCTTTCCTAACTTAACGACACATGAAAACCTTATTGCCACTGCAAACATTACTGATAACAAAAATCTAACCTGGACTTTGGAAAGTGTTTTCGAACTTTTTCCAGACCTGAAGTCACGGGCTAAATTCATGGGTAATTTGCTCTCGGGAGGTGAGCAGCAAATGCTGGCAATTGGAAGAGCTCTACTCACGAACCCCAAGCTTTTGATATTGGATGAGGCGACTGAGGGACTGGCACCAATCATTCGGGAAAAGATCTGGGAAGCTCTAAAGGACATACGTGATAGCGGAATATCAATTTTAATTATAGACAAAAATTTAAACGATTTGTTAAAGATTGCAGATAATCACAACATTATTCATAGCGGTAAGATAGTTTCGCATAGCGCTTAACGGCTTCGAGTAGTCCAATTGACGTAGGCCTTCAACAAGNGGCGCATGCGATACCCCTAGCCCGAGCACAAATCGGTTATCACACATCTCTGCCAATGTTGTAGATGCTTGTTTTGTAACGCCGGGATGACGGTGGTGAATATTAACAATTCCTGTCGCAAAAACTAGTCGTTCAGTGTTGGCGAGCAGCATGGAGATATGACTAAACGGATCGCGCCCTGTCGTTTCAGGTAGCCACAAAGCCGAGTAGTTGAGGCTTTCCACCTTTTGCGCAAACGCTATCGCATGGTCAGAGTCCATGGTCTCTGTAAAGAACCATACTCCTCTTGTGCGCAATTTATTCTGCATGTTCATACAACTACTCTATGGGTTGGTTTNGTTAGTCCTTAGAAGTTGACTAGATCTGGGTGAGTATGGCTCAGTCCAAGGGTGATCTTTTTTTAGTGCAGCTGCACGCCGAGAAGTTCGAATATCTCTTCTTTTTTTTCTTCGAAGGTTTCATCATCGATTTCACCATTTGCATGCGAAGCGCTCAATTTTGCGAAACGCTCATAGAGTTCCGCCTCATTAGGGCCCTCGTCTTCCGGTTCATCTTCTGAGTTTCTTCGTTCAGCACGTTCAGCACGTTTTGCAGCTTGCTTATCTTTTTTTGTCCGTTCACGCTGGCGCTTATCCCAGCTTTCTCGTCCTTTGCTCGCCATAGCTAGACAGCCCGGACATCCAATGCTTCATCACCTTTACGACCCTCGCCTATTTCAAATTCAACTTCCTGACCTTCTTCAAGATTCTTGAAACCGGACCCTGTGATATTCGAATAGTGAACGAAGACGTCGTCTCCTTCTTCCTGAGCTATAAATCCATAGCCTTTCTGTGTGTTAAAGAACTTAACCGTTCCCCTTGCCATGATGAAACTTCCTTACCTAAATTACATAAAAGGCGACCACTTAGCCGCCAGATTAACTCTAGGGCATGGATAGACCCAATCGTGTTTTATGCGCAAATTTCTAGAAAATTCTTCGATTCAGTATAAGAGCGCTTTGCGAACTAGATCTGAATACTCTGGACGGGAAATAACTAGTCCGCGAACGACGGGCGTTTGTTTATTGAACTGAAATTCGCTTCCATCTAATTGAAACGCTACCAAACCGGCGTCCCTTGAAACTGCAACTGGACCACAGGCGTCCCATTCGTAGAGTCCGCTTCCATGTATATAGACGTCAGCATCGCCGCTAAGCACTAATGAGGCCTTTACTCCTGCTGACCCACAGCATGTCAATTCNGCTCCAATGGTTTCAGCAATAGATGAGGCTTGATAGGTGTTCCAGCGGTTGGAAACGATGAGTGGCGCCTCATTCTTTCTTTCTGGAATAGACGCATCAAATCCGGTGACGTGATGTCGCCCTAGCGAGGGGCAAGCGACAGCNCCAGCTTTGATCCTTCCTGATTCAATCAAAGCAATATGNACNGCCCATTCGGCACTCTCAGGATATGGGTAGTCTTGAGATCCGTCTAGAGGGTCTATTATCCACACCCGNTCGGCATCCACTCGAGATTTGTCATCTGCCCCCTCTTCCGAAAGGACGTGGTCTTCTGGCCTGTNNTCACGTATTTGCTCAATCAATAGNTTATGAGAGAGCATGTCACCTTGATCACGTANGTGCCAGTGGTTTAATCGTTCAGNNGCTGCNGANGTTCGAAGTTTTAANAGTTCTGCACCAGCGGATTCTGCTANATATCCAGCAAGTTCGTGGTCATTCATATACTCAACTCAATATCTACCTAGGATAAGAATGCTGCTATGCGGTCTTTGGGCCGACCAATGATTGCTTTCTTTCCTTTCACAACTACTGGCCTTTGGAGGAGTTGCTTATGCTTAACTAGGATTTCGACAACATTTTCCAAATTGCCAACATAGTCGTCTGGATTTAATTCTAGTTTTTTGAACTTCGAGTCTTTTCTGACGAGGTCTTCAATCGGGTCTTCTAGTCCTCCGGCAATAGCTCGAAGGGTTTCTTCATCCGGTGGCTCTTTTATGTAAAGGACAACATCATGTTCTACTCCCATTTCCTCGGCGACCGCCAAGGCATTTCGAGAAGAACCTCAATGAGGGTTATGATAGATCGTTACATTTGCCATTAGNGCTCCCTTAGTTTCGGATTNGCAGTTCCTACTGTACTACTTGTTCTTTGACTCTCTACTCATACAATCATTCGTCAGGTTGACTCGCCANGTCCCTATTTTGTCCCAAAGCTTTTTCACCTCNTTTTGAAGATCTTCTATGCTGCNGTTGTTGGTTATCACGTAATCCGCCACTTCAGCTCTTTCNTCATCCGTTGCTTGTGACCTNATCCGCTTTTCGATTTCCGCCTTCGTTAACCCTCGCTGCTNCAAACGTTCATTNCTTAAGANCATTTCTGANTCAACAACAACTACNTTCTGATACATAGGTGANCCNTGGAAGTAGGCGAGCTTTTTTTCCACGAGGACCGCCATGTCGAGGATGATGACCCCTGAGCTTTGTTCCCNAANTAGCCTATTCAAANNCTGATTTATCGCAGGGTGGCTTATCGCCTCNAGCGTTTGAAGGCGCTCAACGTTACCGAATACTATTTGNCCAAGCTTCTCACGGTCTATCTTGNCANNNCCATCGAGAATTGATTCTCCGAATTCTTTAACGATANTAGCTTTTGCATCAGGNTCTTTATGAAGTAAATCTCTTCCTAACTGATCTACTTCAATGATGNCNGCTCCGTATTCTTTNATGAGGTTNGCTGTAGTTGTCTTTCCTNCACCGATACCGCCAGTTAGCCCAATCACTAGTGGATTCATTTGAGAGTAAAGCCAATGTGTAATTCACGAAGAGCCCGAAGGCAAAAATTAGGATGATGAAGGAAGTCGTTCTTTCCTTCGATAAACCACATCTGATCTACTCGGTCGACAAGAGTCTTAAAGCTAAAGAACAATTCTCGTCGAGCCAAAGGCGCTCCCATGCAGTAGTGAACTCCGAAGCCGAATGCTAAGTGCTGCCTTGAATTTGATCTCTCCAAGTCTAATTTGCTTGGTCGGTCGAANATAGAGCCGTCGAGGTTAGCCGATGCNTATCNAATATTGATAGTAGAACCTTTTGGTATCTTCACCCCGTGTAACGTGACGTCNGATGCAGCTTCTCTAAATAGGCCCTGCACTGGTCCTTCAAGNCTCAAGACTTCCTCTATAAGAATTGGTAGGTACTTATCTGGATTNGATTTAAGGAGTTCCCATTGGTCATGCTGTTCTATCAAAAGCATAACTCCTGCAGCTATTGCATTGGTACTGGTCTCTGAGCCCCCAACAAATGTGTCAGCCATCATTTCTGCATGTAGCTCTTCGTCAGTTAGGGTTCTACCCCATTCAGGAATTTCAGTATTAACTAGNTCACTTAAGAGCGTATCGTCAGGAACCTTACGAAGCCGTTCAAATATTGGTTGGAAATAATGCTGTGCTTCGATTTCCATNTCNGTTGACCAAATAGCTTCCTCGTCTGTCTGCATCATGCCNAGTCGCTGGACCCANGCGTCTGTCCACGCTTTNATCTGCCANATATCTGCTTCAGGAACNCCCATTTGATGCCCGATCACTATTANGGGAAGCGGTATAGCAAATTCTTTTACCCANTCACATTCTCCCTTNGGTAAGAAATCGTCAAAGAGCCTAANTGCAAGGTTTTCNACGAAAGGATCTAATTGCTTNATTTTTTGGGGNCGAAAAGCGTGAGCGAATAAAGCTTTCATCTCTTTGTGTTCTGGATCATCACGTCCAGCAAGCGTAGGGGCTGGAACCCAGCCTTTCTCCTCATAGAGGTTACGAATTACTTCGGATCTTGTATTTGTACGTGCCCGAAATTTTCNCTCATTTCTAAANGTTTCTGTATCTATGAGAACNTCNTTAATATCGTCATACCTGGTAATAACGTAGATTCCAGAAATTGGNTCTTTCCAAACCGGNGCTTCTTCTCGAAGCACTTTGTAGGCGCCGTATGGGCATTCAGAAATTTGTGAGTCAAAAAAATTAACTTCAGANAGAGGNAGTTCCGNTTCAGCGCNCATTTATGCCTCTCCCCCTAAGATTGATTTNACCTTAGGCGAGTTTTCTAAAGTTCTATATGTTTGCGCTCCAGTTTGTGTGGCAAATCCAGCTGCAGCAGATTCCCAATCATCGTCTATTCTTATCCCAGAGCTATCTGCAGTAATATTTAAACTTCTAAAAACTGAAGATATAACTGCTGNATCAANCATTCCTTNCTCNCCTATCGTGTCAATAAGAGCTGCCCTATGAGGCTCTAGCGAGTCATCCAATCGATGTACAGAGTCAGTGAAACTTAACAGCTCTTGACCGGCTGGAATGCCGTCGGATGCAGAAATAGTCCCGTTTATAGAGGTGAGGTCGCTTTCAACTTCAGCTGCAGCGCTACTTAAACTAAGCAGCATGCTATGAGCACTCGTTCAATAGAAGCATTCATTCAAAGCCGAAGTGCGAGCTGCTACAAGCTCAACCTGAGGGCGACTTAAACTTCTATGCGTCCACACCATGTCAGCGAACGAGTCTCCGGAATACATTGCGCGCACGAGAAGCATCCGGCGTGCATTATCGGCTAGCGACAGACTTAGTGCGACTGCTACATGCGGGAGCCCTTCTGTTGGAAGAGTTGGTAAAAACCCGACTCCGGTAACCAGTCCATCTGGGCGTTCTCTGGTGATTTCGCCCTCTACCGGAGTTGGGAGCTCTTCTCTGCCTAGGCCAAGCGCATCATGTAGNTGGTCAATCGGGACAACTTGTGAGACAACTGACGCCAGCTCTGCGTACTTATCTTGACCTATTCTTTGGACGATGTATTCATATGTTTCCAGATTAATCGATGATGGTTGAACCGTAACCCGCTCGACAACGCCCATCTCAAAGAAAGTCAATACACCATTAGTTTCGTCAGAGAGAGTATCTAATGGTGGAGGCCTGTCCCATAGTGGCCTAGGTGCCGAGTTACGAACTTGCTGGGCAATAGCAATACGCTGAGTTCCTGTCCACCATGCGCCTGGACGACCAAGGTAATCCCAGACAATTTTGAATGCATCCACAATTTCTTTGTTTACATGGTTAGATAAAGCAGTGAACCCCATGAATACCCCTTATCCCGGACGAGGCTCTTTGGGGAGGCCCAAGACCATCTCTCCGAGGATATTTCGTTGNATTTGTGACGTGCCCGCGTATATCGTTCCTGCNCGCGCATTGTAGAANGCGCCGATCCAAGATGAACTAGAATTCTCTGCGCCTGGATTATCTGCATGAAAGGATGTCGAGGGCGGACTGCCTTCAAGCGCTAGTGCTTCACTTCCCAANATGTCAAGAGAAAGCTCTGTCACCCGTTTATGGTATTCAGACCAATAGAGCTTAAATGCGCTTTCCTGAGGACCTGGCTGCCTTCCTTTGAGAAATCCAGTTAACGTTCTCATACCCAACAAGCGCATTAATTCAACTTCAATATGAATTTGGGCAAGTCTCTGACGAATAGTCGGATCTGAAGATAGTTTCTTTTCCTTCGCTAATTCAACTAGTTTGTCAACTTCGTGCCGGAACATAATCGGCATTGTTGCAGCGCTTTCTCCTCGTTCGTATCCAAGAAGAGTCATAGCAACGGCCCATCCGCCATTGACTTCACCTACGACATTTTCCTTCGCTGTTCTAGCATTGGTGAAAAATGTTTCATTGAAATCGGACTCTCCAGAAAGCATTTTGATTGGGCGCATTTCAATCCCTGGTTGGTCTACTTCACAAAGGAGAAAACTAATTCCTTTATGTTTTGGGGCATCCTTATCTGTTCGGCAGAGCACGAAGATCCAATTCGCAAAT
>PAEG01000077.1 GCA_002703045.1 Acidimicrobiaceae bacterium
AACTCGTGCTCCAATTAATGCGTGGAAACAGGAGATGGTTATAGCCACATCTTCCGCACTTTCACGCTCTCCTATACCAACCTCATCGGGACGGATAGTAATTGGGTGCCCACCTAATTGGATAATCGCCATTTCCATAGAGTTTCGTGTCCGGTTTGAGGGCTTTTCGAATAAAAGTGCCGCTCCTTTATTCCGAAGTACTTGTGGCGGATTTTCAACGTTTGAAAGTCGAATTATTTCTGATATTTCACTGGCGGATAGGTCATCAATTTCAAGAAGATGGTTGGGCATGGAGAACTCCTTTCAAGATGCTCATAGCTTCATCTACAAGGTCTAGAGAAGTTGATAGTGGCGGAGTAAATCGAATAGCGGTAGGGGGAATGGGATTAACAAGCAGGCCATTCTGAGCAGCTTGTAAAGCAATATCTGCACTAACGTCTCCATCCAACTCAGCAGCAAGCATCCCTCCCATTCCTCTTACAGAAATAACTCTCGGAAGGTCCAGAAGAGCAGCGGAGAGAACATCACCTAAGATCGATGCCTTCTGCGGGTAATTATCCCTTTCCATAATCTCTAGGACTTTTCTTGCCGCCGCTGTTCCAAGTGGATTCCCGCCGTATGTACTCCCATGGTCACCAGCTTGGAATGCAGAAGCAACTTCAGCTCTTGCCCATACTGCTGCGATAGGGAAACCATTCCCAAGAGCTTTAGCTATACAGACAACATCCGGCTTCACCCCGAAATGTTGAAAAGCAAACCACTTCCCTGTTCGACAAAGACCACTTTGAACCTCATCAACCATGAAGAGAACGCCATGTTCCGAAGATAGCTCTTGAACCCGAGACATGAAGGTTTCATTACTTGGCCATACTCCACCCTCTCCTTGGACGGGTTCAACATGTATGGCAGCAGTTGAAGAGGTCATTAACGCTTCGAGTGAGTTAGGCTCGTCTCTCTCAAAATGATAAAACCCTGATGGCATAGGCTCAAATGGTTCATGTTTATGCGGTTGGCCGCATGCAGCAAGTGCTGCAAGAGTTCTCCCATGGAAGGAACCCATCGCTGTGAGAATCTCGAATTGTCCGTTTCCTGTTGATTTTCTAGCTAGCTTAAAGGCAAGTTCATTCGCTTCGGCACCTGAGTTGCAGAAGAAAACTTGGCCAGAAGGAGATTCAGATTCTGAGCCTGGAGAGCTCCCTACTCCTGTGATGTGCCGATCAAGTTCAAGGGCAACGTGATGGGCGTGTTCGGTTGCCCAGTAGTTCGACACTTGAGTTAACTTCATTGCCTGCTCCGATATCGCCTCAGCTACTTCCGGATTTGCATGGCCGAGTGACTGAACAGCTAAACCACCAACAAAATCTAGATACCTTTTCCCTTGAGAGTCCCATAGCTCGGTCCCTTGACCACGAACGAACATGACCGAAGGTGCTCCATAGGTTGGCATTATCGGGCACCTAGTCTGTTCGGATTCAGCCCCCATATTAATTGCGTGACTAGACATCTTCTCCCCCTTTATTAATCATGGTTCCGATGCCACTATCTGTGAATAACTCTAAAAGGAGTACATGCGAGACGCGACCATCAAGTAAATGAGCCGCTTTCGCTCCCTTTTTCAAAGCATGGATGCATGATTCGACTTTGGGGATCATCCCGTCAGAGATAACTCCTGTTTCAAACATTTCATACAACTGCTTATATTGGATTGAAGAAATTATCGACGTCGGATCATCCTTGTCAATTAGCAAACCTGGAACATCGGATAGATAAATCGTTTTTTCTGCTAGCAGAGCTCCTGCGAGAGCTCCTGCGGCGGTATCTGCATTGATATTGTATGCTTGCCCATCAGCATCTTGCCCGATAGTTGAAATAACTGGCACTTCTCCCTGTCCATGCAAGCGTGAAATGATATCGGGATTTACTTTGGAGACTTCTCCTACAAAACCAAAACGTTCACCTTTCGGCTTCACAGTGAGAAGGCTTTCCGTTTCTCCGGTTAGTGCCGTAGCCGAGCCTCCATAAGCAATTATTTTCTCAACTATTTTTTTCCCAACTTGCTGTATAAGAACTTCACGAACTGCATCGAGCGTTTCTGCATCGGTAACACGAAGGCCATCAATAAACGTGCTTTCTTTCCCTATTTGTTTCAAATATTGTCCAATCTGAGGACCACCTCCATGGACAACCACTGGTTGTATTCCGACAGATGCGAGAAGAACAATATCTTGAGCGAATTTTGAGAATAGTCCCTCATCGATAAGAGCGCTCCCTCCCATCTTGACGAGGATCACCTTTCCAGAAAATTTTTGTATGTACGGAATAGCTTCCACCAATGCTTTGGCTCGGAGTTCTGGGCTGAATCCGAACGGCTTGTCTATAGGTGCGTTCTGAGTATCTGTCATGAGCGGTACCCCGCGTTTATGTCGATATAACCGTGGGTAAGGTCACAGGTCCAGATCGTAGAGCTACCATTCCCTACTCCCACATCTACTTGAATGGAGATATCTTGCCCCGCCAGGTGCGCCGAAGCTCGTGACTCTTCATAGCCCGCTGATTGCATACCCTGTTCTGCTACCAGTTCATCGCCGATCCATATTTTTAACTTGTCTCGTTCCGCGAGTTCTCCAGCCTTTCCAACGGCCATAACAATTCTGCCCCAATTAGCATCTTCAGCTGCGACAGCAGTTTTCACAAGCGGTGAATCACCTACAGACTTTGCTATCTCTTTTGCAGCAACATCATTCTCTGCTCCGATAATAGTTATTTCGATAAATTTCGTAGCCCCCTCGCCGTCTCTAACTATTTGGTGAGCTAACCCAAGCATGACGTCATCAAGAGCAGCCTGGAAGTCAAGACGATGATTTTCAACAGAATTTCCAGATTCGCCTGTAGCAAAGGTAAGCACTGTGTCGCTTGTTGACGTATCTGAATCCACAGTTATAGAGTTGAAACTCATATCTACTGACTTCTCAGTGAACGATT
The DNA here is from genome assembly GCA_002703045.1 of Acidimicrobiaceae bacterium. Taxonomy (GTDB): domain Bacteria; phylum Actinomycetota; class Acidimicrobiia; order Acidimicrobiales; family UBA8592; genus UBA8592. The sequence goes on from PAEG01000077.1 coordinate 2,983, forward strand.
GCAATTCACTCTGGCTAATTTCCATATCGGTAAAGATGAAAGCAAGCATCGTTGCCATGTTCGGAGCGATCATTCCACTCCCCTTGGCTATTCCCGCAACGTATGACTCTGAATCTCCAATTCTGGAGTAGAAGCCTTTAGGAAAAGTATCTGTGGTACGAATTGCATTTGCAGCTCGTTCCCACATATCTGAATCAGGCAGCTCCAATCCATCAACCAGAGCTGCCATATGCTCTGTTATATCGCTGGGATGAAAAGGCTCTCCAATTACCCCAGTAGATGCCAGAAATACCTCATCCGGATTTACTGAAAGTAGCTCTGATGCCGCATTCGCACTGCTACCGACTACTTCAAGGCCAGCGCTACCAGTAAAGGCATTCGCGTTACCAGCGTTACAAAGCAAAGCACGAGCTGACCCTCGATGAATCCGGTCCTTACACCATTCAACCGGAGCAGATGGGCAAAGAGACTGAGTGAAGACACCACCTACAGTGGTTGTTGGCGGAAAGAAGGCCAGGAANAAATCGTCCCTTCCGCTATAGCGCATTCCAGATGCAGCTACAGCGAATCTCACCCCTTCGATAGAAGGGATGTTAGGAAAAGATAAGGGGGCTAGTGGTGAAGCAGGCATGACGGTCCTATGGATACAGGCCCAGAGATGGAATCCCTAAAGATTCAGGTAATCCGAGGGCAAGGTTTGCATTCTGCATTGCCATTCCTGATGCCCCTTTAACGAGATTATCNAGTGCTGAAATNGAAACGAGCATTCCTGTTCGTTNATCTACTCTGGCAGTCAGGTGCACAGTATTTGCACCCAAGGTAGATTTAGTGGAAGGAGGCCTTTCATCAACTACGAAGAAGGGCTCGTCCTTATAGAACTCATCCAGCTGATTTAGGGCCTCTTCAGTAGAGACTTCAGACTTTATTCGTCCGTAACAAGTCGCTATAATTCCTCGATCTATTGGCGCCAGGTGGGGGGTAAANAGCACAGAACTGGTACCCCCTGAGAAAGTAGTTAATGCNTGTTCNATCTCAGGTGTGTGCCGATGTGTNAGTAAGCCATAAGGGGTGATATTCCCGCTGACAGCACAGAATGTTGTGTGCTCTTTGGGTGGCCTACCTGCACCACTTACTCCAGTGATGAGATCTACAATTATTGAATCGTTCTCTATTGTNTGTGACTGCACAAAAGGGGCGAGAGCAAAAATAGCTGCTGCGGCATTNCANCCGGTTGCTGCTATNAGATGTGCTCCTTCAATTTCATTTCTAAATAATTCTGGGAGTCCGTAGACAAAATCATTCAATAACTCTGGGCAGGAGTGTTCTGACCCGTACCACTCTTGATAAAGAGAAGGGTCTTTAAGACGAAAATCAGAACCTAGATCGACGATGTGATCNACTGTTTCGCATATATCTGGGATGACATTTTGGCTCACTCCGTGAGGTAAGGCGCAGAATACGAGGTCAAGGCCGTCAACCATTTCAGGAGAAAATGAATCAAAGTGTGCATTGGGGTATGCGGTTGAAAGGCTGGGATATAGATCCCGGATAGCAGTGCCTGCTTGGGTTTCTCCAGTTGCAAACTGGAGGTTAAATTCAGGGTGTTGAGCTATTAGCCTGAGTAGCTCTGCACCGGTATATCCCGAAGCTCCTATGATTCCTATATTTTTCATATGGTCATTATACCTAAGAATAGTATATTTATACGTATTTTTGTATAAATATACTACAAGCGAAGTCTGGCGTTTGTTTTTTGCTCAACCATCTGAATGCATTTAGAACGAAGTGCTGACACCTCATCGTCAGTCAATGTTCGATCACTTGCTTGGAATCGGAGCCTATACGCAAGGCTTCGATGGCCTTCTTCTATAGCGTTACCTGAATATGTGTCAAATAACTTCACTTGCTGCAATAGGTCGGTTCCTGCCTTTCGTAGGCACCCTAATATCGACGCTGAGGTAACTGATTCAGGTACGTCGAAGGCAAGGTCCACATCACTTGAAGGGTATTTTGAAACGCTTCTGAAGCTTTTCTTCCCAAGCGGCCCAGATAAGATTTTCCCAAGATTCAACTCTAGCCACGCTACCCTTCCATCAATCCCGTAAGACATTAGGACTCTAGGGTCTACTTCGCCTATGACGCCGCTAGATTTTCCTGCTACTAAAATCTCAGCTGCTCGACCAGGGTGTATTCCTGGAAGTTCCTTAGAGGCTAGTTGGAGATTAGGCAGTGCCAGCTCACTTCCCAAGACATAGAGGAGGTCAACTATTTCAGAGACATGAACGCCAACCAGCGCTACAGAAAGGTGCTCGCGCTCATCTGGAAGCACTTCATCAGGTGAATCTAGAAACACATGGCCAATTTCGAAAAAACGAAGATCTTCCACCCTATGGGATTGATTATATGCGACGACCTTTAATTGGCCCGGTAAAAGTGAGGTGCGTAAAAGCGATTCTTCTTGAACCAAAGGATTTGTGAGGCTTATAGCTTCTTCAGCAAGCCCAGCTGCTCGAAGATCTCCAGGGGCGAGGAAGGGCATAGGCATTGTCTCATCACAACCAACACCTACAAGTATTTCGCGAACGCGTCTTCGGTTTTTNTGATACTCGNTTAGTGCNCCAGGAGCAGTCCCCTTAGGGACTGAACGNCTAATATTTTCATACCCGAACATCCTTGCNANTTCCTCNGAGANGTCGGTTTCGGTAGCTGTATCCCACCTCCATGTAGGTATTGTGACAGAAAGGTGCTCTTTCTTAACAGCGACTTCGAACCCAATCGACTCAAGGTGTGACTTCATGTCTTGTGCTGATAAATCAACTCCCAATAGGCNATTGATTTTACTCGTCCTCACCTTAATGGAATCGCGAGATGGNAGGTTTCCAGTATCTTGTTCGATTCCCGATACAATTTCCGCTCCGCAATCAGCCAATAGGTTGCCGATACGATCCAATGATCGTTCAATGTTCTCCCCGTAATCTGCCCCACGACGGAAACGCATCGAGGCTTCACTCATAAGATTTAATCTCTTGACAGTTCTGGAGATGGAGGGAGGATCCCACCATGCCACTTCGATTAAAACATCAGTAGTGCTTTCAGAAATCTCTGTAGACAGTCCCCCCATAACTCCAGCTATTCCTATTGCCTCTCCTTGAATATTGGCGATCACTCCATCTTCTGAGATAAGTGTTCGCTTTTCCCCATCTAGGGTGGTTATAGCCTCCCCTTCATTGGCACGCCTAATAGAAAGATGGCCCCCAGGGACCTTGGCGAGGTCATACGTATGGTTGGGCTGTCCAAGCTCGAGCATGACATAGTTAGAAATATCCACGACGCTATTTATTGGCCTCATCCCGAGACTTATTAGCCTATTCTGCATCCAAAGCGGTGACTCCCCAATTGAAACTCCTGAAGCAGCGCGTATGGCAAACCGACCACATAATGTTGGGTCGATTATTTCAACTGATGAAAGGTCAGAAAGCTTCGACTTTCCTTCTGTCAATCCATACTCTGGGTACGTAAATGGAATCCCAAGGGATGCAGCAAGGTCACGTGCGACTCCCGCTACGCTCATAGCGTCTGGTCGATTGGCGTTCACTTCGAGGTCCCACAAAACATCTCGTTGCATCCCCAAGGCTTCCGCAATGGGCACGCCGACAGATAATACATTGGAGTCCTTCGGGAGAATCATTATCCCGTCATGGTCATCACCCAAACCAAGCTCAGCAGGTGAACAGCACATTCCATTAGATAGTTCGCCGCGGAGCTTTCTTTGTGAGATTTCTAGTCCATCTGGAAGGACACTACCTATAGTTGCAACTGGGATATGGTCCCCAACCTCCATATTGAACGCCCCACAACAAATTTGAGTAGCGCTACCGTCTCCTAAGTCGACATCAACCAGCTGTATTCTTTCCGCATCTGGATGGGGGCGAAGATCCAAAATACGACCGACAACTACGCCTTCAAGGCCTTCTCCAAGAATGGATATTTCTTCAACGGCTAAACCTAAGTGGCTTAAACGCTCACCTAAAGAAACTGGATCGCCATCAATTTCCGGAGCGAATTCTTTCAACCACGACAGAAGAACTTTCATATATTCCCCTAAAACTGCCTAAGGAATCGGGCGTCATTGACTACAAGTTCGCGGATGTCATCAAGCTGATACCTCATAGCAACTAGCCGGTCAATTCCAAAACCGAACGCAAAACCCTGCCACTCTTCTGGGTCAATGCCGCAATTTGAGAGCACATTTGGGTGCACCATCCCGCAACCTCCAAGCTCCAACCAACTTCCATCTGATCTGGAGATATCAAACTCCGCAGACGGTTCTGTAAACGGGAAATAGCTTGGCCTCAACCTTGACTTCACCTCAGCACCAAAGAAAGCTTGAACGAAAGAATCTATTGTTCCTGCCAAGTCCCCCATAGTGATCCCCTTATCAATAACAAGACCTTCTATCTGATTAAAAGCTGGAAGATGAGTAGCGTCTGCATTGTCTGTTCGGAACGTTCGACCTGGAGCAACTATGTAGATTGGCGGTTGATGATTTTCCATGGTTCTAACCTGAACAGGCGATGTGTGAGATCGCAGCATAACCTCTTCTGGAGAACCTAAGTTAACGAAGATCGTGTCAAAGTTTCCTCTTGCTGGGTGCCAATCTGGTATGTTTAGAGCCTCAAAGTTATACCAAGCAGTCTCTACCTCCGGCCCTTCAGCAACAGTAAATCCCATTCCGACGAATACGTCTTCTAGGTGGTCACGAGCTTGAGTAATAAGGTGGAGGTGGCCTCTTCGCAAGCTTTCCAACCTCTCTGACAAATCTATCCGTTCCGATTCAAACTGGAGATTCCACGCCTCTTCTTGAAGGGCTACTTCACGTTGCTCGAAAGCTTCTTCAATGAGTTTTCGCACTTCGTTTAATTCTTTTCCAGCTGCTGCCCGATCGCTTTCTTGAAGCTTGCCCAATTCTTTTTTAGCTTCAGATAACTGCGATTTCTTTCCAAGGAATTTACTACGCGCCGAACCTAGTTCTTCGGAGTTTTGTGATGAATCAGCAGCTGATTGTGCTTCATCTATGAGTTTTTGATATTCGCTCACGATTTACCGTCTTTAAACTTAGCTAGTGCCATTGTCGCAGGTTGGAGGTATATATTGCAGTGAATTAATTGATAAGTCACCAATGTCTAGAATAATCGGATCAGCAAGCTGACTGAGTGATGTCAAACATCATTGAGGGCCCTTTGTCGACTTACTTCGAAACAGACTATTGAAAGCGCAACAGCAGCGTTAAGTGATTCCACTCCAGCTTCCATTGGAATCGAAATTTCTGCCGTAAGTTTTTCAAGTATTGAACTCCCCAAACCCCGAGACTCGTTTCCGACAAATAACGCAATGGGTTGGGTTAAATCACAAGCGGAATAATCAATTTCTCCCTTTCCAGTTAATCCCAATGTAGCTATTTTCTGCTTGTGGCATTCTTGGATGACGCTGAGTGCATCCTCAGAGTCAATCACAGGAATGCGAAATATTGATCCGGCTGAGGCTCGAATGACTTTGGGGTTATAAATATCGACAGACCCATGTGAGAAAACAACCGCATCAGCGCCAGCAGCTGCCGCGGTTCGAATAATCGTCCCTGCATTCCCCGGATCGTTAACCTCCACTCCGATAGTTAAAAAATTTGGAAGAGATCGAATTACTTCATCATAGGAATGCTCGATCATCGGAACTGTAGCCAGAACTGGTTGAGGGTTCTGGGTCGACCCAATAGATCTCAGTGCTTCTATCTCAAGCTCCCAGATTCTTGGGTGATCAAATCCAAGTGTTTCGATTTCTGCAGTTGTACCCCTGTCACCTTCGGCAACGAAGATATCAATCGGTACGTTCCCGGTTAGCCCTGCCTCACGCAAAAGATTTAGGCCCTCAATGACAAATGTTTTCGTAGTGTGACGATACGAGCTTTTTCTCAGGAGTTTCCGTAGCTCTCTAACTCTTCGGTTGCTCTTAGATACAGCGACCATTCCTTTGGCTAGCCTGCGTGGTCAGCGTTTGCCTTATTCGCGATTTCAACTAATTCAGCGAAAGCAGCTGGCTCATGAATAGCTAGATCCGAGAGATTTTTTCGATCTACTTCCACTTCAGCATTTTTCAGACCGCTAATAAACCGGCTGTAAGTGGTCCCATGCTGACGGCACGCCGCATTGATACGCTGGATCCACAATTTGCGAAATTCACCTTTTCTGGCACGCCGATCACGATATGCATAATTTCCGCTATGCATAACCTGTTCATTTGCAGCACGGAACGTCCTACTTTTGTTTCCGTAGTACCCTTTAGCCTTCCCCAATACCTGGCGACGACGCTTCTTTCTATTTACCGCAGTTTTTGTTCTTGCCATTTCTCTTCTCCTATACCCCTATTAATGGAATCTGACCTAATTTGATGNTTAAATTCCTAGATTTCGCCGTACAGCTGAAGTATCTGCTTTACTTACTTCTGCCGGCCTTCGCGCCTTTCGCTTACGCTTCGGGGATTTTGCTTCTGCTAGATGGTTACGGTGCATCCTGCCCCGCTTGAGCTTACCCTTTGACGTTTTCTTGAATCTTTTTGCTGAACTCTTATGCGTTTTCATTTTTGACATTTTTTCTCCATTTAACTTTTCAGTAGATTCGATCTACTTCTGAATGATCCTCAAGTTTTTGTAATCTGATCAGTCAATTACATCTAACAACTTGACACTGGCTTAAAGCTGTTCCCATCCTTAGCCTTGCTCATCTTCTTGTTGTTTTTCTTTTGCCTTGCGAAGATTGGCGATTGCTTTTTTATCTGGGCCAAGGACCATGGTCATATTTCTCCCATCGAGCTGCGGGTAAGCCTCAAGAATTGCGATATCTTCCATAAGCTCTGCGACATCATCAAGAATTTTTCTTCCCAATTCCGGATGTTGAACTTCACGACCACGAAACATAATCGTCAATTTCACCTTGTGNCCACCTTCGAGAAATTTCCGAACTTTGTTTGTTTTCGTATCAAAATCGCCTTTAGCAATCTTGGGTCTATATTTAAGCTCTTTTACTACGATATTTGTGCTTTTCTTTCGGGAATCCTTCGCCCTTTGAGCTGCTTCATACTTATATTTGCCATAGTCCATGATCCTACAAACCGGTGGGTTTGCATTCTCAGCTACTTCTACCAAATCGAGTTCGAGGTCTCGGGCTTTTTCTAGAGCCTCATTAATTGGCGTGATACCTATCTGTTCTCCCTCTGGAGAAACAAGCCGAACTTCTTCGGCGCGTATCGACTCATTAATTCGAGGCTCTGCATTCCCAGCTATGTCAAGCTCCTGATCAAGTTAAATCTCCTTTGTGTAGATTTTCTAAACCGCCGTCTCATTGCGGTTCCTAAATATTAAACGGCGGGGCCAAAGAAAATCAGCACCCGCCGATGTAGGCCATAAGGCCACGACTTGTGTTGCACCTATACTGCGTTAACCGAAGAATGCTCTTGCGATTCCACCTTTTGATGGAGCAGCTAGGTGACTGCCTCTCGACAGCACTTTCTTGATCCCAATAAATACCTCTGAGACAATAACTAGAGTATCAGCGAAACTTTCGGATTAGGCAACTATCTCTATAGAGTTCATATAGAGACATAGAAGGAGAATCGATGAGTATTTGGACGCCACATGGAGAACACGACGTACCCGAGGAGAGAAATGATGGGACTGACCCTGCTGAAGTTTCAGCTAACCCTCCTGGATTTGATGATTTAACCCCGGAGGAGCAGGAGCAAGCTCGTATGATGGCTGCAGAACTAGCCGAGGTTCGACAGCGGCTGTCCGAAACTCCTGCCGAAGATGTCATAGCNAATCATGTAATGGGCATTTACGAATTNGCNGCAATCCACTTATCAAATGAACCGCCTTCTATAGACGCNGCGAAAATTGCTATTGATGCTATNAGTGCCATCTTGACAGGACTANAGGGACGACTCGGACAAAATGAAAATGTACTCCGAGAAGCCCTTCAACAAATACAAGTCGCCTTTNTCCAAATATCGGAACAGNAGNCACTTCGGGAAGAACCTAAAGAAGATAGTCAAAACTGAATAAGTGCCCAAGAGCCAAAGTAAANAAAGNANNAGGGNAAGAGAAAGAATTATGGAGACAGAAGAGCTAACTACCAAAGTAAACGGAATNGAATTGTGTTATNCGTTGAATGGGCCAANGGACGGAGANCCACTTCTCCTCATNATGGGTCTCGGTGCACAGTTAATTGGATGGCCTATCGAGTTTGTCGANCATTTAGCTTCTCAAGGTTTTAGAGTCATNCGCTTCGACAATCGTGACAGTGGACTATCCACTAAGTCTGTTGGGGACCCACCAGCTGCTATGGACCTACTAGCCAAAGCGTTGAATGGCGAAAGTATTGAATCCCCTTACTCATTATCAACAATGGCTGATGACGCCGTCGCTCTTCTAAATTTTTTGGGCTATCAATCGGCGCATATTGTGGGCGCATCAATGGGTGGAATGATCGCCCAAACCTTAGCAATCGATCATCCGACATGCGTTCTGTCTCTTACTAGTATCTGTTCGACGACTGGTGCCCCCGAACTCTTTACCCCAACTGAAGAAGCGTTGGAAGCTATTGTCGGAGATACACCAGAGGGCAGAGAGGAAATACTTAAAGCCAACGTGATCGGCTCTCGTTCACTAGCTGGCCCTCTTTGGGATGAACAGTATGCGACCTCACAAGCAGAGGCGTCTCATGACCGTAGTTTTTGCCCTGAAGGAGTTGGATTTCAGATAGCCGCTATCGCTATGAGCGGAGATAGGACCAGTCGACTCACAGAATTGCTACTACCTGTATTGATAATTCATGGTGCTGTTGACCCCTTACTCCCCCTCCATTGTGGACTTGCGACGGCTAAAGCTATCCCAGAATCCGAGTTGGTTGTATATGATGATATGGGACATGATCTACCTTCAATTTACTGGCCTGAGATTGCTCATAAGGTCAGAAAACTGGCAAACCATTCCTAATAAAGGAACCAACTTTTAGATTTTGGGATCTTCAGACGTGCATGTGATGAAAGTGTTTCCTACGATCTAGATATGGCTTCTGAAATCGATTACAACCCTTTTGCATCACAAACTCTCAAAGATCCGTTTACGGAATACGAAAAGCTTAGAGAAAAGTGTCCGGTTCACAAGTTTGATGATTTTTCTCATCCTCTTTTCACTGTTACCCGCTACGAGGATGTCGTCCAGCTTTTAACAAATATTGACATGTGGTCTAGCCACTATGGTCAAATGCCACGCTATTCAGTTCAAGGGTGTTTATTTAGCGACCCCCCTCAGCATACGTGGTACAGAAAACTTATTCAGAAAAGCTTTGCGCCCCGACATGTAGCTGCGATGGAAAGTGAAATATCTTCTCTCGTTGATGAGCTGCTGGATGAAATGGAAAGTAGAAATAGGTCCGACCTTCATGATGCGTTGGCTTGCCCATTACCAGTTCTAGTTATTGCAAAGATTTTAGGCGTCCCGACTGATGACATTGACCAATTTAAAGCTTGGAGTGACCAGCAACTTGCGGAGGCAAGTGCCCCAGATATGGAAGCACCAAAAGCAGCACGAAAAGCTATGGAAGAGTACCTTCTGCAACAGATTGACAATAGAAGAGACACCCTCATCGATAATGGCTATCCCCCAGAAACTGCCGATCACAGTACGGCCGGAACTGTGCTCCCAGATGATGTGATAACTGGAATTCTTCTAGCGGAAGTAGATGGAAGAAAACTAGGTGACAGTGAACGCCTAGTTATGTTGAACCAACTTCTTGTCGGCGGTAATGAAACGACAACTTCACTCCTTACCAATATTTTCTGGAGGCTTTTAGAGAATCCAGAGCTNTATAGCCAAGTTAGAGACGATCCGACTCTTGACACGATAGCCATAGAGGAAAGCTTACGAATGGATNCCCCTGTTCTTGGTCTTTACAGNACAAACACAGAGGAGACTGTTTTCGATGGAGTCAAAATTCCTGAACGCTCAAAGGTTATGGCCACATTCGGAGCGGCAAACCGCGACCCAGAAATATTCGAAGACCCAAATATTTTCAGACTTGACAGAAACCCTGATGAACTTAGAAAGCACGTCGCATTCGGCCTGGGCCATCACTTCTGTCCTGGTGCTCAGCTGTCAAGACTGGAAGCTAAGATTGCTCTTCGTGCCGTAGTGGAACGATTCCCGAATCTGAGACTTGATGGAGAGCCGCAAAGAATTGAGCCTTTCCTTCTTTGGGGGAAAAGATCACTCCCTGTTCGATGGGACTAAGGAACGATTTTTGAGATTGGCAGTTCGATAATATCNGTTGCTCCAGCNCCTCGTAAGTCTGGAATCAGNATATTTATTTGATCTTTCTCAACAACCGTTTCTACTGCGAAACCATCTCCAGTNGATAGTTCATTTACTGTTGGCGANTTCATNGATGGAAGCTGGCTTATAACTTCGTTTAGNTTTTCAGAAAGGACATTCATTTTAACCATCACCTTTCCTCGAGCATCAAGAACCCCTTGCAATAAAGTCCGTATTTGCTCCATTGCTTGACGCTTGTCTGGATCTTCGAAAGATTCGTGATTAGCGATCAGCTCTGTGTGGCTTGTCAATATAGTATCCAGAATCTTTAGACCAGCTGCCTTAAGTGCTCTTCCTGTTTCTGTAATATCAACAACGGCATCAACGATCTCAGGTGCCTTTGCTTCAGTAGCCCCATAAGAGAGCTGGATATCTGCTTTAACGCCCTTAGCCAAAAAGTACTCCGCTGTAAGCGAAGGGTACTCGGTACTCACCTTTACTCCTTGAGGGAGATCACTTACTGAGTTCCATGGGCTTTCTTGTGGAACTGCGACAACGATTCGGACTGGCCGTTCAGTATTCTTGCTATATCGCAGCTGACCAAGAGATTCGACATTGCTTCCGGTTTCTTCAATCCAATCACGCCCAGTGATTCCAAGGTCAAAAAGTCCATCAGTTATATATCGACCAATTTCCTGCGGGCGAAGGATTCTGACTGATTCCACCCTGAGATCATCGATAGTTCCTTTGTAGTCAACATTCGACCCCCTGCTAACAGATAGACCAGCAGAAGCGAAGAGTTCGAGAGTAGATTTTTCTAAAGAGCCTTTCGGCAACACGAGTCGAAGCATGCATCTAACCTAGCGCCATTATGATCATGAGTTAGTCTATTTAATTAACTTTGGTTCGACCGTTACTTGAAAATCATCTCCACGCTGGGAAAGGCTAACTATCCGGCCTCTCCATAGGTCCTCCACATCTGACACCCCAGCTCCAGAAAGCATCGATACTGAATTTTCTCCTCCAAAGAACGCTGCGGCAAAGAAAATTTCATATCTGTCTACGTAGCCTGAATCGTGAAATCTACTTATAGTATTTCCGCCACCTTCAACAAGCAGCTGGAGAATTCCCTTTTCCCCCAATTCGTCTAGGATGTCTTCGATTTCTCCAACCATTTCAATACAGGGGTGGATTAAAGAGTTCTTAGGCGCTTGCCCGAGAACTATTCGAATCGGATCAAGTTCGTTCGTTGATCCTGACGCGGGTGACCAATCTCTCACAGTCAACCGAGGATTATCTAGCCGAACTGTTTCTGCCCCAACGCAAATTGCATCAGANTATGCACGCAACTTATGAGCTTCTTNTCGAGCTTGAGGACCAGTTATCCATTTACTAGTTCCATNCGGTGAAGCGATTCTTCCATCTANAGTCGAAGCAACTTTGACCACAACATATGGACGTCCGGTAGTTCGGTGATGGATGTATGGGAGNAGTTGTNACCGAACTTCGTCTTCTTTGATTCCCACTTCGACTTCAACACCATGAGCTCGAAGNTAAGCNACNCCTTNTCCGTTCACTCTCTTATCGGGATCAATGATGCCAACAACAACCCTATCTATTCCAGCTTGTACCAACGCTTCNGTGCANGGTGGAGTATTTCCAGAGTGACAGCACGGTTCAAGGGTTGTATACAAAGTAGATCCACTAGTTTCGGTATCTGCTTTAAGGAGACAGTTTACTTCTGCATGTTCAGCNCCTACAGGCATTGTNGACCCATCGAANACCTCGCCACTAGGAGTTACCAAGACTGACCCCACCCANGGATTTGGAGAGGCAGTAAGTCGAACNGCTTCAGCATTTCCTAGAGCNCTTTCCATCATCAGCTCATCATTTAGATCCNNGGAAGACATAGTCAGCTAGCAGGTTCTGTNGGGTGTGGATCTTTATTATCTTCAAGAAGACGGACAGCGTGATCAACAATATCGAGAACGGCCTCTAAACACTCNACNCTTCCTTTAGNCGAACCTGGAACATTAAGGATAAGACTTGAACCCAAAGTNCCTGCAACAGCTCGAGACAGTCTTCCCAGCGGATTNGTTAACCGCATAGCTTCTGCNAGACCGGGAGCTTCACGTTCGAGGACTTTGCGAGTTCCCTCCGGAGTCTGATCTCGTGGGCCAAANCCTGTCCCACCAGTGGTGACTATTAACCCATGAAACCCCTCAGCAAGCTCAATAATGGCAGAAGCCACNGACTCCGAACCGTCTTTAACTACGGCCCGTTTCTTTATCANCCACCCAGACTCCTCAAGAAGTTTTTGTAGATTCCCTCCAGAAANATCTTCGCGTTCACCTACNACTACCCCATCAGACACAGTCAGTATTTTTGCTTCAAGTGCTATTGAGTTTTCCATAACCAAATTCTACTGGGTTTAGATAAATCTCCNATAAGATCTGAAACTCCTTATTCAACTATCCATTTGAACATACACATTCCATCGGTCCCATGATCTTGGGGAAGTAAGAACGCCCCACCGTCTTTCTTTCGCCAACGAGGGTCATTTATAGCTACAGGTGAGATTCCGTCAACGGATTTAGTAAAATTTTTTACTACGTTTGAAGTCTCAGCTTCTGTTACTGTGCAAACACTGTAAATTAATTCACCGCCTGGCTTAACCAAGTTTTTAGCTGAACGCAAAAGCTTAAGTTGGAGGGTAGCTAGATTATCGATGTCAGACCGCTTTATTCTCCATCGTGCATCAGCCCGGCGATGAAGAACACCTAAGCCTGAACAAGGAGCATCTACCAGAACTTTATCGAACATGGACTCACCGAAACAAGGCTCAACCCCATCTGTTGTGACTTGAAAAACCTGATCCGTTCTTAAACGTTTTACATTCTGTGCCATACGACGGCTTCGCGAATGATGTAGATCTGAAGCAACGACGTACGCCCCGTTAGACGCCATTGCCGTTGCTTTCCCCCCTGGGGCAGCGCACAGGTCTAGGATCATCTCGTTTGGCTGAATATCAATGTTCTCCACTACCCATTGCGAGGAAAGATCTTGGATATACCCGTCATCGCGTTCAGTTACCGGAGGAGAAATATTCATATACTCAAGCATCTCTTGCCCTTCACGCACCCCGTGTTCGGACTCTACAAGTTCAATAAGCCAATCGGGATAACTAAGTCGAATGCTTTCATTGGGCCACTCAATAGGGACACTTTCCGCCACTCTTCTGAGAACAGCATTTACAACACCCCTGTTTTTTCTCGAACTGGCTTCAACCGTTGTACTCACAGCCGCATGTGGTGGAATGCGAGTATAAAGCAACTGATATGCTCCAATTCTAAGTGACGCTCGTAAGGCGGTTGGCGGAGACTTCATCAGATATCGGTCAACAGCCCAATCCAAGGCACGCTGCATTCTCGTAGCGCCATAGACGATTTCTGTGATTAAGTTTTTGTCACGTTGCTCAAAATTCGATTTCTTAAACGCATTTACTAGGACAATGTTTGCATAACTTTCATATTCATCAATGCGACGAATACAATCAATTGCTACTTTCCGAGCCTCAACACCATCTTGAGAGGAAGCCGAGGGTTTATCCATTACCGAGGTATCCGGTTGTCTTTTCTGTCAGGCCGTTGATCCAATCTTCAGTCGACATTTTCTTTCTGCCTTCTGGTTGCACTTCGAGCAACTCAATCGTTCCGTCAAGTGAACCGACAGAAAAACCTTTACGTTGCCCAACCTCTAAGTTAGTTAAACTTCCAATTTTTGCTGAATGCACACGCAACCTACTCTCAGAAACAGTAGTCCAAGCTCGCCCAAGCCGAACCAGTCTCAATATTTCTTCAGAGGAAAGGCCCCAGTGAATTTCAAGTTCAGAGCTAGAGATCTTATGCGCATACGAAGGTTCTCCTACCTGCGGAGAGGGACTACCGAGTCCCTCTTTAAGAGACCGGAGCAACAAAGCCGAACCCTCAGAAACACTCTTTACCCTCAACTCCTCAAGTGTCTGGTTAGGCTCGATTGGTATTTCGACAGAACGGTATATCCCGCCAGTATCTAGAGTTTCTTCGAGTTCCATAATGCAAACCCCAGTTTTTCTATCCCCAGCTAGAATCGCTCTCTCTAAAGGCGCGGCGCCACGCCATCGAGGAAGCAACGAGAAGTGGATATTTATCATTTGTACATGATCGAGTACGTGCTTTGGAATCAATTGCCCAAAAGCCACGACAATAGCTAGATCAACATCAATGGAGACAAGGTCATCAACATCAGATGAAACGTTTAAACCCAGACGTTCTGCCTCCCGTTTAACAGCGCTAGGTGAAGTGGAAGACCCCCTGCCTCTTCTTTTGTCTGGGCCAGTAACAACAAGCGGTATGTCGTAGCCCGCTTCGTTCAGCTTTATTAGCGGCTCGACAGCGATTGCTGGAGTACCAATGTACGCAACACGGTCAATATGCCGTNCAGAACCTGTCACGGAAATTTNATCCTTTNGGGCCCNTCTGGGTCATCGTTTCCGTGACTCATGATCATTTGTCGAAGAATTTTTTTTGCTTCTCTCNTCTGGTCATCATCAAGATAATCTAGGAGAAGTTTNCCATTGAGATGATCCATCTCATGCTGATATAGCCTTGATTCAAGTTCGTCAGCTTCTATCGAGATCTCTTCACCTTCCAGTCCGTAACCAACGATATGTATTTTCTTAGGACGAACAATGTTCCACGATAATCCCGGAACGCTAAGACATCCTTCGTCGAACTCCCATTCACCGTCGCTTTCAACTATCTCCGGATTTATCAGAACCTTCGGACCATCACCATAGTCGTAAACAAAAAACCTTTTACTTACGCCAACTTGAGGAGCAGCTAGGCCAATCCCTGGAGCTTGGTACATTGCTTCAAGCATACGCCCGCACAAGGAAGCCAATGACCCGTCGATGTCTTGAACGTCCTCAGCGACGCGTTTTAACACTGGGTCGCCAAACACACGAATTGATAAAGATTCCATTCTCTTAGGATATAGCAGCACACGAAGGTTGGAAGCATGTAGCGTTTCTTACATGGATTCCCAATCACATTATTTTGATGAAGACCCTACTGTCCCATCAGAGAATTTTACGGTTGATCTTGTCCTACCGGACCTTACAGCGACTTTAAGAACTAGTAGCGGCATCTTTTCTTCAAAGAAAATTGACCCTGGCACAAAATACCTTCTCCAGCACGCCCCGCGACCAGATGCAACCGTGAAGACTGCTTTGGATCTCGGGTGCGGGTATGGCCCAATTGCTAGGACCTTATGCCACCGTTTCCCAGAGGCTCAGATATGGGCAACCGATATCAACTCACGTGCCCGCTCATTAACCATAGAGAATGTAGGAGCATTTGGAGCAAACGTTGAACACCCTGACCACATCGATGAGGACATACGCTTTGATCTGATCTGGTCAAACCCTCCGATTCGCATCGGAAAATCTAAACTTTACACAATGCTGGATCTATGGCTACAAAGATTGTCTGATGATGGAGAAGCGATTTTGGTTGTACAGAAACACTTGGGAGCTGACAGCCTTGCAAAATGGTTAGATAAAGTTAGCTATAACGTTCAGAGACTGTCTAGTAAATCTGGATACCGACTATTGAAGGTCACCGTAAAATGAGCCAAAATCTATCTGGAACCCAACTAAAAAGACTTCATAGAGATTGGCGAAAAAAACCGCGAGGAAAATTAGCCATTATCATCTGTGGGGTTCAAGGACCATACAATGTCGGTTCTATCCTCCGAACAGCAGCAGCCGAGCGGGTAGACCATATTTGGTTCACTTCTAACGCTACCACTCCCGACAATTCTAAAGTAGGGAAAACTGCATTAGGTTCTGAACGCTACATACAGTGGAAAGAATTTGATACTCCTAGTGAAGCCATCATTGAAGCCAGATCTGAAGGGTACACTATCGTCGCTCTTGAACTTGCGACCGATTCGCTTCCGATCTTCGAGGTTGATCTGAGCGGTAATGTATGCTTTGTCATCGGGCATGAAGATCGAGGGATAGAGCCAAAGATACTCACAGAATGTGACGCAACTTCCTATATCCCACAGTTAGGAAAGATTGGCTCATTGAATGTTGCAGTTGCTGCTTCAATCGCTATGTATGAAATCCGGCGACAAGCTTGGATCCAATACGAGTCCTAAGTCTTCAGAACCTAGCAGGATCTATAGCAAGCCGAAGTCGCTTCTTCGGACGGGGAACCCTCGAGAGAGCCCCAGACAGATCTTCCAACTGAGGAGATTTCACCAACCAAGCACCATCATTTGGGCCAAGAACTTCTAAATTACCTTGAGCCGCAACCTCCGTTATATACTCTTCAGACCCAGGTCCCGAAATGACTGCCAAATGCCCAAATGGAGGATATTGGATAATTGCGCGCCTGCTGCTCTCTTTATCACACCATGCTTCAACACCTCCCT
>PAEG01000078.1 GCA_002703045.1 Acidimicrobiaceae bacterium
GGGGCTGCAAAAGCAGGACTTGAATCTATGTCTCGGACCATGGCTGCCGAGTGGGGCCAGCATGGTATTCGTGTCAATGCGGTAGCGGCAGGAACCGTGAAAACACCGAGGGCCGGTCAGGGCGACGTGCAAGAAGTCGCTCAGAGAATTCCGCTTCAACGCAGAGGAGAACCCGCAGATATCGCCAACGCTGTCCTCTTTCTTCTATCAGAGAAGGCAAGCTACATCACGGGCCAGACCTTGACTGTTGATGGAGGTTCCACCCTCGGAGCATCGGGTGACCGCCTTCCTGACGTAGTAACTAATCCCGCAGTACGAGAACAATTTGACCAGAACTAGTCGTTGGATATCTTTACTGGATCTCCAACTGCCATACGCCCTGGCTGGACTGGTTCCAAACTGAGACCTGCTTCTCGTTGATGATTTTTGCTGAGGTATTTCAGAGTTTTTCGTGAAGCTGGAAATTCACCAAAGGCTCTAGAGATGACGATGCAGCGATCCGTCCTCTTTTTTACATCTACAGTGACGCCCCCAAGAACCAACTCTTTACCGACCCATTCATCTTCGATAAATGCTTCCGATGTAGCGACAACGATATTTGGCCTGAACCTCCGTACATCACCAGCTCCTTCCCCAACGCGAGAGTCGAGCATGGTAAGGGTACCCGAACCTATTAGGTGCAGACTTGAACTCGAGTCGAAGAACCAACCCGGAGCAGTAGAAAATTCAAAAACTTCTGGCTTTTCAGGGGCCTCATCGTGACCCTCATCCCATTCAATTTCAATTGTTGACTGTTCTCCGGGAGTTGGGCGAGCTAGTCGTACCTCTCGGTCTAACCACGACGACAGGCCAGCATCGGTCCCAGCGTCGCTACTGTGGAATTCATTGCCATCGATGGTGATAAGGCAGCCATCATCGACTAATNCTGCTGACCCTTCAAGTAGTTTCGGCACCCGNTTCGCCGACAGCAGTTGCCCGCTTTCATTATCAAGAATTCCCCATGCCCGGTCACCAGGTATGACATCTGTGACTTCTGTGGAGGTTAGTTGTTCCCCTTGGAGAGACTTAACCGGATACCGCCATAGCTGCTCAATCGTTGACATTACCAAGGGTGATCGGTGCCGTCCCAGCGGATAAACCGCCCAGAGTCCTCGATAGTAAGCCCCAAAAGNGANNTAACAATGGCCCCTGCTGAATCAGAAACTTCCATTTCAGCAGCATCTGTTCCCATATCTGTCTTTACCCAACCTGGGTGCAAGGCAACGAATGACACGTTCTTATTTGTTGACGCTGACATGACAGTGATCATGTTCAATGCGGCTTTTGAAACGTTGTAGGCAACATCGAAAGGCATCGCAGCTCCAATGATCATGGATCCAAGTTGGGACGATGTATTTAATACGACGGGATTTTGTCCTGCTTCGAGGAGCCCTATGACGCTTCGTGTAACCATCATGGGGCCTAGNGCGTTGATTCTCGTCTCCTCGAGGACTATTTCATTATCAACCTGCCATGGNTTGCATTGTCTCCGGTCAGCACCNAGGTCGTTGCTGGTAATTCCNGCNTTATTAACGAGGATGTCTAGAGCGTNAGNNGNATTTGCGAGGTTCTCTCCGAACGCAGTTATCGAATCTTGGTCGCTGATATCGAGTTGAAGGATCCCTTCGGGTCCTGCTTCTTGGAGGTCAGTAGCTCCTTCAGGGTTCCGAACTGCTCCATATACTGTGTGTCCTTGGCTAATAAGGATCCGCGCCATTTCTAACCCGATGCCCCTACTAGCTCCTGTGATAACTATTCGTTTTTTGTCCATGCCCATACGATATAACAAACCAAACGGAAGACAGAATCAGAATCCGATTTCCTCAATCGGTGAAAGGAAAGCTTTCCACCGTTTGTTCTTTAGGTTGGCTTATCTGCTTCGGGTAGAACAGGAAGGTAACTATTGCACCGAGAAGATATGCGGCTGTTCCAAGAACCCATACCCAGAGGTACGCGTCTGCGAAATCTTCTCCGATTCTATTACCGACAATAGCTGCAGCCAAGACTGCTCCGAGTGCCGACCCCAGCCTTCTTCCCGTGTAGGAACCTGACGTTGCGCTAGCCAACATAGTGTCATCGATACCGATAAGAGTCGCGATAGTGGTTGTGTTTCCGATTGCCATCGCTCCCAAGCCGTACGCTAATAGTCCAATCGCGAGATACGTATATCCAATATCGATCAACCAGAACCCCATAAGAATGCACGCGCCTCCGCTCCACAATCCACCAAAGACAATCATTGAACGTGGTCCACGCTTGTCCACGATCTTTCCAGCAATAGCAGAAGTCAGTATTGGGATAACGTTAAGCGGTATCAGGGCGAACCCTATGCGAAGAGGTGTCCAATCCCAGACTTCTTTCATGTACAGGGGAAGACCAAAATAGATCGAGAAGAATCCTATCTGGCAGAACACTGANCCCAAGCAGCCGATATTGAAAGAACGGCTCGTAAAAATTTTCGGATTGAGAAGAGGGTAGGGGTGAGAAGTGTTTCGGTAGACCAATNCCGGCGCAGAGAGGACAAAGAAGGCAANGCATACCAATGTTGGGGTAGCGCTCCATCCCCAATCCTGNCCCTGAACCAATACCAGCGTGAAGCTNGCAACCGTNANCGTNGCGAGCAGTGCAGCNAAAAGATCAATTGGNGTTGAGTCTCGTTCTTCCNCATCTNTACCAAGAACGAACCATCCGNCTNNAAGCGTTNCAAGAGCTGCAANGCCNGTAAAGATGAACACAGCCCGCCAGTTGAAAATTTCAACAAGTCCAGCACCTATTGGGCTTGCGCATAATCCTGCTCCAGCCCCTATCGTTCCCCACACTCCGAATGCGTACGCTCGCCGGGAATGCGGAAATTCAACTAGACATATTGCAAGCGCTGTCGGGGATAGCATCGCTACTCCCATACCTTGAAAGGCCCTGAATAGAATTAGCGCCCATATGTTTGAGAACAGGCCGCCAAAAATAGCCGCAATCCCATAGATGACTAGTCCACTGAGAAAAACTTTTCTCCGCCCGAACCTGTCGGCCGCTCTTCCNGCAACTAGAAGAGCAGAAACCATGACAATAAAGAAAGCTGAGATTATCCATGACAGGGTTGTTCGCGAGGCCTGNTCACTGAAGCGATCTTCAATGAAGGGAAAGGCCACGAACATCGCACCACTATCGAGGAGAAGTAAGAACATTGAAGATGAGCAGACGAAAAGGACAACCCAAGCTCTTCTGCTTATCGGTTCTAACTCCTCGGGNTGATTCGGAGTGTTAATATCGNTCAAATTTANTCTGGTAGGG
The DNA here is from genome assembly GCA_002703045.1 of Acidimicrobiaceae bacterium. Lineage (GTDB taxonomy): Bacteria > Actinomycetota > Acidimicrobiia > Acidimicrobiales > UBA8592 > UBA8592. Next base: position 3,328 of record PAEG01000078.1, read on the forward strand.
GGTAGTGGACCCCTGGGACTCCAGCCTCAAGGGCTTGGTACCAGTCAGGTCGGGGTTGAACAGGCTCGTAGGATGTTGGAATCATCGGCGTGTCAACATTCCATTCATGGTGAATAGGCGGGATTTGGAAGCTCCCGTTTATCGCGTTAGTTCCGCCATCAACGAGAAGGTCGACGCCGGTTATGTAGCTGGCCAGATCTGATGCAAGGAACATCACTGCATTAGTTACTTCTTGAGATTCACCTACTCGACGCATTGGAGTTCGACTTGCGATCCATTTATCGATTCCCATCGCTTCCANAGCAACTCTTGTCATCTCGGTCACAATGAATCCAGGGGAGACCGCGTTTACTCGGACTCCTCTATCCGCCCATTCGGTACCGAGCTGAAGGGTCATGTTTCGTAGCCCTCCCTTTGCAGCGCTGTAGGCAATCACACCGTTTTCACTTCCGCCGCTTCCAAGTATTGATCCGATGTTGACGATAGAACCCGACCCGTTTTCTAACATATGTCGGCCGCATTCTCGGGCGTAATAGAAAGCTCCAACGAGGTCGACAGAAACAATCTGATTAAACGTTTCACTGTCAAAGTGTTCTGGAGCGACGCCGCGCATATCAGCTATGCCTGCGTTGTTGACAAGGACATCTATTCTTCCATGCTCTTCGATACCTGTACTAACTACGTTTTTCACGTCTTCTTCTATGGAAACATCGCCAGTGACAGCTGTGACTTTACTTCCTTTTTCTCTGCAATTTTCTGCCACATTTTGAAGCAAATCTTCCGTACGTGCTGTGAGAATTAGATCAGCGCCAGCCTCTGCGAATGAATAAGCGAATTGTTCTCCGAGCCCGTAGCTCGCTCCTGTAATTAGTACTGTTTTTCCTTCGAAGTTAAACATTTGTTATTTCCCCTTCTATTATCAATATTTTAAGAGAGCTTTTGTCTGCTCTTGAACTATTAACCTCTGCCGACGAGATCAAGTTGTCCTAGGATTTCCTGTTCTCTTGCGATTCGTGATGTTAAGACTTGTTTGAGCTCCCCGAGTTTTTGGCTATCTCCGGATTCAAATGCTTCATCAATTGCTTCGGCTAATGCTTGGGAGGCCTGTGAGTAGCGTTCCGCCACATCGCTGAGAAGTAAACTCTCTCCGCCGATTTGGCTGCGTTCTTGCCCAAGAGCGTCTTCTATCTGCGCAATTTCCTCTACCATCCACGCTATTTCTGATGCGCTCCGGCGACTTAATCGTCGAAGAAGCTGCTCAGCTTGCCCAAGTAATACTTTGGCTTGTTCATCTTCGATAGCAGGAGCTACGACTGCGTTAAGGTCGTCAGCTATGGCAAGAAGTATTTTGTCAGTTGTTGGTTGGGTCAGCATCCTTATTCCTCTCCATCCAGTGCGGCTTCTAAAGCGTCAGTTGCCGCCATCCACGCCGCTTGCCCGAACAATAACCCATCAAGCGAGAAAGCGATATTCGTTGCGGATGTATTTCCCCGCGCCATTTCGGAACCAGTAGCCGATAGTTGGCTCACAACACCAATTACCCCAAGGACGAGGAAGTACGTCAAAACAGCTGGGTTGACTTGATCTTCGCTAAATCCAGTGATTTCCCTGTACCTGTTGAGAAATGCTTCTGGATTCTCATCGATAATATCCGGAGGAGCCGCTTGTGCATATGCTTTGAAATAGCCCAAGTCTTCACGNGGNTCTCCNATGCTTGCCAGTTCGAAATCGATGACGACAAGATCGCCCTGGTCGTCGACGAGCATGTTNGCNGTAGAGAAATCATGGTGGACCAAAGATACAGGGACAGAAGGTGGCCTGTGGGTATCAAGCCAGCTCGCCACGTAGTGGAATATAGGAAGTGCTTCCACATGCTCGTGGGCGGTGTGTTTCCACATAGCGATCTGGTCGGTTAATGGGTCACCGGATGCAGGTCTCTGGAGGCTGCTCGGTAGATCATCAACAGGAATCGTATGGACAGCTCCGGCTAGTTCAGCAAGTTTCTCAGGAAGAGACGATACGCCGTTTTGNTCGATCCAGGGCAGAGTTGATTCTGCAGTGGTGAAATCAAGGACGAGAGCGGGTGTTCCAATGTGCGTTCCGTCGCTATCNAGAAATCGNGCTGCAGGAGTACTTAAATGCGGTTTCACCGCCTGGAGCACTTCGAACTCTTGTGTNCGGTCAGTGTCAATAATCGCTGTTCCTTCAGGAGGGTCGCCTCTCAAAACATACGTTCCAGATTCGCTGGTTCCATCGATGGTAAAGGTGGCCTCAAACTGGGCCATAAGCCGCGAGTAGCCTCCTGTCATTGCTTCATACCCACCTACTGTGATGTCAGAAGCTCCGTTAGCCTCAAGNAGAGCCGTGATTTTTTCGGGCATTATTTCAGGGTCTTGCATGATTGCACGCTACCTGAATGTTTCTCAATACGCCTCATTGTGTTAGNTTTCCTCCATGACCAGAGTGCTTTTAATGACCAAAGGGCACCCATTCCACAAAGACAAATTTTTTCGCATTTTTGATCAACTCGTAGCCGATGAAGATAGTTGCGTCACAGAATACACCCACGTAGAACAGCCCGCTGCACAACATTTTTTTGACCCTGATGCGGCAGAACCGTGGGATGTTTTCGTTATGTACGACATGCCAGGAATCGAGTTTGCCAATTCTTCCGAACGGACAAGCGGCATCGACCCTGTAACGTTCCACGACCCNCCCGAAAGNATGGTAGANGGAAGNCGAGCTCTTCTAGAGCAAGGTAAAGGGATGGTCTTTTTACACCACGCTATTGCGGGNTGGCCAAACTGGGAAGAATGGGCCCANGTCATTGGGGGAAGNTTTCATTATCAGCCGGCACAACTCCNAGGAGNCGATTACCCCGATTCAGGTTACCGNCATGANGTCGAACAAGTCATCGACGTNGTNGACCCTNGCCATCCAATNGTTGCAGGNATNCCNNCNTCATTNGAAATTCTCGANGAAGCNTACCTTCTNCCNGTNATGGAAGACCTTGTCGACCCGATCCTTCGNTCTCANCANTCTTTCACCNCCGACAACTTTTATTCAGCGGATTTAGCTATACGCGGAAAAGGAAANAGNAANGANGGNTGGGCGCATCCCACCGGCAGNAANCTTGTTGGCTGGGTAAAACANGCAGGTAATTCACCAGTTNCTTATATCCAGTTCGGGGATGGCCCATCGCAGTACGCTGAACCCATATACGGAANNCTGATCGGTAACGCTATTACTTGGGCGAATGACGAAACATCNCATGNGTGGGCGCGGCAACGAAGANNAACGACAGGACGGTACTCNTAGAATCCGGTCGNTCTACCACTCGTCCCAGTGGCTCAAATCAGAACCGGNAAGTCTTTTCGCCAACTTAAAATCTGTGCCCTTGGTATAGGCAATTGGGAAAAGGCCAGCCTGAGTAACAGTATCGAATGGAATACCTAGTAGATCCGCGACTTCTTTCTCATTTGGAAGATGAAGGGTTGTCCACGCAGATCCCAATCCCCGTTCACGAAGAGCAAGCATAAAGCTCCAGACTGCGGGNAGGATAGAACCCCATGCGCTTGCCTGNCCGAACGTTGGAACTCCGCTATCAAGTCGTCCTTGGCCTTGGATACAAGGAATCATCATTACTGGTACTTGGTGGAAGATTTCTCTCAGGTAGCGTGACGAGTCCATGATCTTTGGCCGTTGAGTCGTGCGCGGATCGTCGTTCCCATATTGGGGCTGATCAGGTCGGTTCGTGTACATGTCGTAATTCGCCCCGTAGAAATCCGCAATCACTTTTTTCTTTTCAGGGTCAGTGACAAACACCCACTGCCATCCCTGCGTGTTAGACCCGGTCGGCGCCTGAAGAGCGATATCCAAGCATTCCTCAATGACTTCTCGTTCGACAGGCCGCTCTAAGTCCAGTCTTTTTCGAACTGATCTGGTAGTGGTCAGTACCTCATCGGCATCAAGCCCTAATCGCATAATTTTCTCCTTCAGTGGTTATTAACTCAATAAATTCTTTTGTTGCGTCGCCCAAGCGTTGTGTCGCAATTTCGAAATTANTGACAAATTGCTCGGCCGTCGATTCATCGGAATCNACAAGGTCCGTTATTACTTTCAAAGCTGTAAACGAANTATCNAACTGTTCACAGATCCAAGCAACAGATGCTGCTTCCATATCTTTCGCGATCGNCTGNTACGAGTCCATTTTTGCAAGGTCAGCTTCAGGAGCATCGAGGGCGTTGCCGGTACTGACCGCACCCAGTTGGAATCCCAAGCTCCTGCCAGCATCGCTTAGGTCAACTACTGGGTAGTTTCCACTTCCGTATGCATCGAACGCTTCGATTTGTATTCTTCGATCATGGAAATAGCAACTGTCTGCAAGGCATACCTGCCCGATGTACCCGCCACGTTTCACAAAACCACCAGCTGTGCCTACTGAAATGACAAGGCTCGGGCGGACCCGTTCGATGGCTAGNAAGGAAGCGATAGCTGCGGGCTGNCTANCAATACTATCCACCCCATAGCGTCGGTCTTNACCATTGAGAACTAAACACACGCGGTTGNTCTCCCATATTTCAGAGCTGAAAGCCGGATGTAGTTTTTCGCCTTTCATTTCGAGATTAAGAGCAGAGCGAACCGGAGCGGCTTCTGCTTCCATGGCCATAACGATAAGAGGCTTTCCGCCGAGAGGCATTTACTGGTTTCCGTGATCAGCTACCCATTTNNNAGTAGCTTCCCCCATNTTCCGCCCGTCATATCCGATGCGTTGCGTCGGCGTTATTTTGAAAATAACTCGACGAGGCGAGTCGAGAAAACCGGCGAAGTTTTTTTGCCACTGCTCATCTGCCGGGTTGAGCGCTTCAGCTAGAGCCGGATAAAACCAAGCTTTGGTTTCATCATCATCGAGGATTTCACACAGGCCCTTGTACGTCACGGTTTGGTTGAATCCCGCCTTCGATCCTTTACTGGTGACACATACAGCGCAACGGTTATCGCGACGCATCGCAGGAACTCTGGCGCGTTGGCTGGTCAAAGTAACCCAGAAACAACCTTTCGCCCACACGTACGACATGATGACACCCACGGGCCACCCTTCCTTATTAGCCCAAATGAACGTGCATTCAGTCTGCAGCTTGAGCATCCTCTCTTCATCTTCATTATCAAGGGTGTAGACCGTCACATCTTCGTAATTGAAATCATCTCCAGCCATATTGAATCTCCTAGGTTCAGTTCGCAAAACCGTCGCGAAACGGTTACCTTCATAACTTATCAACAGATAAAAGGAACATATGGATCTTTACGAAGCAATGTACACAACTCGGGCGATGCGGCGAGTCAAACCTGACCCCATCCCCGAAGATGTAATCGGTCGGATCTTCGACGCAGCCGTGCGAGGGCCATCCGGTGGCAATAGGCACACATTCCGCTTTCTCACTGTGACAGATAAAGCGACTATGGAGAAAATAAAAGCCATCTATCGCGATTCCTATTGGGAGCTTCAAGAAACGAGTTACGCCGGAGTGCAAGATAAAATGCGCGATGGTGATCCCAACGATCCGAGTGTGCAGCAGACAAAGCGCATATCTAGTTCAGCTGAACATTTCGTAGAGCATCTCGATGAACACCCGATGCTGATCTTTGTCTTTGGGAAAGAAAAAGGAGAATCAACGACGTTCCCTGTTCTCTGGAACCTCTGCTTAGCGGCTAGGGCAGAAGGGCTAGGAACATTCATCACTACATTGATGAAACTGCGCAAAAAAGACGTCGAAGACCTTTTGGAAA
>PAEG01000079.1 GCA_002703045.1 Acidimicrobiaceae bacterium
TATACTGACATCCTGTAATTTTTATATCATCAAGAAAGTTTCCATTCCCATTTAGAAGTCGCTGATCTTCGTTGCGTAGGACGGAACTTCCTACATACCGTGTTTCACCTAGCATTCTCATCACCTTGGTATAGGCCCACTGCTTTCTTTGCAGCTCTTCGGATGTTCACATACCCCGTACATCTGCATAAGTGGCCGTCAACCACTTTGTCGATATCTTCCTCAGCTATTTTCTCTCCACTTTCTTTCAAAGCGACAATTGAACATATTATTCCTGGAGTGCAGAATCCACATTGCAAGCCATGTTCTTGATGGAAGGCAGAACTAACTCGATCGAAAGTACTAGAGGTTGCAACGCCTTCAATTGTCCTAACTGAACAATTATTTGCTTGAATCGCTAGTGTAAGACAGCTTCGTGCTGGTTTTCCATCAATTATTACGGTGCAGGCTCCGCATACGCCATAGCTACAACCCACATGAGTTCCAGTGAAATCTAGATGCTCCCTCAAAAGATCGCTTAGAAGAAGACGTGGCTCTATTTCTAGATCAATTTCTAGATCATTAATTTGTGTTCGGAGGTTCACTTTCATGATGCGCCTGCTTCGAATTTCTGCCAAGTTTCTTGAAGGACACGTTCGGATAGTGCTCTGAAGATCTGTTTACGTTGTTCAGCTGTTGCATGAAAGTCTTCAAAATGAGGGGCTTGACTTTCAACTAGTTCTGATGCTTCGCTGAATGATTCAGAGTTCAATTCTTTCCCTACGAGAATATTATTCAGGCCTTGAACTTCATATGGCTTAGATCCTGTAGCGAAAAGAACAAGTTTTGCGCTTAGGCACGTTTCGTTGTCTTTTTCAAGGATCGTAGTTGTTCCTGCGATTGCGTACGCTCCCGCTGCTCGAACTGATTCGTTTAGCGCGCTTCGTTCTGTTGGTTTCTGTTTAGGAACAGCTATGTGTGTAAGTATCTCGTCCGGATCTAAAGCGGTATCGTATGCGCCTTGATGAAACTCAGCAGCGGGGATTTTTCGCTCTCCTCTTTTGCTAGCTAGGTGGTAATGAGCTCCAAGTGCCACCATAACGGCTGGAAGTTCCGAGGCTGGGTCAGAGTGAGCTAAATTACCTCCTACTGTTCCTCTTGTTCNNATTTGCCAGTGCCCTATCTCTCGAATGCCTTCTGCTACGAGCGGGACNGAGTTNAGAACTATCGAGTTTGTTTCAGTATCNGCTTGTGATGCCATTGCNCCGATNCGAANAAANTNGCCANCATCCGAAATCNGAGTTAGNTCTGGTATTNCTTNAAGATCGACGAGTNNTTCTGGGGTCGCAAATCGTAAGTTCATAAGAGCAATTAAACTTTGCCCACCTGCAAGAGGTCGAGAGTCATCGCCGACTAGTTCCAGCGCTTCTTCAAGGGTTTCAGGAGAAAAATATTCGAATGTTGCGGGGCGCATATTCTTATCCTTTGTGATGCTCTTGGATTCGGAATGACCAGTAGTCCCATTGAGCTCGNACAAACTCATCTTTCGTAAGGCCGAGACTTACCAAGTCCTCTGTTAATTCGCTGGTAGGTATCTCTCGCACATCCCCTAAAGCTGAAGCTGTGATCTCCAGCTGGGCTGATCTTTCTAAACTTACTGCCGAAACAGTTGCGTCCTCTATCGATTCGCCTACTACAGCCACACCATGCCCCTTCAACAGGACAGCTTTATGCGCCCCCAATACTTCGGAGACTTTCTGACCCAGTTCTGGGGTATCAATTTGAATTGATGAATCGAAGATCGGGATTCCTTCAGCGAATACCGTGCATAAGTGCCAAATAGGTTTTGGTGACCGTCCGACGATTGAAAAAGCAACGCAACCAAAGGGGTGTGCATGAACAACGGCTTGAACATCAGGACGTTTTTTGTATATCTCTAAATGAATGTGACGCTCACCAGGAACGTCTAGATCGCCTTCGACGACAATTCCTTCTTCATTAATTAAAACGACGTCATCAGAGCTTATTTGCGAGGCATCTTTTACGTGATCATCTTTATGGCCCAGAATGGCGAATAAGTCTGTATCCGGGACGCGTGCACTGCAATGCCCGAACGGACCAATCATTCTTTCCGCAAGAAGCATCTTTGTAGCAATTGCAATTTTTTCTCGTATCTCATTTCCGATAGTCATGACAATTCTCCTTCATTCCCAATTTCTTCAAGGTCGAGTATGTGCAGAGCTTTGAGCCTCGTATAACTCTGCAATGACTCCATAGAACCTTCTGAACCGAGACCAGAATCCTTATACCCTCCGAATGGGGTTTCAAGGTAGTGTTGGCCTCTTCCATTTATCCACACACATCCTGCTTCAACTTCTCTAGCAGCCGTAATAGCCCAGTCAACTCTGCGAGTAATAATATTTGCTGTAAGACCCATGGGGGTCGCATTTGCTTTTTCCATCAGATCATCTTTGTCTTTCCATTGGAGAACTGAAAGCACGGGACCGAATATTTCTTCTTTAGCTATTACCTGTCCTGTAGTAACTCCATCGAATAACGTCGGTTCAAGATAGTATCCGCCTTCAGGCGTATCTTCTGGAACACCACCACCGCAGATCAACGACGCGCCTTCTTGTTTCCCTTTCTCTATGTAAGCGAGGACACGATTTTTTTGTGCCTGATCCACGACCGGCCCCATAGTGGTTTCAGAATCGAGCGGATCTCCAACGTTAATCACGCTTAGCCTTTCGACTAAAGCATCAACTACTTCATCATGAAGATCCTCATGGACGAAAAGTCGAGATGTCGATCCACAGGATTGACCCTGCGATGATTCAAAATTCATACCCATAACTGCCTGATGAGCCACATACGTTGGATCTGCATCTGGGAAAACGAGAAGAGGATTTTTACCGCCAAGCTCGACAGTTACATTTTTGAGGACCCCACTTTGGGCTGCGCTTTCCATAACTCGAAGGCCTGTTTCTTTCCTTCCGGTAAATCCAATTCGTCTAATAAGTGGATGTTGAACTAAAGCTTCCCCAGTAGTTTTTCCATCACCTGTCAGGACAGTAAGAACACCTGGAGGAAAAATTTCCGAAGCTAAATACCCGACTTCCAATGGTGATAACGGTGTTTGATCTGGAGCTTTAACTACCACCGTGTTCCCTGCTATTAGAGGTGCAGCGATATGGTAGACGGTAAACATAAGTGGGTGGTTAAAGGGAAGGATCCGCGCGACTACTCCGAAGGGTTCTCGAAGCGTCATATGGAGACCATCAGAAGTTGCTGGCAAGGTTTTCCCATGAAGTTCTCTGGCTATTCCGGCAAAATAGTCTAGAGAGTCAGCACCGTAGATAAGATCATTTCTCATATTCGGCAAAGGATTACCTGAATCGAAAGCATCGAGGCGAGCTAACCTTTCTATATTCTCCCTAAGAGCTGATGAGAATTCGATTAGGTATCGTCCACGTTCTGCCATGGATAAGGAACCCCAAGCGCTTTGGGCATTAGATGCCGTTTGAACTGCTTTGTCTACAAGCTCAACCCCCGCTAAAGGAACTTCCGCCACGACCTCTCCCGTTGCTGGATTGATAGCTTCCATCATCTGGGTTGTTCTCTCTAATTCAGCTTCTTCTCCACCGATAATCAGCGGATAGTTATCTCGTAGTTTCACTTCTGCTTTTGTCATGGTTTCTCCTTAGGGGTGATAACTGGTTTCATCTCACTCCCATTTTTCATTGCATCAAGAGCATCTTGAACGTTTGCGAGGGCATATCTGGGGGAAGCAACAATTCTGTCCAGTTGAAGCGTCTCGGCGAAGGACTCGAGGAATTTCAGTGCATCATAATAATGGGAAATATCTGCAGATAATGATGTATGGATTGTTGTCTGTCTAACTTTTAGTGCTGTCGTATCTACGGGAACTTTTTCACCATGTGCTTGACCAACGACCATCATTTGCCCTCCCTTCCTTAACATGTTTAATCCCTCAGTGAAGGCGGCAGGAGGGCCAGCACATTCGATGACAACATCTGCACCTTTGCCATTGGTCATTTGAAGGACCTGATCAATTCGATCTTCTGGATCTGTTGAGTCAATNTCGATCCGNGAGGAAAGATCCCAATTAGATGTGATCTCAAGTCGTGANGCTGGGGCNCCAATAAGAATGGTCTGGTATGCCCCTGCTTTCATTGAAGCAGCNGCAGCGTAAAGGCCTACGGGNCCAGCCCCCAGAACAACTACNGTGTCACTAAANCGAATNGGGNTCATCCNCCCAAATGCATGCATGACTGTTCNAAGGGCACATGTNGCTGAGGAAGCGAGAGCAGGGTCGATTCCGTTGGGGACTNTAAGCACCCGACTATCTTCTACTATGTGNGCGTANTCGGAGAAGGTNCCATTNAGNACTCCTTCAAACGGGCCCCATCCNTANCCCATCGTNTTCTCACANAATGTTGGTTGTTTCGCTATGGCACATNCGTAACANCTGCCGCACCAATTATGTGACCACACTAAATGATCCCCNTCAGANATTCTGGCTCCTTGAGAATCATATATTTCNTTNGANCCTAGCTCTACNACNTTNCCTGTCCCTTCNTGGCCCATAATNAGNGGTAGNCGCGCTAGCTGANTAAATGTNCCCTCTGAAATNTGAACATCTGTGCCACAAACNGTNGCTGCCTCTACTTCGACAAGGATTGTCCTACCCGTTGGAGGGATAATCGGGCACTCNTGAATNTCTGGNCCCGTTTCATANCTTTCTAGAACAACCGCNCGNGAATAATCNTTCATTTGATTTCCTCTCGTGGNTCTTTCCATATCTGNCCGCGTTCAACTACTGGNTCNAGGAGACCCTCTTGTACCCACTCAACATACGCATANGGGTCATAGGTCTTTGGAACTTGNCCGGGGTANCCTATCCGGACTTTTACTTCCTTAACTTGGTAGTACGAAGCTGCGACAANAGTNGTTAATGCGGTATATGCNTCAGGGTCTTTGTTAAGAAGCTCGTCAAGGTCAGNGAGTTGAAACGTCTCNTTAGGNAATAGATCGATAGCTNTTNTTAANCCTTTCGCNAGATCTGGACGNGAATCAAGGACTTTNAATANNCTANNTTCNAAGCTNCCGGTNCCTGAGACTGATGGCATCTGGGGTGTCTCAGGAAGCATTACATCGGCAATGTTTGTGAGGTGACTNATGAGGCGCTGATCGAGCTCTATCATGATGGCACNGCNTGCACCGATCGTGATTTCACTANGTTGTCTGCTGNTCGCAATGCTAATGCTGTAATGGTTGCTGTCGGGTTAACTCCAGAAGANGTTACAAAAACGCTTCCATCCACAATGTAGAGATTTTCTATGTCATGAGACTGCTGAAAACGATTCACTACCGAATTTACTGGGTTATCCCCCATTTTGGCTGTGCCCATCAGGTGCCATCCTGAATATCGCAGTAGATTCGCTGTGGTTACATCTGAAGCCCCAGCTGCTCGAAGCGATTCTTCGGCTCTCTCAACCTGAAATCCCATAAGCCTCTCAGAATTTTGCGAGATTTTATAGTGGATTTTCGGAGAAGGTATACCACTNGAATCAGATAGTGATTCATCAAGCTCAATATAGTTTGACTCTTCAGGAAGGTCTTCACCAAAGATTGCCCATGTAGCACCTTTGCCAAAGGTTCGATTCATAAGTTCATGATGCTGTTCACCCCAAACTTCTGTCCCAGCACGCATTGGTAAAACATGATTTAGAGGTCCACCAACGGGAGAGAGCGCCCATTTTGCCCCACGGACGAAATCATGCTGTGGGTTCGTTTCATAGAATTGGTACGAGGTTATGCTGGCTCCAAATTGGCCTTGCCATCCTTCTAGCGATTCATCAAACCATCCTGTTACAACAGCAAATGGGTGCATCATTAGTCTTTTCCCAACTAGGCCACTGGAGTTTGCCAATCCGTTAGGAAACATCGAGTTTTTTGATAGCAAGAGGAGTCGGGCTGTTCCTATTGCGTTTGCAGCGAGCATCACAACTTTCGCGCTCTGATGGAATTCTCTTCCTTCTGGATCTACCCATATGGCTCCGGTCGCCAATCCTTGATCGTTTATTGTTATTTTCCGCACTCGAGCGGATGTTATAAGTTTTGCCCCCGCTCCGATTGCTTTGGGCCAGTGAGTTAGATCCGTTGAAGCCTTAGCCCCCTCCCCACAACCTGAAGTGCACACTCCGCGTTGCACACAGGGGTTTCTTCCGTCATAGGGTGCGGAAAGGATGGCGTTTGGCTCGGGCCACCAATGCCATCCAAGGTCATTATGCGCTTGCGCTACTTTTTTTCCAGCTTTACCTAAAGGCAATGGAGGTAAAGGATAATCTGGATGCGCTGGATAGGCGGGGTCGCCTGCCAAGCCAGAGACCCCTATTTCGAGGTCAATTTGGTCGTAGTATGGTGCAAGTTCAAAATAATCAATCGGCCAGTCTTCAGCGACTCCATCGAGGCTCTTGACTCGAAAATCTGATGGGAGCATTCTGGGCCAAGTTCCAGCATAAATAACCATGCTTCCACCGACTGCATTAAACATAAGCGGGTCTATATCAGATTTTTCTGCATTTACTGGGTAATCAGAATCTAGTTTTCGGATGTTTGGGCTCAATGCCCAATCTTTTCGTATGGCTATTTCCCAGTCGTCTTCTGCGCCACGGAAGTTGTTTCTATCTGGCCATTCTCCTTGCTCAAGACAAACAACAGAGAACCCTTTTTCAGCGAGATGGCGCGCAGCTACACCACCTGAGGCACCTGCCCCAATAATCAACACATCTACATTCTCTTCTCTGGCCATATGTTACGAAAAATTACAAGATGGGCGGGAGTAAAAACTCCCGCCCATCCCGCCGATACTAACGGAGGTCCTCGTTAGTTCGACTTCCCATATTCTCAACATCAACTAATTCAATTGGTGCAGGAATAAAGTAATCTTCTCCAGTTGAGCCGGTAGTAAGGAACTTATTAGCTACTTGAGCGGTAACGTTACCCCATTGAAGCCCATGAAGAGCAATAGTGGCATCGATGCCAGTCCCGTCTCGGATCTGATCGAACGCTGCTGGTTCGCCATCACTTCCAGTGATCCAGATGTTCGCATGATCGATTCCTGCTTCGTTCACGGCCTGAACCGCTCCAAGAGCAAGAGCATCCGAATCTGCCCAGATCGAATTAAGATCTGGATTAGCAGTTAAAGCNTCTTGAGCTAGTCGCAAGCCNTCTTCTGCGGTCCATGAATCAGCGCTTTGATTAAACACGACATCGATTCCNGGNTTTGCAGCTATTACTTCTTCAAATCCTTCTAGACGTCCTTCAACATANTCTGAGCCTCCGGGTCCACCGATACGTGCCATTGTTCCAGATCCGCCAAGTTTTTCGACCATCCATTCGGTCTGATCAACTCCTGTATCTATCCAAACAGCACCAACGAAACCGATCTCAAGTGAATCGTCTTTNACNCTNTCTCCGGTCGAAAGAATAGGGATTCCCGCTTCTTTCGCAACTTCGTAGGCAGGTTTAAGTGCGACTAGGTCACCTGGAGAAGCGATAATTAGATCGACTCCTTGAGTAACCATGTCTTCAATCTGCGCAACTTGGTCTTCTATGACATACGCGGCGTCAGCTGAAGTGAAGTTCCAGCAATTCTCAGCACCGAANCTCCTTAAACCTTCTTCCAAGTCACGGAAATAAAGGATGAANGTTGCCAGATTNGCGTACGCAACATCATAGGTTTCTGAACATGTTTCTTCTTCACTTGCTGTTTCTTCACTTGCTGCCGGCGCGCTAGATGAGTCATCATCATCATCTCCACAGCCAGCAAAAATAAGCAAAGAAACCATTAGTAATGAAGCTAAAAGCTTCCATTTCTTTTGTTTCATAGGATATTTCCCTCCACTAGGTTTNTTTCTCAAGAGTTCGTATTGAACCCATATTTATGAGATCTTTTTTGATACTTTGCGCATCGCTTTTTTCACCTGAAGCAATGAGCGCTGTGTATCGGATAACGCGACTTCGTATCAGATCAGATGTCATCGCCAACATGAAGACGAGACCTATCCAGACATCTTGCATGTTCGATGAAATATTCAAGAGGTTCAAGCTATTTTTAAGCACTCCAATTAATAAGACTCCAGCAAGAGTTCGAGGTATAGAACCTCGTCCGCCGAAAAGGTTTGTACCTCCTAGAACCACTGCTGCAACAGCAAAAAGTTCAGTAAGTACAGCAGCATTTGGTTGTCCAGAGTTAACTCTCCCAAGCAAAGTAAAAGCGGCAATCGCTAGGGCCAACCCGCCAATAAGAAAAACTGCGAGTCTTACTCTCGTCACATTGATGCCAGCACGCCTTGCAGCTTCAGTATTTCCTCCCACCGCATATACCCGAAGACCAAATTGGGTATACCGCAAAATAATATGGAATATCACACCAACAGCGAGAGCTGACCAGATAGGCATTCGCAAACCCAAAATTTTATACTGCCAAAAATCCATCCATGATTCTGGAAAACCGCCAATTGTACTACCGGATGTAATTTCACGTGCTAAACCTCGAGCCATAACTAGCATCCCTAAGGTTGTGATAAACGAAGGAACTCGAAGCACGACACTCACAAAGCCAATGATCAAACCGAGTATCAAACCTGTGGCAAGACCTGCAAGAACACCAAGAAAGATACTTTCGTTTTTCACCATTACATCAGCTGTAATAACCCCGATAAGAGCTATCGAAGACCCTTGAGAAAGATCCAATTCAGCTGCAATAATTACAAAAGTCATTCCGAAAGCGGCGATAGCGAGAAATGAAGTTTGGAGTAATATATTCTGCATGTTCCTCGTTGTGAGAAATACCTCGGATTTAAATGTCATAGTGACAAACATTATGAGGATGACAGTAGGAGCGAACCCAGCATCAAAGAGCCAAGGCAAGAACCTCCGAGCCCAATGGTCTCCAGCAGTATGAGTTGTTGCTGTTTGGCTCATGAGGATACCTTCTGCGATAGCATCTCTCGATGTGCATTGATTCCACTCACAACATGACTAGCTAGAGCCTCCATGTACAGCTCTCCTGCCTCGGCGGTTGCTCCATGCGGATCTCCAATGACCCCTATGTTTGATAGCCCCTGCATCCCTTCTGACATCAATTTTGAGCTTGCTTGATCTGCGGGGCCTACAAACCCAGGCTCGTACTCCTCCTCATGGACCAGATCAGGGCGAATCAAAAGAATGATGCTAGTTTCAAAGTGGCCAGCATGCGTTCCAACCACTTCGGGGTCAAGACCCAATTGTGTAACGGCTACGTCGTGGATGAGTGACCGTTGGGTTGGCCAATCATCAAAAGAAACTACTAGCCCCTCTGCAAACCTCTCTTTGATTAGGCTCATAGAGGTGCAATTCCCCGCATGACCAGTTACCAAGAAGACCGAACGGAATCCATGATGTAAATACGCAGAGACGATATCAACTAGATGACTTACATAGTTTTCAGATGAAATTGTCGAAGTCCCAGAAAAGCTAAGGTGATGCCCAGAAACTCCTACAGGGATGCTTGGCGCTATGAGACTTCCTCCGACCATATTTGCTACGCGCTCAGCTAGTTTTTCAGCAATGATTTGATCTGTTGATAACGGGAGGTGGGGACCGTGCTGCTCGCAAGCTCCTAAAGGAACGATGAGATCTAAGTCTTGAGAGGCAAGCAGTTTTTCAACTTGACGTGATGTTAGCTCTCCTAGCTTTAGATCTTCCATNNTTACTCCCAANTCGTCTANGAACCTGCCAGCGTCTCATCAAGATATGTAGGCTTTTCAGGCTTACCGACCCCAATAATGACCTGAACTTCAACATNANTGCCTGTGTGATTAAGAAGACCATGCATTANNCCTGNNGGAGCAAATATCATTTCTTTTTCATGAAGGACTGTTTCTTCTCTTGATCCATCTTGTCTTTCCCACCAAGCNGTNATTTCTCCTTTGAGTACGAAAAAGACTTCTTCNACCTCATGTGCATGAGACGGNGCCACCGCNCCGGGAGGCATTGTCATAACTGANAGGGTGAAGTGNTTAGCTGTAATTGTTCCCGGTTCGAAATGTTTTCCNGTAATGCTNGCGCCNACCATTCTTACATGGCCGCGTCGATATTGTTCATCGAGAGANGCNTGTTTCTTAAACGGTTCCCAATCNAATTCTTTAGCGCTATGACGCTGAATNTGATCATNAAACTCTTGACTAGTNAAATCCCCTACCAAATNNCCCCACCTTGATATNGCNNCCAAGAAAGCTACTTAATNCTAANTATCTTAGTNTTAAGATANTTAGNATANTATTACCTATNNGCTNNNTAGTCAAANTTTTNNNAGNTCTNACTATTNGTGGGCCGAGAGGAGCAGNTTAGATACTTAGGCCTTTAAGTTCATCCAGCCATTGAATTTAGAAGGACACCAAA
>PAEG01000080.1 GCA_002703045.1 Acidimicrobiaceae bacterium
GGCGAGCCAAGCTTCATGTCTTTCTGATCTTCGCCACCCCTCATCTACATGGAGGATTTCCATACCAGCAAGATTCTCGCTTATCTCAAATATTTCTGACGGGTCGAGTAGAAATTGTTCGCTTGGGTGTTGGTGACGCTCTAAATTTTTCTTCGTTGGTTGGGCGAACAAAAGTATTCCTTGCGAGTTTAGGTACTCATTCGCTGTCAGCAAAACGCCTCTATTGAGGAAAAGGGTAAGGAGCGCAATATCCCATGTTCGTTCTGGTGGAAGAAGGTTCTTCTCAATGTCCCAATATATGCATTCAAGTTCCACTTTTTGAGATTGGGCGCTCTTCGTTGCCTGGTTAAGTGCAACTGAACTGATATCAATCACAGACGTTATGTAACCTTTCTTAGCGAACCAAAGAGCATTCCTTCCATTCCCTCCCGCTATGTCAACACAAGTCCCTTTATTCGGAAGGTATTGTTCAAATTCTTCGAGAAATTCTGAGGGAGGATTCAGAACCGGATTATCGCTGTAACGTTTGTTCCATAGCTCTTCTGAATCATTCATCGCGATATTACTTTGACTGGGACTGCCTCGTACCCTCGCAATGTGAGTCGTCCACGTTGTTTTAAATCTCCAGCCTGTTCAATGGTTTTGAATCGTCTAATTAAACCGTTAAACATTTCTTGCCCTTCTGTTCGAGCAAGATTAGCTCCTAAGCAGTAATGGATACCTGAAGCGAAACTGAGCGGTTGGCCCTCATTTCGCTGGATTTGGAAATCATCTGGATTTGTAAACCTTGCCGGGTCACGGTTAGCTGCCCCGATGAGAGTAACGATCTGGCTCCCTTTCGGTAACTTAAGATCAGGTATTTCAGTATCTTCGAGGGCTGTTCGTCCGTCCAATTGCACAGGGCTATCCCAGCGAAGCATCTCTTCAACGGCGGATTCAACATATTCTTGGTTGTTCCATAACAATTCCATTTGATCTGGGTGTGCGAAAAGAGCTCCTAATCCATTTCCTATGAGGTTTTGTGTTGTTTCCATCCCTGCAGCGAATAAAAGAATTACTGTGCTTACGACTTCAGCTTCTGAAATACGATCACCGCTTTCTTCTACTTCTATGAGGGCTGACATAAGGTCATCTTTCGGGCGTGCTTTGCGTTCCTCTAGGAGTGCGGTGAAATATTCTCCCATTTCTGTAAAGGCCGCTGTAGATGCTTTGAGTTCTTCCAAAGAAGGTGCTGCCTCAAGCGATGCAACACCTGCGGTCACCAGAGGTCTGAAGTATCCCCAATCTGAGCGTGGAACGCCGACTAGTTCACCTATGACATTAACTGGAAGAAAACCAAGTATTTCCATTGCGTCTCCCTCACCAACGTCGGCAAGATTATCAAGGCAGTCTTCGGTAAGTTCTTTTATACTGTCTCGCATTGATTCAACGCGCCGTGGGGTAAAGGCTCTACTGACCAACCCTCTCAGGCGAGTGTGATCAGGAGGGTTGAGGAAAAGCATTGATGGCGATGAGTCACTTCTATTTGCACTAATTTGTTCCCGATAGGCTCGGACTTCTTCGGATTCTTCTCTGGGTAAAGCGGTACCTCCAGGGCCTTCGCGATTATCTTTTCCTAACCGGTTATCACGAAAAACCATTCTGCAATCCGCATAACGCGAAAGGAAGATCGCTCCTGAGGAACTTCGAAATACTGGTGATTCATCTCTGAGCTTTTTGTACCAAATAGCAGGGTCCGCGATTCCCTCATCCGTGAGGAAAAGATTCAAAAGGTATTCGTCACCTTTACTCATTTCTTCACTTGAATTACTTTGCATCATAGAAACTCCACTATCACAATAGCTAGAAAGTAAGACTTTCATTAAATTGATGGCTTATTTGAGAATGAAGCAGACAGGCTAGGCCATATCTCCTCTAAGCTGTATTGGGTTCTATCATCTTGATGGGTGGCCATGGCTGAAGACACATGTGTATTTCGGGTAATAACACGTAACGTGTTACGGGGTTCTTTCATGGGAGCAGCAGATGCTGTTCCTGGTGTATCAGGTGGGACAATAGCTCTGTTGCTTGGAATTTATGAGCGTCTTCTTCAAAATATCCATCACTGCACAGACGTAGTTATTTCGATACTGCGATTTGATAGGGCGGCTACGAAAAGATCTCTCCTATCTATAGAGTGGCGTTTTTTATTGTCGCTCTTATCTGGAATCATTATTGCTTTTGTTTTATTAGCTCAAATTATTGAGCGTCTCCTTGAGAATCACCCAACTTCTGTGGCGGGTTTATTTTTCGGACTTGTTCTTGCATCAATCATTGTTGCCGGATTCATGGTGGATACTTGGAATATTTACCGAGTTGTATTGGGAGTTGCGACGGGAATCGCGGTGTTTGTCTTGCTTGGAGTTCGTGCAGGCCCGGTTCAAGAGCCGAGCTTATTAGTTTTTTTCTTTTCAGGGGCGATTGCAATCAGTGCGATGATACTTCCGGGAATATCGGGGTCATTTTTTCTATTGATGATTGGTATGTATGGGTCTTTAATAGAAGCTGTAAATGAACNTTATTTGGGAAAACTTTTGATTTTCGGTCTCGGGGCGGTGTTGTCGCTGAGTTTATCTGCGCGGTTACTGAATTGGATTTTGAGAAATTATCGTGATTCTGTTTTAGCTCTTCTTATCGGACTTATGATCGGAAGCCTTCGCGTAATTTGGCCCTGGCCCAACGGTGTTGGGGTTATCAGCGGAGAAGAAAATGAAATTATTGAAGGTTCAGCGCTTGCATGGCCTTCCTCTTTTGGAGCTTCCATTTGGCCGGTCGTATTTGGACTGACTGGTTTCATTATTGTAATTTTTATTTGGAATCTAAGCCGGAGTGATTAGTGATTCACGTATTGATTAACCAGTTGGCAAGACGTGGGAAAGGAGCGAAAGCTGCGAATTTGATCTTTCGCTGTTTAGATGAATTGAGTGTCGACTATGCACTCGTACCAGGTGAGACACTTCTGGAAGTGAAAAATAATTTACAAGAACTTGTTGATCAGGGTGCCGAAAGGTTAATCGTTGCTGGTGGTGATGGTATTGTTCATCTTGCGATCCAAGCTGTCGCCGGGTCATCAACAACCCTTGGAGTCATTCCTTCAGGTTCTGGCAATGACTTTGCTCGGGCTTTAGGGCTTCCTATGAAAATTAAGGACGCTTCCAAAGTTGCGTTTTCTGAGCCTTCAAAACTCGATTTNNTAAAGGTTAATAGCCGGTGGGTTGCCTCGGTTTTGACATTCGGATTTTCTGCTGATGTAAACACGCTCGCAAATAGAATGCGGCGGCCAAAAGGTCCAAGCCGTTACACGTTTGCAACGCTATTCTGTCTTCCAAAATTACNAAGTAGAGAGTTNGANCTTCGGGTGGATGACAGAAGGTTTACTTTCGATCTGGTTTTAGGAACAGTCGCAAATACAAGCGATTTCGGGGGAGGCATGAAAATCGCACCTGATGCTGATCCTGCAGACGGAAATGCGAACCTTACGTTGGTANCCANAATTGGGAGAATAGAGCTGCTTCGGTTCTTTCGTCGAGTATTTGATGGTTCACATTTACTTCACCCGAAAGTACATACGCTTGATGGAAAGGTGATTGATATCAGTTCTGAGGGGTTGGATATATGGGGAGATGGTGAGTTGATTGGCGTTTCCCCATTAAGAATCGAATTGGTTCCTCAGGCCCTTCTTCTTGCTAAGGGTTAGGTGTACGCTTCAACTATGGAATTCTCAAAAGCAGAATGGGTAGCAAAGTTGAACGAAAAACTAGGGGTTTTGATTCCACAAATTCCTACTGGCTCCATTGTTATCCAATACGAAATTGTCGATGATTCCCATGATTCTTTTTTCTACCATCTTTTTCTTGGCGGTAGCGAAGCTGCTGTACAAGAGGGGAAGTCGGAACAGGCAGATGTAACTTTTTCTATAGATCAGGATACGGCGGCACTAATTCAAGAAGGGTCACTTAGCACTGAGGAAGCTTTTCTGAGAGGTCTTTTAGCTGTTGATGGAGATGTAAGACTTTTGGTAGATATTCATGACGAGATAGAAAATTAGATCCTTATCTCGAATTTAGATCAGGCCTAGAGAGCTCACCGTTTCTCGTTCTGTTACAAGTTCTTCCGATGATGCGTCGATTTTTTGCCGACTGAACTGGTCAATTTCTAACCCTTGGACGATCTCATAGGAGCCATTGCTGCACGTTACTGGGAATGATGAAATGACGCCTTTTGGGACTCCATAACTTCCATCGGATGGAATCGCCATCGAAACCCAATCTCCTTCAGGAGTTCCCAGTTCCCAATCGCGCATATGGTCAATGGCTGCGTTTGCTGCTGAAGCTGCCGAAGACGCTCCGCGGGCTTTGATAATTGCTGCACCACGTTGTTGGACAGTTGGGATGAAGTCATTTTCAAGCCATTCTTGGTCGTTAACACTCTCGGCAACAGATTTTCCATCCACTTCACAATGGAAAAGGTCTGGATATTGGGTTGCTGAATGGTTGCCCCATATCGTCATTTTTTTAACGCTTTGGATAGAGACTCCTAATTTGTCGGCGACTTGACTCTTTGCCCGATTGTGATCGAGCCGGGTCATTGCCGTGAATTGTCCCGGATTAATCCCGGCGGCGGCTGATTGTGCAATGAGAGCATTGGTATTCGCTGGGTTCCCTACGACAAGAATCTTTATACCTGAATTTGCGTTCTCTGATATTGCTCTTCCTTGCGGTCCGAAGATGCCTCCATTCGCTTCAAGAAGGTCAGCTCGCTCCATTCCATCTTTTCTTGGCATCGCGCCGACCAGCAGGCCGTAGTCGCTCCCTTCGAACGCTACGTTTGGGTCATCTGTTTTTGTTATTGATCCAAGGAGCGGNAATGCGCAGTCATCAAGTTCCATCTGGACACCATCTAGGGCTCCCAAAGCGGGAGTTATTTCCAATAGCCGAAGATTTACTTGCTGTTCAGGACCTAGCATCTGCCCACTTGCAATCCTAAATAGTAGAGCATAACCAATTTGGCCTGCTGCCCCAGTTACGGTCACATTTACAGCATCATTATTCACAGAATTCTCCTTGGTTCTCTTGAGAGACTAGCGAACACTGTATGTATGTTGACCAATTATGCAAGGAGTTACTTAGTTTTAGTTATTTTTTAAACGCGTGTTGCCTAGCCAACTATCGAAGAGTGAGGCATAAATACCTTCTTGATTGACAAGTTCTGAATGCTGTCCAGACTCGACAATCGCTCCCTCATCGAAAACAAGAATAAAGTCGGCTCTTTCAGCTGTGCTTAATCGGTGTGCTACAGAAATAGTTGTGCGACCTTCTGAAAGACGATCGAGAGCTGACACAAGCGCCACTTCTGTCTCTGGGTCAACTGCACTGGTGGCTTCATCAAGAATGAGCAATCCAGGATTAGCCAGCTGGGCTCTGGCTAAGGCTACGAGTTGGCGCTCGCCCACAGAAAGCCGTTCTCCTCTCGGTCCTGCATGAGTGTCTATCCCCTCTGGAAGTGCATCAATCCACCACTGAAGTCCTAACGCTCCAAACGCTTGCTCAACATCATTGTGGCTAGCTCCAGGCCTACCAAATGCAACATTGTCCTTTATGGTTTCGTTGAAAAGAAAACCATCCTGTGGAACCATCTGAATGGACTGGTACCTCGATTCAGTTTGTACCTGATGTAGAGGTATACCGCCAATAGTGATCGAACCTTTAGATGGATCAGCTAGGCGAGCAAGAAGTTTAACGAAAGTAGTTTTTCCTGAACCTGTTGCTCCTACCACTGCAACATTAAGACCAGCCGGTATTTCACAGTTAATATTTTTGAGGACAGTTCCGCCTGTTCTGTAATGGAACGATAAGTCATTGACTTCGATCGTTAACGCCTCATGTGGGAGGTCCTTTCCGTTTGCAGGCTCCTCAATTTCAAATGGGATATCAAGGACTGATAGCACCTTCCACCATCCAGCTAATGCTGTTTGTGTTTGGTCAAGGACTTCTCCTAATTCCCATATTGGTGCAATGAGGACGGTTGTGAGGAAAACGAATGCGATCATTTCTCCAGAGGAAAGCCCCATTTCGGGGCCGAATAGCGACCCTACGACAACAATTCCTCCAATGGTCATTGCGCTGAAAATATCCATGACAGGGGCTAGCAAAGCAAAGAGCTTATGTGCTTTTATCTGCCGCCTAAATTGGGTTTGGTTTGCTGTTTCAAGTTTTGTGCGCACAGTTTCTTGATACCCATATGATCGGATGACTGGAGCTGCTGTCACTGCTTCAGAAACTTGCCCCATCGTTTCTGAAACGGCATCTCGTACTTCTTTGTATTTCAGAAATTGTTGGCGTTGAATAGCTTTCAGAATGGGAATGATAGGGATATAGATCGCTATGACGACAATCGTGAGTTGCCAACTATAGATAGCCATCACGGTTAGGGTTCCTAGAATAATGACAGAATCAACTATCCAGGCGATAGCACCCCACTGTGCGAATTGAGAGAGAGTTTCTATATCGCTTGTTACGCGAGCAGTCAGTATTCCTTTTCGAGCTTCGAGATGATCAGCGAGACTTAGTCGTTGGAGATGAGCGAAAACTCGTATTCTGAGTTCTAGAATTGTTGTTTCAGCTATTTTTACCAATCTGTTGTATGTCGCTCGTTGGGTGATAGTTACAANGACAATAAGAACAAGCGCGATTATGCACNAGGTNTAAANGAATCCNGAATCTAAGCCNTCTGNNCCAGTTAATCCTTTGTCGAGAATTTGNTGAATNAGGATGGGGATTGCAAGAGACCCTGACGCAACAATGAGTGCCATGAGAACAGTTATTACAACGCCTGAACGTAGTTCGGGGCTGACTTTAAGACCGCGCCGAAGAACTGTCATTGCCCCAGTTTTTTGATATTCGCCATCCCCATCNTGAAGGCCATTTGNAGNCNGATCATGACCAATTTCTCCACGCGTGGATTGCCNCACTCGTCGCTCTGACTTCATAGGNTNNTTTCCGAACTGTCATAGGCNTTTACAAGNGCTGCATACGTGGGGAGGTTCATCAATTCGTTATGTGAACCAACCCCTGCGACTTTTCGTTCATTAAGGAATACGACTCGGTCGGCAAGCTTTATAGTGGATAGACGATGAGCAACAATCAGCAGTGTGACATTGGTTTTTTGCCGTAAGTTTTCTAGTATCTTTTTTTCGATAAGAGGATCGACTGACGATGTGGAATCATCTAGGAATAGAACCTTTGGCGATCCGACAAGGGCTCTGGCTAGAGTTATCCGCTGACGTTGACCGCCGGAAAGTGTGACCCCGCGTTCTCCTAAAACTGACTGCATCCCTTTGGGAAGTTCTTTCACAAAATCGAATGCTTGCGTGATCTTGAGCGCTTCATGAATTTCAGAATCTGAACATAGGCGTCCGAGTGCTATATTTTCTCGAACAGTATCTGCGAACAGAAACGATTCTTGAAATGCTACAGCAATGCTTTGATTTCTTGTTTCAGTATTCAGACTGTCTATTGGAGTGCCATCAATGAGGATCTGTCCTTTGGTGGGTTTTTGTAGCCCCGCAATGAGGTCTGCGATTGTTGACTTCCCAACACCTGTGGACCCTACAAGCGCAACTACTTCCCCAGCGTTGACCTTGAAGTCAATGTTGTCTAGGACAAGGTGATCGCCATGATGCACCTGTAAATCTTTAATGGCGAGACTGACCGATGCTGGATCTAATTCTTCCTTCCCTTGGATGTGTGATTGAGGTTTTTGTAATCGAAGAATTTCATCGATTCTGTCCAAAGCAACTACTGATCGGGGTAGTTCTTCAAAAAATATTCCAGCTATTCTCATCGGAAAGGCAAGAATACCAAAGAGGGCGATTGCGCTTACCAGCTCTCCTATCGATAATGACCCCTCGTCTACGAGCCAGGTTCCGATCATGAGTAGGAAGATTACGCCTATGTTCGGTAAGGCAAAGATAGCGGGTTCGAAGATAGCACGAAGTTTTCCCACCTTTATTCTATGCGTTCGAATCTGGTCGGCGGATTCTCGTATGCGTTGGATTTCTTGTTCGCTTCTTCCCAGTGATTTCACCACCATGATGCCATCAAAGCTTTCGTGAACTAGGGCAGAAGTATTTCCAACAGCTTCTTGAACTGCTGCTGCTGGTGAAACTATTTTACGAGAATAGATCTGATTCATCCCAGCAAGTACGGGNAAAAGGACTANGGCCATCAAGGCGATNAGAGGGTGGATGAGTAGGAGATTTATAAGTGCGATGATGGCTAGAAAAAAGGTNCCTACTGTGAAAGCGAAGGGCATAAGAGCCAAAGAGGCGATCATCATGTCGTTGTCAGCGTGAGCTAGTAGTTCTCCTGCGGACCTGCTTCGATGGAACTTCATAGGAAGATCAAGGTATTGATTAAANAACTGTCGCCGCCAATGAAGTTCTGTTCCGTATCGAGCTCCGGCAAGAAANTATCTTCTAAGGAANGCCCCTCCTCCTCTTACCAGCCCAACGCCGATAATAAGGGCGAGAGATACCCATAGAGCTTTGTGAGATAGCGCATCATTATCGAGAGCGGGAATGATGACGTCGTCTGTGACATAACCGAGCACGCGTGTTAGGGCTACTGCTGCGAGAGAAAACACGCATGCTCCCGTAATAGCGACTGAGTGAGAACCCGGCCGTATACGCATCGAGCGCCATACTAAACTGAAACCNCTCCTCAAATGTGATTGTTTTTGTTTCATGCGCTGCTTTGGAGTGTCCCTGTCAGATCTCTTTGTGATATCTAGAATATTTCTATAAAAGGGTTTGGGTCCTTAATTGGACGAGGTCCAGTATCGCTTGGCCCTCTTCTCTAACCACAAACAGTTTTAGAGTCTATCGACTATGGCTGAAGCAAATTCGGAGCACTTAACTTGGGTAGCTCCGTCCATGAGTCGAGCNAAGTCATAGGTGACAATCTTTTCACCAATCGTTTGCTCTACTGCTTTGACAATGTCATCCGCTGCTTCTCTCCATCCTAAGTGTTCGAACATAAGGACACCGGAAAGTAGAACCGATGACGGGTTGACCTTATCTTGCCCNGCATACTTTGGAGCAGTTCCGTGAGTAGCTTCAAAAATACCGTGACCGGTGACGTAGTTGATNTTTGCTCCNGGCGCTATTCCGATTCCTCCTACCTGAGCAGCTAGTGCATCAGAGAGNTAGTCCCCGTTAAGATTCATCGTGGCGATAACATCAAACTCGGCTGGTCTTGTAAGTACTTGTTGAAGGGCGATGTCAGCTATGGCATCTTGAACGAGAATCTTATCTCCTGGGTCGCCCCCACAGTCATCCCAGCCGACAGCAACGTCAGAGAATTCTTCGCGGACTAGCTCATATCCCCATTTCTGGAAAGCGCCTTCCGTGTATTTCATGATGTTTCCTTTATGCACCCAATGCACAGTCTTACGATTGCGTTCTACAGCGTATTTNATTGCTGCTCTTTGAAGACGTTGCGAGCCAGTGCGGGAAACTGGTTTTATCCCTATACCTGAGTCTTCGGAAATATCTCGGCCGAATACTTCACGAATCATTTCGCGAATGGTNGCTGCCTCAGGTGACCCAGCTTCAGCTTCTATACCTGCGTAGATATCTTCGGTATTCTCTCGAAAAATAACCATGTCTACCAGTTGCGGTTGTTTTACTGGTGATGGGACGCCTTCAAACCAGCGAACNGGTCGNAGGCAAACGTATAGGTCTAGCAGTTGCCGCAAAGCAACATTTAGGCTTCGGAAACCACCGCCGATAGGGGTCGTCAAGGGGCCTTTAATGCCGATTAAGTACTCTTGAAATGTGTCTACGGTTTCCTGTGGAAGCCAGTCCCCTGTTTCATTGAAAGCCTTTTCCCCTGCTAAGACTTCAATCCATTCGATTGTTCTTCCATATTTTTTAGCTGCTGCATCAAGGACGAGTTTTGCAGCAGGCCAGATGTCCACTCCTGTTCCGTCACCTTCTATGAAGGGGATGATTGGATTGTCAGAGACGTTCAGGGAGTGATCTTCGTTAATTGTTATTTTGTCAGCCATATATCTTCGATCATAGGCGAAATGCACGAANTCGAGAAAGAAAGACGAGGAAAATATTGAAAGTTTTACTTACGTAGCAGCCAATTCTGCTGCGCTGACCGTATTTTGCATTAGTAATGCTCGGGTCATCGGACCGACTCCACCAATACGCGGTGATAACCAGCCGGCAACCTCTTCGACTTCGTCGGATACATCTGAAAGTAGTCTCTTTCCATCGAAACTTACTCCTGCTGCGACAACGGCAGCACCGGGTTTGACCATGTCGGCGGTGATCATACCGGGGGAACCTGCTGCGGCAACAATAATATCTGCCTGGCGGGTGTAGTCAGCAAGATTCTTTACTCCGGTGTGGATGACTGTGACAGCCGCATTGGCGTTAGACCTCTTCAATGCGAGTAAATTTGCCAGTGGTCTTCCGATAGTAAGGCCGCGACCAATGATCACTACATGTTGNCCGGAAATGGGCACATCGAAGCGTTCGAGGAGTAGCTGTATGCCTGCTGGAGTGCAAGCTAGGGGTGCGTTTATTCCTTGGACTAAACGACCAAGATTTATTGGATGAAGCCCGTCAGCGTCCTTGTGTGGGAGCACTTCCAGAAGAGCTGATTCGTAGTCAAGTCCATCGGGAAATGGATACTGAATAATAAAGGCATGTATTTGAGGGTCATGATTAAATGCTTCAACGACTTCGATAATTTCGTGTTGTGATGTGTCGGCGGGAAGTGTTATCTCCTGTGAATGCATCCCAAGTTCTTTACAGTCTCGGTGTTTCATAGATATGTAGTTTTTTGAGGGGCCATCATCACCGACAAGTATGGTCCCCAATCCGGGTATTACGGATAGCTCTGCCAATTTTGCAATACGCTGCTTGAGGCTCTCTTTAAGTTCTGTAGCGGCTAATTCCCCGTCTAATGTGATAGCGACCATACCCCGATAATGGCATGAGAACGAGAGGAAATCTCATTATTAACAAGCTGGTTCGTTTTGTTAGTTGAACGAAGGGAATTTAGTTTGAGGTATATCTGTAAGGGTCCCATTTGCAAGTTCGTTAACAGCTGGAACTGGTTCAGGGTCGGCAAAGAGAGTTTCATCTTCTGGCTTGAAACCCAATTCATCAATTGGAACGGTCCAGTAGGATGCTTCAAGTGCAATGCCATTGTTATCGTGGAAATAAACAGATTTGATTATTTCATGGTCCACAATTGTTGTGATGTCGCATTGAGCTTTTTCAAGTCGGGAAATGAGGGCAACAAGGTCATCTTCGGTTGGTAAAGCGAAAGAGAGATGATCGAATTGGAGATCTGTGCGGGTCATTAATCCCGCTGGTTTTTTGAAGGTCTGGGCTTTTTCATCTTCAAAGAAAGCAATAGTGTTTCCGGGTCCTAATTCGAAAAAATAATGTCTCATTGGGCCTGCCCTGACAGTTGCAACCAAGGGCATTCCGAGCACGCCACAATAGAAACGTACGGTTTCGTCCATGTTGGGTGTGATCATGGCTAAGTGATGTATGCCTTGCCAATTTGGTGTAGGGGAATCGACCTGATCCATAGTTGTAGTCTACAGATAATTCGAAGATCACAGAATTCTATGAACATCGATAACTGTCGCTTAGTGCTTGAAGTGCCTTTCTCCCGTGAAAACCATAGCGATATCTGCTTCATCTGCTGCAGCAATCACTTCCTCGTCACGTATTGAGCCTCCGGGTTGAATCACTGCGCTGCATCCTGCTTCAATGGCAGCATCCAGTCCATCACGAAAAGGAAAGAAGGCGTCGCTGGCACAAGCCCCGCCTGAAGCGCGCCCATCTGCCTTGGCTGCTGCTATCTGGCCGGCATCTCTCCTATTCTGCTGACCAGCACCAATGCCGAATGCCTGCTGGTCTTTGGCAAGCACTATGCAATTGGAATTGACACGGGCTGCAACTCGCCAAGCAAACTCTAAATCTAGCCATTCGGACTCTGTTGGCTGTCGCTTGGTTGCGACTGTCCATGTATCACGGTCAATGCTGACTTTGTCTGTTGTTTGGACAAGAAGACCTCCATCTATTGTCCGGAGGTCAAGTAAGGGGAATCCTGGTGCTGGAGCTTCGATGATTCGTAGATTTTTTTTCTCCGTGAGTTTCTCCATTGCGTCATCATCAAAACTCGGAGCGACAATAACTTCGGTAAAGATTTCTGAAAGTGCTTCTGCTAGTTCAAGGGGAACGTTTTTGTTAACAGCGACTATCCCACCAAAGGCTGAAACTGGGTCACACGCATGGGCTCGACGGTAGGCCTCAGCTATGTCGTTATGGCATGCTAATCCACATGGGTTCGCATGTTTGATGACGGCAACTGTTGGATGATCCCCGATTGAGTGCGCTATCCGCCAAGCTGCTTCGGTGTCAAAGACATTCAAGTAACTTAGCTCCTTACCATGGTGCTGTATCGCTTCATCCCACCATCCTGCACCTGAGCTGTAGCGATATCGGGCTCCTGACTGATGAGGGTTTTCTCCGTACCGTAAATCATGGACACGTTCTAAGGAAAGATGTATTGATTTCGGAAGAGGGTCAGAAGTATCACTTCCTTGGGTGTCATCAAACCAGCTGACGATTGCTGCGTCATATGCGGCTGTATGTGCAAACGCTTTTCGGGCTAGTGATTGTCTTGTGCCGCTTGATAGNGACCCTGCATTTTGTAGCTCTGCGAGCACAATGTCATAATCGTTCGGGTCAACGACTACACCTACATGTTGATGATTTTTTGCAGCTGCCCGAACCATTGTTGGCCCACCGATATCGATAGTTTCGATACTTGGGTCAGCTTGAAAGGGGTATAGGTTACCTACTACGAGATCGATTGTTTCTATTTTGTGGGTTTTAAGATCTTCCCTGTGTTCAGGGTCGTCTCGGTCAGCGAGGATCCCTCCGTGTATTTTGGGATGCAGAGTTACTACTCTGTGCCCAAGCATGATTGGGGATCCGGTGTAATCCGCTACATCGGTTACGGGTATTCCTGTTTCGGATATGACTTTTGCGGTCCCTCCGCTAGAAATCAGTTCCCAATCTAAAGCGTGGAGGCCTGCGGCTAATTCGACAATACCTGATTTGTTAAAAACTGATAGTAACGCTTTCATCTCTCTCGATTCATTTAGGATCTGTTTCTTTTTGGGTTGGGATGTGCACTTGCCCTTCTTTAAGAATCTTATGGACTGTCTCTAAATATAGTCTTCGTTCTACAACCTTTATTCGTTCATGTAGCGTCTCCACAGAGTCATCTTCATGGACCTCAACTGCTTCCTGCGCCAGAATCGGTCCAGCGTCAACCTCTTTTGTTGCGACATGGACAGTGCAACCAGTAACTCGAACTCCGAAGTTCATTGCGTCTTCGACAGCATTCCATCCTGGAAAGCTGGGTAAAAGTGATGGATGGGTATTCAAGACGTTCTTTCCGAAGGTGTCATAGATTGGCTGCTCTAATATTGTGCCAAAGCCCGCCATTACGACAAGGTCAATTTTCTTTTTCTCCAAGACATCTCGTATCTCTTCTGTGTACTTCGTTCGGTCAAAATTCTTATCAAAGCTGTTCCGAGGAATTAATGTGTGCTCTACTCCGTGGCGTCTTGCAATATCAGCAGCTGTACATTTTCTATCGGTAAGAACAAAAATGACTGGGATATCTCCCACGATCATGGCTTCAAGGATAGTTCCGCTACCGGATGCAAGAACAGCTACACGCACGCGGTGAAACTACCACCTAAATTGAGTTCATTAGGCCATTAAGAAAAGAAATTATGCTCGGCCCTCTTTAGATTTGTGAAATAGGTGTCTCAGCTTTAATTCGGCGCTTAGAAAGTCAATGATGCAATGAGATCTCTTGTAGTTTCGTTAGAAGTTCATGTGCTTCTAACCGATCTAGTACATTTGTCCAGAGGACGTAATGAGAACAAAGTTTCAAAAACTTTCACAGGAGCATGACGCAGCCATTTCTGCCGCTCTTGCATCACCGGTTGTAGCTACCCCTGATGCTGTTCCTGCAGATGTGATTATCAGACCTCGTGCTGCTCATGAACCTCTTCCTGTTGGCGCGGTGACTCGTATAGAGCGTTCTTCTGCTTTAGGGTCTTCCCAGAACTCACCTGCAACTGTTGTAGCTGATACCACTCTTGAGGGGTCAGGTGTTCCTGTTGAGGTTGAAATAGTGCCAGAAAATCTATCCCAAATTAAGGGTTTAGATCCGATCAGTATTATGCGACTCAACGATCGAGGCATCATTGCTTTTACTCAGGTAGCTAAGTTGACTGATTCTGAAGTGGCAGAAATTGAAAAAGAGTTTGATCTTCCTGGTTGCTTCAATAGGTATAGCTGGCGATATCAAGCGCAGCAGCTGCATCTCGAGAAGAACACCTAGTTACTGATCTTCTATCAGAGAGAAGCAACGATTTCGGCCATTAGCTCCCCGGCTTCTGTAGGGTTTTGACCGACTTTTACTCCTGCAGACTCTAATGCTTCCATTTTTGCTTGCGCAGTTCCTTTGCCACCTGAGACGATTGCTCCGGCATGNCCCATTTTCTTTCCTGGGGGCGCGGTAACACCGGCTATGTAGCTCGAGACCGGCTTTGTCATATGCTCCTTTATAAAGTCTGCAGCTTCCTCTTCAGCTGATCCGCCGATTTCCCCGATCATCATGACAGCTTTCGTTTCTGGGTCAGCTTCAAAGGCACGGAGGCAATCGATGAAGCTTGTACCGGGTACAGGGTCGCCTCCAATACCGACGCATGTGGTTACACCGATATCTTTTTGTTTCAGTTCATACAATGCTTGGTACGTTAATGTTCCGGATCTGCTTACTATTCCAACAGGGCCTCCTGATTTAGCTATGTGTCCTGCTGTAATGCCAATGTTGCATTTTCCTGGACTGATGATTCCAGGGCAATTAGGTCCTAGAAGCTGTACGTCAGGGTATTCGCGTTTTAGTTGGTTAAAGAAGAATGCTTCATCGTGAGCTGGTACACCTTCGGTGATAGCAACGATGAATTTGACACCTCCTTCGGCNGCTTCGAGAACTGCTCCTTTAACNCCAGCTGCGGGAATNAAAATACAGCTTGCTGTNGCCCCTGTTTCATTGACTGCTTCAGCGACACTAGAGAATATTGGTACACCCTCAAATTCTGTACCGCCTTTTTTGGGGTGTGTTCCTGCTACGACTTGGGTNCCGTACTCTCGGTTTAATCGTCCGTAATAGCTGCCTTGAGACCCTGTGAGGCCTTGGTATACAACTTTCGTGTTTTCATCTACGAAAATACTCACAGTTTTCCTCCTTTGAGCTTTTGATTAGCTAACAAGTTCCACTGCCTTTTTGGCTGCGTCCAACATNGTGTCTTCCATAAGTAATTTTTCAGATAAGTTTGGTTCGAGAATTGCTCGCCCTTCATCTGCGTTTGTTCCGTCTAGTCTGATGACGATAGGTGAGGAGATATCTACTCGGTTCATTGCTTCTAGAATTCCGTTAGCTACTTCTTCTCCGCGGGTAATTCCGCCGAAAATATTAATGAAGATTGCTTTAACGTTTGGATCGTTATTTATTACTTCGAGAGCACCTGCCATAACATCGGCGTTTGCTCCTCCTCCTATGTCAAGGAAATTGGCTGGTTGTCCGCCTACCTGGTTAATGACATCTACGGTGCTCATAGCTAGGCCAGCTCCATTTGCGATCACTCCGACTGATCCGTCAAGCCCGACATATTGGAGGCCCTTCGCATGGGCTGCGGTTTCTCTTTCATCTCTGGTTTGTGTTTGATCGTATTGGCCATAGTCTTCGTGGCGGAATTGGGAATTGCCATCAAGTGTGACTTTGGCATCAAGTACATGAACATTTCCTTGAGGTGTAAGGATAAGAGGATTGATTTCTACAAGATCCGCGTCACCTTCGGTGTATGCCGTATACAGCTTCATGAGGATCTCGATAGTACCTTCTACGGCTTGGTCCGGAAGTTGAGCTTGCGAAACCCATTCTGCGCATGCCTCTTTCGATAGACCAACGACGGGATCCACCCATATTTTGGCAATTGCTTCTGGGTTGGTTTCAGCAACAGTTTCGATTTCCACCCCACCTTCTTTTGAAAGCATGCCAAGGTGCTTCTTTGCTGAGCGGTCAAGCGTGAAGCTTGCGTAGTATTCCTCTTGAATATCTGAAGCTTTCTCTATCCATACTCTTCCGACGACATGTCCTTTAATATCTAAACCTAGGATGTTGG
This sequence comes from Acidimicrobiaceae bacterium, assembly GCA_002703045.1. Classification (GTDB taxonomy): domain Bacteria; phylum Actinomycetota; class Acidimicrobiia; order Acidimicrobiales; family UBA8592; genus UBA8592. The sequence continues at coordinate 16,345 of PAEG01000080.1, forward strand.
AAGCATGTTCTCTCACNGCNTNTATGTCGGCAGCAAATTTAACTCCGCCNGCTTTGCCTCTTCCCCCTGTATGCACTTGTGCTTTCACCATTACTGGCGTGCCAAGTTCTTCTGCGGCTGATACCGCTTCATCAGTGGTGAAAGCGATTTTTCCTGGGGATACGGGCATTTCGTATTCTGCAAAGAATTGTTTTCCCTGATACTCAAATAGGTCCATTGACTTGTCTCTACTTCCCGTATGTCAGATTATTTCTTTTTTCGCTGACAATACTTCACCGTTGGGATACTAGTGAGAAGAATGCCAGACGGCATCATTGTGGAATTGTTTCTTGAAAAAAGTCTTCCTGAGTGTGGTTATGAATACGATGAGGGTATGCCGATTGGTGAGCCGACCAAGCTGAATCTTCCAAAGACAATTTTCTTTGTTGTTATTAGTCTTGGGGTTGGTATCGCACTGCTTTTTGCTGTGATAAAGCTAGCAGGAGACGGCGATATTCAGATCAAACTCGGAGTTGATATTTTTGATGTTGGAGATGCAGAACAACGGGCGGAAAGAATCCGCAATGATAAGGCTCCATTATTATTTCCTTCATTGAACGGTGTGTCTCGACCTATCTATGTTCAACATCTTGGAGACAATTATCTCGACGATTGGTTTGCAATAGATGCCCGATCCCCTTCTGAACCTGAAAAGTGTAATTTAGGGTGGGACTCAGCTCTTCAACTTTTCTTTGATGAGTGTGATGCGGATACTACGTACCCTCCTTCCGGAGAAGGACTTGTCCGATATGCCGTGATGATTAACGAAGATGAATCACTTCGTGTCGATTTAAACAAATTGGTAGACGACTAACGCTTACAGGAATAGGACTACAGCTTTTCTATTGGAGCCCAGGAAAGTAGAAGCGTTTTTTGCCCTGACTCTACAAAATGTATGACTACTTCGATGTCGCCCCCTTGGCCTTTGATATCGAGAATGACGCCATCTCCGAATTTTGGATGGCGTACGTCGTCTCCGATTTTTAGGTTGAGTTGATCTTCTGTAGGAGATGGAGGTGAAGAAGTAGGTTTCGGTTTTTGAAATCCTATAGGTGATAGATCGTTGCTTTTCCCTGTGTCTTTTATTTCGGAAAATGACTCTTCGGGGATTTCATCAAGAAACCGGCTTGCTGGGTTGTATTGGGTTGTTCCGTAGAGAGTTCTACTCCACGCATGTGTTAGATACAGCCGTTGTTCTGCTCTNGTTATGCCGACGTACGCGAGGCGTCGTTCTTCTTCAAGTTCACTCTGGTTCCCTAGCGACCGAACATGGGGGAAAATGCCATCTTCAAGTCCCACAATAAAGACAACAGGGTATTCAAGTCCTTTAGCAGAGTGCATCGTCATCANAGAAATGGAATCATCACGATTTAGGTCATCTGTATCAGAAACTAAGCCAACTTCTTCGAGGAATTCGCTGCTATCTCCAAATCCTTCNGCCATNCCGATAAGTTCTGCAAGGTTTTCGATTCGGCTGTCTGCTTCTACTGATCGTTGAGATTCAAGNTCAGTGATATACCCNGATGCGTCAAGAATTTCATGAAGTACTTGTGCCGGCCCTTCATCGATGCAGCTNTCGGCTTGATCAAGGATCCGTCGAAATTGCTCTAGTCCTCTGACTGCTTTTCCTGTNACTCCCGCTTCTGGGGCGCGATCGAGCATTTCTATGAAGCTTTCGCCATTNGTATTTACGAANGCTTCAAGTTTGGCAATGCTGCTATCGCCAACTCCGCGCTTTGGAGTGTTGATGATCCGTTTGATAGCGACTTCATCGTTTGGATTGCTAACGACTTTCAAATATGCGAGTGCGTCTTTAACTTCTTTCCGATCAAAAAATCGGGTTCCNCCGATNACTTTGTATGGTTTTTGCGATCGAACTAGTTGTTCTTCGATGACACGACTTTGNGCGTTGGTTCGGTAGAACACNGCAATATCTTTCCAAGGAACATCTTCTTCTTCATGNAGTCGTTGGATTTCTCNTGTGANCCAAAGAGCNTCNTNNGTTTCGTNATCNGCTTTGTAGCGGACGATTTTTTCTCCTNTGTCTCCTGCCGTCCATAGTTTTTTNGGNTTGCGGCTCAGGTTGTTAGATATGACTGAATTNGCGGCATCAAGAATTGTTTGTGTGCTGCGGTAGTTCTGTTCGAGAAGAATCACTGTNACNTCAGGGAAATTTGTTTCGAATTCAATAATGTTCCTGATGTCGGCTGAACGAAATGCATAGATTGATTGGTCTTGGTCTCCGACAACGCAGACGTTTCTGTTTTTACTTGAAAGTTGGATAACGAGTTCGTTCTGTACGGGATTCGTATCCTGGTACTCGTCGACAAGTATGTGTTGGAATCTATTCTGATACCGCTCGAGTGTCTCTGGAGCTTTTTTGAACACTTCAACGGTTTTGCATAGAAGGTCATCGAAGTCCATCGCTCCGGATTTAAGTAGCCGGTTTTGGTATTCATGGTAGATCTGTGAGACCTGTTCATCTGCGTAGGTTTCAGCGTTTTGTTCGAATGCTTTTGGGCTAATCAATTCATTTTTTGCTTTCGAGATGGCTGAGTGAACGCCGCGAGGTGGATACTGTTTTGTATCCATGTTCAGATCACGCATTACGTAGGTGGTGAGGCGTATCGCATCTGCCTGGTCATAGATCGTAAATGATGAGGGGTATCCTAGCGCTCCACCTTCTCGTCGGAGAATTTTGACACATGCTGAGTGGAATGTGGAAACCCACATGTTTTCTGCGACAGGTCCAACGAGCGCTCCGACGCGATCTTTCATTTCTGAAGCTGCCTTGTTGGTAAAAGTAATTGCGAGGATCTCATAGGGGGAAACCCCAAGGTTTTTTATTAGGTGCGCTATGCGATGAGTC
>PAEG01000081.1 GCA_002703045.1 Acidimicrobiaceae bacterium
TATGGATACTCGCTCCTATCACGAGACCAGCAACTTACCCTACCAGTATCACCCGAAAGCAGCGGCCAGTACCTTGTCAACGTTCTCGTAACCCAACTCGAAAACCTCACACAAACAAGCACCCGATAGCAACTTTTCCGTCAAGGTTGTCGCCTGATATTCTGCAAGTAGACACAGGACCCCAAATAAGAAACCCTCACCAAGGAGGCTCAATGGCGCCTAAACCACAACCGTTGGAGGAAGGAACAAAAGCTCCGGCCTTCAAATCCAAAACACACACCGGTGAAGAAATAAAGCTCTCCGACTTTAAAGGCCAGCACCTCCTCTTGTACTTCTACCCCAAAGACAACACACCCGGCTGTACGAAACAAGCACAAAACCTCCAAACAAACCTCAAAAAACTCGCCGCACAAAACATTGCGGTAGTGGGCGTATCGCCAGACGATAACGACAGCCACCAACGATTCGCAGAAAAACATAAACTCGCGTTCCCACTCCTACCAGACCCCGACCGGAAAATTATCGAAAAATACGGAGTATGGGGAGAGAAAAAAAACTACGGCAAAGTCTACATGGGGCTCCAACGAACCTCATTCCTTATCGATGGCTCAGGAATCATCCAGCATGTATTCAAACGNCCAAAAACAAATGAACATACAGAAGAAATCCTCTCCTGGCTCAAAGCCAATACCTAATGCTGAACTTTTCCCTCACTGANGNACAACTCGAGCTNCAAGCACGAGCCCGAAAAGTAGCCCAAGAAGGCGTTAAAGAATACGGACGGCATAACGACAGCTGGATCAACGGGTTCTCAAAAGAATTCGCCCGAATCATGGCTGACGAAGGCTGGATNGGAATGGGGTGGCCCAAAAAATACGGAGGNCAAGAACGACCNCCGATTGATCGNCTTCTCGTCGCAGAAGAAATGATCTCAAACGGAGCTCCAATTGCNGCAATGTGGTTCGCTGACCGGCAGATGGGGCCAGCACTCATCGCATATGGAACGGAAGACCAAAAAGCGGAATACCTGCCCGGCATGCTTTCTGGAGAAACCACTTGGTGCATCGGAATGAGCGAACCAGACTCCGGATCCGACTTAGCTTCACTAGCTACATCAGCGGTTCGACAGGGAGACGAATTCATCGTGAACGGACAAAAAATATGGACCAGTTTCGGAGAGGTCGCAGACTACTGCTATTTGATTTGCAGAACCAAAACGGAAGGACCGCCCCACAGAGGCATATCTGAACTTATTGTCCCCATGGATCTACCTGGGATAGAAGTTCGCCCGATTACCGATATGACCGAAAACCGCCACTTCTGCGAAGTCTATTTCACCGACGTACACGTACCGATTGAAAACCTTGTCGGTGTTGAGGGGGAAGCGTTCAAACAGACAATGCGACAACTCGAACACGAACGAGGAGGCATAGACAGGCTCGTATCAAACAAAGCCCTATACGANGAGGCACTCAAAAACGCGGACACTGGCGACCCTCTAATACGGCAAGAAATCAGCACACTCGAATCCGGCTACCGCATAGGAAAACTCCTCGTATACCGCGAAGTGCTTCGCCAAGCCCCCGCTGGGTTTAGTGCAGCAACAAAATGCTTCTGCACGGAGCACGAATGGAATGTAGCACAATTCGTTAGTCGAATCCTCGGCCCAGAAGCTCTCCTCGACACCCACATGTCACGAGGNCTTGCGTATGCTCCTGCCTACACCATTATGGGAGGAACATCGAACATCATGCGAAACATACTCGGGGAAAGATGCTTAGGACTTGACAGGGAACCGAGAGGATAGAAAATAGAGATAACGGGGAATGGGGAAGCGACATGTATGAAAAACTTTTTGAACCAATAGATGTCGGACCAGTCACCATCCCTAATCGCATCGTACGATCAGCACACTCGACCGCCCTTCCCCTGAAAAGACTAATCGCCTATCACGAAGCAAGAGCTGTCGGCGGGGTAGGGATGAGCACACTTGAAGCGACTGGAGTGCACTTGTCCTCTCCCGCTATGAGAAGCATCATTCCGCTTCATGATGATGCTGTGATACCTTTTTACAAAGAACTTTCTGATGCTCTTCGCCCGCACGGGATGAAAATTCTCCAACAAATCTATCATCCGGGATCTGCACGCGCTCCAGGCAAAGGAACGTTCCAAATCTCAGCTAGCGCTATCCCTAACCCAATCGCGGGAGGGATACCTACAGCAATGACAATCCCCATGATTGAAGAAATGATCGAAGCNTTCGCATCCGCAGCTCGCCGNTGTCGAGATGGAGGACTCGATGGAATAGATATCCATGCTTCTAGTGGTTATTTGATCGAGCAGTTCCTTTCACCTGCAAATAATATCCGAACTGATAGATATGGAGGATCGCTAGAAAACAGGATGAGATTCCTCATGGAGATAATTGAAGCGATACGTGAAGAAGTCGGGACAGATATATGTGTTGGGATCCGCCTACCCAACGAAGAATACATCCCAGGAGGCTTAACAGCAGCGGACAATGCAGAAATAGCAAAAATTGTCGAACCCCATGTTGATTACATCTCGCTTCATATGGGTTCTTACTGGCGATTTCACAAACTGCTCTCACCAATGGATGACCCTCTTGGCCATGAAATGCCAGCCAACGAACCCATCATAAAGCAGATAACCAAACCAACGATCGTTGTTGGACGAATCATGACTCTCGACCATGCCGACACAATTGTGAGTGAAGGGCAAGCCGACATGGTATCTATGGTACGAGCCCTAATAGCTGACCCCGGCCTCGTGAACAAAGCACGACAAGGCAACACGGATCAAATTCGACCTTGTATAGGGTCAAATTTCGGTTGTGTTGGACAGATCATGTCAACAGGAAAGCTTGGCTGTGTGGTAAATATAGCCGCAGCCCAGGAAACAGAAGTAACTTTCGAACCCGAAGGAAAACCCAAGGCAATTGAAAAGATACTTATTGTAGGAGGCGGTCCAGCAGGTCTGGAAGCAGCACGAACAGCAGCAATCATGGGACACGAAGTGCACCTGCACGAAGCGACCAAGCACCTTGGAGGGCAGGTAAGGATCGCAGCAACAGCCCCGAGTAGGTCTGATATCGGCTCAATCACAAAATGGCTTGAATCAGAAATGGAACGACTGAAAATTAACGTCACCCTGAATTCTTTGGTCGACCCAGACATTGTAGAAGAACTCAATCCGGACAGAATTATCCTCGCCACAGGGTCAACACCACGCAAAGACGGATTTCAATTAACGACCCCCATTTCTCCACTGAAAGGGTTCGACCTCGATCATGTCTACTCAAGTTGGGATATTTTCGGATTCGGCGGAAGAGTAACGACAGCAGGACCGGCGGTCGTTTTTGACGATACAGGAACCTTCGAAGCTATTTCTGTTGCAGATAAACTACTTGAACAAGGAATGAAAGTAACCTTTGTGAGCAGATACGAAAGCCTTGGTGCTTCACTGCCGTATCCTCCTGCAACCGTCGAAGCGGCCAAAGAAAGACTCATGTCACAAGATTTTGATTTTATCGGCGGCCATTATCTCCAAGCCNTCACAGANGATGAANTCCTTATCGGNGTCCCATTTACAGAACGCATGCGAACCCTCTCCGCCAAAACAGTAGTTCTTGTCACATACAACCATCCAAACCGAGAGCTCGGCGACTACTTAAAGGGACAACTTCCTGAGATGTCTGAGAAAATCCACACCGTCGGCGATGCATCTGGAACTAACGGGATCATGGACGCGATTCATCAATCAGCTAACCTGATTCGAGCGCTCTAGATCAACATCCATGGACAGGGAACAAGTATTCTTCAGCTTCACTGACGAGAACTTCCAGACTGAACCCGCAGCGGTATTTGCGTCTATGAGAGAGAAATGTCCGGTTCATCTGACGCATGACCCAGCTTCACATTTCACGCTAACAAGGGAAGAAGACGTAACAAGAGCGCTTAGGGACGAAAAAATCTGGTCGTCCAAGTACGGTCCTGGACTGGCGTTTTCAGAACCCGGAATCGGGGTCCTTGTATCAAGCGACCCGCCTGAACACACAAGCGAACGAATAGCGATATCNAGAATTTTCAAANCTTCNGTAATTGAGAAAATGGAAGACGANATTACAGAACTAGTTCACGAATTGATTGATTCTTTTGAACACAACAAATCTGGAGACATCATTACAGACTTTGCAGCGCCGATACCTCTCACCGTCATGTGTTGGATGCTAGGCACGCCAATCACGCATATAGAGCAGTTCCGAAGTTGGGTCCTCGAGATGGCTGCGGCTGTTGCCTATTCAGGAGGTCGGGAAGCCTCAGATGAAGTCAAAAATGCCTATCAAGACTTCTTTGCCTATTTTGGAGCTCACATAGAAAAGCGGAANAAAGCCATAGAGTCCAAAGAAGACTACCCAGANGACTTATTGACCCGACTTCTTACAGTCACNCAAGANGGGCANGNCTTAACGACGAAAAAAATTCTAGGATTTTGCCAGTTTCTACTTGTCGCAGGTTCAGAAACGACAACGCTTATGATCGGAAACATACTTCACCGCCTCATGGAAAACCCTGAACAGTTCGACCTCTTAAAAAAGAATCATGCGCTCATCCCAAACGCAGTAGAGGAGAGCCTGCGATACGACGCTCCGGTCCATGGCCTCTTTCGAACGAACAATGAAAAGGTAACTATGCATGGCGTGCAGATGCCTGAGAATTCAAAAGTATGCATGATGTTCGCCTCGGCGAATAGAGACCCAAAGGCATGGGATGACCCTAATACCTTTGACATCACCAGAGATATAACTGACCTTAGGGATCACGCATCGTTCGGAGTGGGATCCCACTACTGTTTGGGTGCCCCCCTATCGCGTCTCGAGGGAGCCGTAGCGTTAAAAGCAATAACCGAAAGGCTTCCAAAAATACGCAGTAACGGCCCACCAACGAGGACAAAGGCCGGAGTACTGAAGGGGTTCTCCTCTTTGCCAGTTAGATGGGATTAATTACTTGAGTCGATGAAGCCTTGGATCGAATTAAGCAAATCAGAATAGTCATCATGGCAGACAAGGTCTGACCTCTCAGACCTAACATGATCTGGAGCTCGAAATAAAAGACCAGCGTCGGCTTGGTCAATCATCGAAAGATCATTATACGAATCTCCAGCAGCAAGCACCCGGTAATTCAACTCCTGAAACGAGCGAACAGCGTGAAATTTCTGATTTGGAATTCGTTCCACAAAACCAGTAATGACCCCGTTTGGGTCGACAATCAAACGATGGCAGAGAATCAACGGATTTCCCAACTGATCCATCAACGGCTGAATGAATTCTTCAAAAGTATCAGAAAGAAGAACTACTGAAACACGAGAACGAAGCTCATCCAAAAAATCAGAAGCACCCTCCAAAGGTGATAGCGAAGCAATAACAGATTGAATATCCTGAAGCGCAATACCNTTGGAGTTGATCAACTGAATACGGGAATCCATCAGCAACTGGTAATTAGGTTCGTCCTTTGTGGTTCGTTTTAACCCTTCTATGCCAAATTCGTCTGCAACCGCAATCCAGATCTCCGGAGTAAGGACACCTTCAACATCTAATGCTACAAGGCACTGCTGAGGAGGAGCCGAAGACATAGGTAGTCACCTTTCACATATGGAGAACGAATTTAAATCCATCTAGCAATAGAATCGCAAATAATGGACGTATCTAGTTTACGTGCCCGATCGACACTCGCATCGCCTTTCTCCACTATCACCATCACGACAAGAGCTAAACTACACAATTGTGACGAAAGAATCTCCCTCTTCTACGGTTCTAATCTCCTTAAACTGGCAGGAATCAGAACCCATATTACGGATGCGAAATGGGAACCAGCCGACAGTAATAACCGAGTCGGCAGTTAATTATCCATTGCTTTACAGAGTGACGAGTGAAACAAGGAGATTCTGTCTTGGTCATACTGCAATGACCCAAAATGGCGCCTTCTACGAGATGTGCCTAGAAGAGCTCCAGCAAGGCAGAAAATGCTTGAAATGCTCCAGTGCTGATGCACGTTACGCTGCCAATCTCCACCAATCACACAAGAAAAGTATCGATGAAGTACCCCAAGCGTTCCGCAGCCACATGGACCAACCAAATTTCTTGTACCTGGCATGTTTCGCAGATGGGTCTCTAAAGGTCGGAACAACAACCCAGAATCGAAAAGAACGGCGCCTACGAGAACAGGGAGCCATATGGGCAACCATTGTCGCCAAAACATTAAATGGCTACACAGTACGAATCATGGAAGACCTTGTCACCGACCAACTTTCAATACAACAGGCAGTATCAACAAAACGAAAACTCGCCGGATTAGCGAATCCCATAAGCAGGAAAGATGCAAAGGATAGACTCGAACACGTCAGCAGGGAAGTGCAGGCTGTCCTCGAAGATTCACAGAATCTAGACTATGAACGGCATGTAATAGAGTGGGAAAACGATGCACTGGAAAATAGTCTCTGGAGTAACGTCCACTTATACCCGCGAGACCTTACCAATGGGGCTCATGCACTGAAAATCGTCGATATGGTCGGAAGAGTCGCAGCCTTATCTCCCGAAGACTCATCAGATGTATTCATAGCTGACCTTAATCCTCTGTTCGGCGTTGAAATAGAGATTGGTCGATTCGATACTGAGGACTTACTGGTGCAAGACGCACTCTTCTAGAAGCCAATAAAGTCAAAATTTGTTTCCGTCCATATGATTTTCAGGAGACTCAATAGCGTTAAATGAGTCCACAACCGGATCGACGGCATTATGTTCATCCTCAGCTTCGACCTCTTCCTCACCTTCAGGGGCTGGAAGATCTAAACCTCCAGCTGTCGCCAGAACAAAAGCTAAACCGACTGATCGATCATAAATAGCATCAAGATACTTTATTGAAACTGTTTCCTGTCCAGTGATTGGTGGTCGCCCAAGAGATGAGGGTATGGCGTTAGTTACTGCAGGAGTCGATAATCCATAGATAGGTTTGGGGAGTGCTTCAGGATTGCCCCAAAATTTTCTCGGATCAGGCTTGCTTCGACTACGCCTTCTTCTTTTCCTAGTTCCACCCGACGGAGAAGCAGTTCGGGAGCCAGACGCAGAACTTCCAGAGTTACGCTTAGAGCTCATCGCTATCACTCCCGCCATTCTGTCGTGATTCATACTCAAGCATAAAGTCTGCATCTATTCCGAATGCCTGTTGAAGCTGTTCTGCATTCAAATCTCCAATAGAGCTGGACTTCGGCAGAACAAGATTTGCTATTTGTCTTTTCCCTGCGACGACCTCTTCAACGCGTTCATCTACAGTTCCAGGGCAGATCAGTCTATGGGCGATAACAGTATTTTTCTGCCCAATTCTCCACACTCTGTCACGTGCTTGATCTTCAACGGCAGGATTCCACCAACGATCATAAAGAATGACATGGTTAGCTGCAGTCAGATTAAGTCCTGTTCCGCCAGCTTTCAATGAAAGCACCATCGCTCCAGACCCAGAACCATTCTGAAAAGTCTCGACCATCTTGTCACGAGCCCCACGACCTAGCCCGCCGTGATAGCAGTGAATTGGGAGATCGTACTTNTGAGAGAGNTGTCCNGCAAGCCGCTCACCCCAAGTTGCAAANTGGGTGAAGANTAAAAGNCGCTCGTCTGCTGCGAAAACCGTCTCAACCAGTTCATAAAGACGGTCAAGCTTTCCNGACCTNCCTTCNATNGGGCCACCATCNTCGCGNTAATTTAAAGGATGATTACAAATCTGTTTTAAAGCNGTTATAGCAGCAAGCACAGCTCCTTTTCGCTGNGGAGTACCNGCNTCACTGTTCTCAGTTTCTTCAATCAACGANTCAATAACAGCCTGATAGAGCCCAATTTGCTCAGGGGTCATGGCGCAATGGTCTACTTCGTCTATGCGATCAGGTAGTTCAGCGGCAATAATAGGCTCAGCTTTAGTTCTCCTGTAGACCATGATTCCATTTAATGCCTTTAAGGCATCTTCATTCCCCGTTTCTCTTTTCTGGTCCGGAGTCAATTGCGCAATGAACTGAGTTCTAGGCCCGAGNAAACCTGGATTGGCCCAATCGAGAATAGACCATAAGTCTCCAAGCCCATTTTCAATGGGGGTACCTGTAAGGGCAACACGTGAATGCGCCTCAAGCCGCCGCAACTGCTTTGATGTTTCCGCAGCGGGATTTTTGATTGCTTGAGCTTCATCAAGCACAATCTTGGCCCAGTCAAAAGTTTCAAGCTGATCAATGTCTCTAACAGCCGTCCCATAAGTCGTAATAATAAGGTCATTATTTTCAACAGCTGTTTTCAAAGAGGCGCCTTTCGCGCGATTCGGACCATGGTGAACAAGAACCTTCACACCAGGAACAAACTTTTGAGCTTCAGCCTTCCAATTCCCCACAACAGCAGGAGGAGCCACCACAAGACTTGCACTCTTAGTGTCCTCACCAGCAACAGAAGCAAGTGTTGTCGGAGTCTTACCTAGACCCATATCCAAAGCAAGACATCCTCCTAGCCCAGCAGCTTCTAAGAATTCAAGCCATGCAAGCGCATCAGCTTGGTAACTGCGTAATTCACCGACGAAATTATCCGGTTTTGTATTCGGGTCTTCCGGCAATTCCTTCACGCTTCGGAGTAGCTCAACTGCCCAACCACCACCTGCAAGTGCTATGCCACCCAGAGCAAATCCCTCTAAACCTAAAGCATGTCTAAGCATCTCAGCTCCAGACATTTTTGTCATGTCTGATCGCTCGGCTAATGCAGCGGCAGCTTCAGCAAGATCAACTTTATCTAACTCAACCCACTGACCTTTAGACTCCACAAGCGGCTTCGCTTGAGAAGCTAGATCTCTGATCTGTTCAGCATCCAGTTCAACATCATCGAACACNGCTGTCCACCGGACATCAGCTATTTGCTGGGCTCCCACGACAGTGTCCTGATTGTCAGCTGTAATCCTAAGAATAGGAGTTGTTTTCCGATTAGTGAGTTTTGGAACGCGCACATCATAGCCCGCTGCGGTAAGCGTTTCTCCGACGTTACTCATGAGCTCCCATGCTTCGCCCTGTGACAAGAGAACNTCACCTCTTCGGCGGCCTCCCGGNCGAAGCAATTCTGGNAATAGTCGTTCTAGCCTCNTTATTTGCTTATTAACCAGTTTGCGTCGCGCTTCGCTCCCTGTAGTTACCGTAACTTCAATGGGTTCAAGCTCGTCTTTTCCATTTGGAACCAACACTCTGGCGAGCCACGTATCAGAATCATCGGGAGGGTCAAGCTGGACAACGATTTTTAATTTCACCAACCCAGTAACGGGAACCGACCATTGTGTTAACCGACGAGCAATATCTCCGGCATCATCAGTCGGTGCACGAAAGGCCATTCCATCAAGACGAGAGACAATCATTTCTCCAACGTCCTCTTTCGATGAGAGGGTCGGAGGGGTAGGGGGGAGATCTATTTGGCTAGCAGCCATCCGCACAATCGAGTCAGTGAGATCACCAATNACTTTTCCAGTAAATTTATGCCTGTCAGTCTCACCCGAAGTCACCATCACCGCTCCAGGAGCGGACTTGACAAGNTGGGCGTGAAGCTCAGCATCNAGTAGNGCTGGAGCCCACCGNACATGNAAAAGNGCTTCACCTGTTTCGTCNTTATGTGTGCCGCTAACTTCATGGAGGAGAGGGAACATTTTNCCTTCAATAACTAATTTGACGGCGGTCCCTGCTGCAACCCCCATCCATATTGCAGTTGCCCCTAAGTTCGATCCTCTTATCCCCCCAAGGGAAACCAGCCATCCAAGCGTTGCTGCGATAGGAGCAGAAACACAAGGAGCTTTTACGTCTCCTGGTAAAGCGATATCATCACTCGGAGTCCATTCAATAGCGCTCGCACCATGAGCCGCAAGTCGTTCAAGAATCTGTTCATGGTCTTCTGGTTCTGTTTTATGCCCAGCTGACCATGCAATAAGNCGCCCATCNCTCCATGCAAGTTGGAGAACCGGCATGGATAAGTCACCAGTCGATGATTCTCCGTCATGGGAGACGCTTCGTTTTGGAGCAGGGCCAAGTAGATCAGTGAGCACACCGTCAATACGGTCAGCCTCGCTATTCAAGTCGTCAAGGACTGTCCGGCGCTCAGACCCACGGTAGCTTTTCCGAGCATTAGTAATAGCCCGATCTGTTGACTCAAGATATTTAAATAAGCTTTCAACCCAGAGATTTTTATGCTCTTGAAGCAGAGTAAATTCATCCTGAGTTCCAACCCCATCCAAATGCTTTTGCGCCAGCAGCGAAATCTCATACGCGGAAATNGGNTTTGNTTCTGTATTTATAGTTACGGCTATCTCCTTAGAGTAAATGGATTCTTAATTTAAGAAACCGCCGAAANCCCAGNGGCTNATTGGCCGAAAGCAAACCAAGNTCGATTGGGTTGCACATCGTCAACAGCCCACANGGGTTTCTTCNACTGTAAGACATTTTTTCNCAAACGCCACATATGCACTAGCTTTAATTTAAATAAAGTGTTGGAGAAGGCAGATAAGGTACTGATTCATAGCAAGGTTAGGAAGAAGATGGATCTAGAGGGAAAAGTAGTNGTTATTACCGGCGGTGGTGCAGGNATNGGNGCCGCCATGGCAAGAGCTATGGCAAAGGCTAACGCAAGACATATTGTTGTAACTGATATTAATTTTGAGAATGCGCACACCGTAGCAAGCGAAGTTAACGGCTCCGCGAGGATGATCGATGTAGCCAAGGAAGAGCAAATAATCGAGCTCGTACATGATGTGGAACAACAACATGGCCCCATCGACCTCTTTTGTTCAAATGCTGGTTTCGTAACTAATGCTGGATTAGAGGACACTAATGAAAGGATNACTCAGATGTGGGAGGTGCATGTCATGGCTCACATTTATGCCGCTAGAGCTGTTCTCCCNCAAATGATTGCAAACGGTGGGGGATACCTACTGAATACAGCCTCAGCAGCTGGCCTTCTAACGCAGATNGGTTCTCTTGCTTACTCGGTTACAAAAGGGGCGGCNATTTCTCTGGCTCAATGGCTAGCTATCACGCACCATCATCAGGGNATACGCGTTTCAGTNCTTTGCCCACAAGCGGTNCGGACGGACATCATCATAAANAGCCCTGACGCAGTGCTCGGAGAAGAAGCAGAATGGGAAGAAGGAGGAGTTGCAAGTTCCGATGGNATACTTGAACCAGACCTAGTAGCCCTCGAGTGCATATCGGCAATTAAAGATGAAAGGTTTCTTGTNCTCCCGCACCGTCAAGTTGAAGATTACATAAANTATCGGGCAGANGATATGGATCGATGGCTTAGCGGCATGCGACGCTTTCAGGAGAAACTATATGACGGGGATGACCTGCCAGGGGACATCATGGGGTTAGACCGTTGGACGAGTTTGTGAGGTNTAAATGAGCGAANACCAACNAAATCGAAGATCTTCNGATCTGCCGGGAACTGTAGAAAAATTGACCAAAGATCCNNTATCNCTTATCACTGACGATCATATGGANCAATATGNAAAAGACGGAGTTGTCATGGTCAAGAATGTCTTGCATCCTGAATGGCTTCTATTGCTCGAAGTTGGGTTAGAGCGTGTCCTCAATGAAAGCTCTCAGCATCTTCACAAGTTCTTCGAGGGTCAGGAAGGAGAATTTGTCGAAACTATCCGGAACTTCGATGTGATTCCAGAAATTCGACGTTTTGTCTATGACTCTCCAATAGCTGACCTTGTCGGAAAGATTATCGGCTCCGATAATCTTTGGTTATATTCGGATGAGTTCTTCGTCAAAGAAGGTGGGAATGCTGAACGAACTCCGTGGCATCAAGATACGCCATACTGGCCTATCCAAGGAGAACAGATTGCATCCGCTTGGATATCTCTTGACGCTCTGCCGAAAGCAGAATGTCTCGAGTACGTAGCTGGTTCACATAAGGGGACAATGTTTGACGGATTTAGCCCCTCTAAAGTTTCAGAAGATCCAACTGCCCCTCATTATGGAGATCAGTTGCCGCCGCTTCCAGACATTGAAGCTAATAGGGGGGCGTACGATATACGGTCTTGGGAAATATCTCCTGGTGATGTCATATTTGCCCATCCCGGCGTTTTGCACGGAGGTGGCCCTACAGGCCCCGATAGTAAGAGAAGGGCTATAACTATTCGCCTATATGGCGACGATCTTCGTTATGCGAAGCGGCCACCTACCCGTCCAACTGTCCCGCTAACTCCAGGATTATCTTTGTCG
>PAEG01000082.1 GCA_002703045.1 Acidimicrobiaceae bacterium
ATGGGGATGGGGTTTGAATATCATAAGGCCCCAGAAAAAACTGCGGAAGCGCACCTTGAACCGGGAGTGTTCACAACCGGAGACATTGGTTACCTAGATGAAGAGGGCTATCTCTGGCTATCTGACCGAAAAATCGACATGATTATCTCTGGAGGAGTGAATATTTATCCAGCGGAAATCGAAGCAGTAATAGCTGAACACCCTGGAGTCGCAGATGTCTCAGTGATCGGTGTACCCAATGACGAATACGGTGAAGAAGTCAAAGCAGTTGTTGAATGTTCTGAAGGGCATCAAGCCAACGATGAGTTCTCAAAAGAGCTTTTACAATTATGCAATCAAAAACTAGCAGGCTACAAAAGACCAAAGTCAATTGATTTCGTAAGCCAACTTCCAAGAACAGGAACCGGAAAAATTCTAAAACGAAAACTCCGTGAACCATACTGGGAAGGGTTAGAACGAAGCATTTGAAAGCTTATTACTATGGAAAACAGCAACCGCCATATTCCATCTAGTTTTACTGACAAGTCAGTTACTCGTATCGGACCCAAACAGCAGCTCGGTCACGAAAAGCTGATATCTCACACTGATCGCCTAGAACAACAGCTTTGGGAAGTAACTGATGGCGTCTGGTGTCTGGTAGGAAATGGTCTTTCAAACCAGACTTTCGTCAGGGGGCCAAAAGGAATAATTGCGATCGACACTGGAGAGTGTTACGAGGAAATGGCTGCTGCCCTGAAACTTCTACGTGAAAAGACAGATGAGCCGATAACAGGAATTATCTACACACACTTTCACTATGTCGATGGGACTAGAGCCATTTTCGAAACACAAGAAATCTCTGATATCCCGATTTGGGGGCATACAAAAATTGAGCAAAACCGGAGAAAGTATGGAATGGAAGTCAGCGCAGTTGCTGCAAGAGGCCTCGTGTACCAATTTGGAATAGCGCTGCCGAAAGAGGGGCCAGATAGCATCATTAACGCTGGGCTTGGCCTTGCATTCCGCAACAGTGATCACGCTCCGTACTCACCTGCTTTTGTCAAGCCCACGAATACATTTACAGAGTCACAACAAATTGAACTCGCAGGATTGCAAGTACAGCTAACACCAGCACCATCTGATGCAGACGACTCAATAACAATCTGGTTTCCCGAACTAGAACTTTGCATCAATAATCTCGTCTGGCCAGCTTTCTTCAATATTTTCGCTATTAGAGGAGAAGAGTACCGAGACCCTCGGATGCTTCTAGAAGGCCTAGATCATATACATGCGTTAAATCCCACCCATCTCATTGGGACCCATGGGCCACCATTGTCAGGGAAAGAGACAATCAGTAATGAGGTAACGAATTACCGCGACGGAATCCAATTCTTGTGGGACCAGTCAGTTCGCGGGATCAATCTGGGATTGACAAGTACCGAATTAACACAATTTGTTCAGCTGCCCGACCACTTTCAGAATTCATACCTCACTTCACAGCTTTACGGTGTCGTCGAGCACCATGTACGGCAAATATATTCAGGGCTGCGAGGGTGGTTTGATGGGGATGAAGCTCATCTTTTCCCTTCTGAACCAGCCAAGAGGGCAGAAAAATTGATAGACGGATTTGGTGGAAGAGAACAAGTCAGAAACCATGTCAAGAAAGCGATTGAAAACGACGATTTACGTTGGGCCATCGAACTTTGCTCTTGGCTTGTCAGACCATCTCAAGAGCCGCTTCTTGACTTCGATGC
Organism: Acidimicrobiaceae bacterium; assembly: GCA_002703045.1. GTDB lineage: Bacteria > Actinomycetota > Acidimicrobiia > Acidimicrobiales > UBA8592 > UBA8592. The sequence goes on from PAEG01000082.1 coordinate 1,734, forward strand.
AGCGTCACAAGAGGACCAAAATCTTCTCGCTGATTGCCTGAGGAAAGTTGCCCAACGAACAACTTCAGCTAATGTTCGAAACTGGTGTTTAACACGCGCTTTAGAAAGGGAAGGGGCTCTAGATCTTAGCCGCCATCGCACCCATCGATTCTCAGAACACGTAGTTCTCAGCAATCCTCCCTCCTCGTCTGTCTTCGCCCTGAAAGTACTCCTAATCCCTGACCTTGCAAAAGACTACGAAGCCGAAATGATGTGGGAATTCTCAAATGGTGAAAAAGCTGGGCTACTCATCCGAAACCAGGTAGCAGTACCAACGAGCGGGGAGGATGCAAGCATCGGTATTGCTTTAAGCCATGAAACGTGGGCTAAATTACTTGGACGAAAAATAACTCTCTCTGAAGCCCTTTCATCTAACATACTTTCAACCAATGTTGACATAAGCGAAGTACTATCATTCTTCGCAATGTTCGACCATGAGAGCTTAAATAAATGACCAGTCTTCCACATGCCACGCCAAAGTTCGAAGGAGAGATCGGACGACTAGTAGAAGATTCGGCCCCAGTCCCGCTAGAAAATTTCAAAGCATCAGAAAAGGCCCCCAACATCCTGCTAGTCATGCTTGATGATGTGGGCTTTGGAAGTCCCGAAACATTCGGAGGTCCGATACCCATGCCAGCCGTCGAGCGCATATCCCGTGCTGGGCTTCGCTTCAACCAGTTTCACACCACTGCGCTATGCTCTCCTACTCGAGCCGCCCTACTCACCGGACGAAATCACCATTCAGTCCACATGGGCGGTATCACTGAGATTGCAAATAGTTTTCCCGGCTATGACAGTGCTATTCCCCCAGAAACCGCATCAATAGCAAAGATCCTAAAAGAAAACGGTTATTCAACAAGCTGCTTCGGGAAATGGCATCTGACCCCCTCATGGGAGCAAAGCCCCGCAGGCCCCTTCGACCGGTGGCCAACAGGAATGGGCTTTGAAAGGTTCTATGGGATTCTTGGTGCAGAGGCATCCCAATGGGAGCCAGCAGCTATCGATCAAACCACCCCTATCGAACCCCATATAGGAAGGGATGGCTATCACCTAACTGAAGATCTCGCAGATCAAGCAATAAAATGGATCCACCAACAAAAAGCCTCCGCTCCAGAAAAACCATTCTTTTGTTATTTCGCCCCTCCGGCAGTTCACGCTCCGCATCATGCTCCAGAAGAATGGATTGAAAAATTCTCAGGTAATTTCGACAGTGGATGGGACAACCTGAGAGAACAGATTTACTCACGCCAGATTGAACTTGGAATAATTCCCCCAGATACACAATTAACGTCCCGACCTGATGAGATTCCCAGCTGGGATTCCTACCCTGATCGATATAAGCCCGTAGCCACCCGATTAATGGAAGTTTTCGCTGGCTTTTTAGCACATACAGATGCTCAAGTGGATCGCATACTCGATGCTATTGATGAAATCGGCTGCACTGACGACACTTTCATAATCTATATCACAGGAGATAATGGGGCATCAGCAGAAGGAACTATAAATGGGGCCTGGTCGGCACCGTCATTCCAAAATGGTGTACACGAGGACCCGGAATGGCTTCTGGAGCATATCGACGACTTCGGCACTCGTCACTGTGAAAACCACTTTAATGTCGGCTGGGCTTGGGCGCTCGATGCACCATTCAAATGGATGAAACAAGTTGCTTCACATTTCGGCGGAACGCGAAATGCTATGGTCATGAGCTGGCCATCCGGTATACATCAAACTGGCGAACTGAGAAACCAATTCCATCATGTAATTGATATTGGCCCTACCATCCTTGAAGCTGCAGGGATTGAATGGCCTGACAGTGTAAATGGGATCAAACAGGATCCTATCGATGGCATCTCAATGCAGTATTTGTTCGATAACCCTTCCGAGAAGAGCCACCGACAGACTCAGTACTTTGAGATACTTGGCAATAGGGCTATCTACCATGAGGGGTGGATCGCTTCTTGTTTTCACGGGCGACTCCCATGGATTCGGCTTCAAGGGCTTGAATTTGATGGGGATCAAGAAATTTGGGAGCTCTACCATGTAGAGGATGACTTCTCTCAAAGTAACGACGTAGCAGAATTTGAACCTGAAAGGCTTTTGGATCTACAAAAGTTGTTTGATGCCGAAGCAAGAAAGCACGGAGTGTACCCCCTTCGAGATGCTGGGTTAATGCGCCGAGGGGGCCTTCGAGTTCCTTCGTCATTAGGTGGGCGAAGAAAGATGCGTTACACAGGTGCTCACGTGCGAATGCCAGAAAGTTCGGTTATTAATTTAAAGAACGCAAGCTATCTTATTTCAGCTGAAATCGTGGTGCCCGTAGATGGCGCTTCAGGAGTTATTGCTTGCCAAGGCGGGAATATGTCTGGCTGGGCGTTATATCTTGATCCGTCCGGGAAAGTGACATACCACTACAACTGCTTTGGACAGTATCTGACGACACTCTCGACTAATGAAAAGCTAGAAGGAGGCCAACATCAAGTTCTTTTAAAATACGACCATGATGGGGGGTTTGGAGCCGGCGGCGAAGCTTATTTATTCATTAATGGCGAAAAGGTAGATCAGGGAAGGATTGACAGAACGGTTCCGTTGGTTTTTTCCATGAGCGGAGAAACTTTCGATGTAGGTATCGATACTGGAGCCCCAGTTGGGCCGTATGAGAGTGGATTCCCGTTTACTGGAAAAATTATAGAAGTTGTGCTTGAGCGGATAGGTAAAAGGGNNGATGCNACAACCAAAATGATGGAGGATGGGATGTTGGATGCNGGACTTAGGACGCAATAAGNCTACGGTNCCNCAAANTCTACAATAAGAGGCGCATGATCACTTGGCCGCTCTGCGCGTCTAGCCATACGATCNACAGAAACTCCCTTAAGCNTCTCAAACATTGTTTCTGAACCTAAGNCTAAATCAATACGTAATCCTCTATCTTCATCTAGCTTCGATCGATAATTCCACCATGTGTAGCTTGGGNCATCCCCATCCCACTCACGGGCCAAATCGAAAAACCCTAAGTCTANNAGGGCTTCTATTGCAGCTCTTTCNGGAGCGCTGGCATGAGTTCGATNCTTCCAACGGCGAGGGTCGTAAATATCTAAATCGGAAGGTGCAACATTGAAATCTCCAGTGACAATAGTTGAATTTTTAGCTGCTTTAGCATCGATCAAATCTCCACGCAGACGCTCGAACCAAACTAACTTATACAAATAGTGAGGATCATCAAGAGCTCGGCCATTAGGGGCGTAGATGGACCACACTCGGACTCCGCCACAATCAGCTGAAATGCTTCGAGCTTCATTAAAAGGTTCGGATTGAGTACCGCGAAAACCTCGGCGGACTTTTCTTAAACCAATCCGTGACAAGATTGCAACTCCATTCCAGTGGTTCAATCCATGATGAGCGACTTGATAACCAATNCCTTCAAATACATCAAATGGGAAATCATCATCAGTGCACTTTGTTTCTTGAAGGCAACAGACATCTGGNCGTTGATCANCCANCCATTCGGCCACCAAATCCNACCTCGCCCGGATAGAGTTCACATTCCACGTAGCTACCTGCATAAAGGGAACGCTATATCAATTAATGCTCAACATGCAGCATTGGTCGTTAGATGGCATACTTAGTTGATAGAAATTGAGGAGAAGCATGGGTGAAAGAGTACCTATAGAAGAAGGATTATTTACTTGGCCTTCAGATGAACCAAAACTTATAGGGTCAATCTGCCTCGATTGTGGAGCTACAGTCTTTCCGGCACAGTCTGGATGCCCACGATGTACTTCAGATAACACAGAGAAGAAAGAACTGGGTACGCGCGGAAGCTTATGGACATGGACTATCCAAGGCTTCCCTCCGAAATCTCCTCCCTACCAAGGAGACACGGATAACTTTGAGCCCTTCGGAGTTGGCTACGTTGAGATCNATGATGAAGTCAAAGTAGAGACNCGTCTAACCGTCGCCGANAAGGAAAAACTAAGCATCGGCATGGAGATGGAATTNACTTTTGTCCCCCTCTATNTCGACGAAGATGGAAATGAAGTAATTACGTTCGCTTTCGCCCCAGTAGAGGGCTAGATATTGCAAGGAGAAATTAAATGAGTAAACCCGAAGTAGCAATCGTAGGCATCGGTATGCATCCGTTTGGAAGGACTCCAGAAAAAACTGGACAAGAGCAGGGTGTGTACGCAGTTCGCGAAGCACTTAAAGATGCTGGAGTTGAGTGGAAAGATATTCAATTCGCTTTTGGTGGAAGCCAAGCCGCAGGGGCCGCTGACACCATGGTTTCGAAATTGGGGCTCACTGGTTTGCAGTTCATAAACGTTGCCAACGGTTGTGCTACTGGAGGGTCAGCTCTTTTTTCTGCCTACAATACCATCGCGTCCGGAGCTTTCGATCTCGGAATCGCAGTGGGATATGACAAGCATGAGAGGGGTGCGTTTAGGGTAAACACTCGTTCACATGGCCTTGGAGACTGGTATGGGAAACAAGGACTTGCACTTACCACCCAGTTCTTCGGCATGAAGATCAACCGGTATATGGAAAAGTACGATATAAGCCATGATACTCTGGCGAAAATCTCAGCAAAGGCTTTTCGTAACGCCGAGCACAATCCAAATGCTTGGAGAAGGCAACCGATCAGCGAGGAACAAATACTTGAGTCAGAGATGCTGAGCTATCCTCTCACAAAATTCATGTTTTGCTCTCCAGCTGAAGGTGGAGTAGCTCTCATCCTTGCTCGAGCAGATCAAGCACACAAATATACTGACACTCCTGTATATCTCAACGCTACTGTCGTTCGAAGTCGCAGATGGGGTTCATTTGAGGTAATGGCTCCGTGGATCGCCCTTGATGATGCTGCTGGCCCCACTGTAGANACTTCAAAAGCTGCCTTNGAAATGGCAGGAATAGGCCCAGAAGATATAGACGTTGCTCANCTGCAAGATACCGAAGTAGGCGCTGAGATCATGCATATGGCCGAGAATGGATTTTGCGAACATGGTGAGCAAGAGAGAATGATCCANCAGGGTGAAACAGAAATCGGTGGAANNCTTCCCGTGAATACCGACGGAGGGTGCTTAGCTAATGGGGAGCCAGTTGGCGCTTCAGGATTACGGCAAGTACACGAAAACGTTTTGCAACTCCGTGGAGCTGCTGGAAAACGCCAGGTCCCAAATGACCCNAGTGTGGCATACACGCACGTATACGGTGCTCCAGGAATAAGCGGAGTNACCATACTCAGNAAATAACGACTAGTGTCGCCNAAATTATTGCCAAGCTACTGTTAATGCTCGGCGCCCCCAGAGGAATGGTGGAACTACGCGTTCGGTAGGCTCGACAAGNTGCAGCTGATCAAAGCGTTCCAGCAAAACGGATAGTGCTATGCGGCCTGTCTGCCTTGCAAGGTGCGCGCCTAAACAAAAGTGCGATCCCCAACCGAAAGAAAGATGTCTTTTGGTCTCGATCAGTGGCCGGTCCACCATAAATTTATCTGGCGAGTCAAATACGTCAGCATCTCGATTCGCTGATGCGTATAGAACCATTACTTTCGAATCCTGAGGTATTTCCACGTCATGATATACGACTGGCTCATTGTTAGTTTTGCACAAGCCAAGAACCGGAGGGTCGTAGCGCAGACTCTCCTCAATCGCATTGCTTACAAGCTCTGAGTTTCCTCTCACCTTGGCCATCTCGTCGGGGTTTAGCAATAACCGCCAAAGCGTGTTGGTTATTAACGACGTCGTGGTTTCGTGTCCAGCGACTAAGAGTTGGCCGATCATGCTAGCGACTTCGCTATCTGGCATGAACGTTCCGTCCTCCAATGGGTGGCAAGCTAAATGACTTATCAAGCCTTCGGGAACAATTGTGCCTACAGGGTCCTCATCAGGGTCAGATTTAGAAGCAGCGACCGCCTCACGCCTACTAATAACCAAATTTCGTGTAAAGGTAGAAAGAGCTTCACGGGCATCCCGAGAACGGTCCGGATAGGTCATCCCAAGAGTCAGATCATCAGCCCATGATTTAAACCGGCCACTATCTTCATCGGGTATTCCCATCAATTCAGTGAAAGCCTTTACCGGAAGCGGCAACGCATAGTTATCATGGAGCTCTACCGTTCCATCATTTTCAAATCCATCGACCAAGTCGTGAGCTAGCTGTCGAATAGCAGGCTCAGAAGCTGATACTGTTCTAGGAAGAAATTGGGCTCGAAGAAATCTTCTTCTTACTTGGTGTTCTGGTGGGTCGTACCGTTGTAGATCTCCGATGTTTCGGTCATAGGAAATTCCAGGCCCAAACCGATTGGACCAAGTCTTTGGGTCTAGAAGAACAGACTGCACGTCTTGGTATCTAGCTAGGGAATACATTGGGTTCTCTAAGCCAGAAAAATGGTGGACTGGACACTGTTCCCGCAAGTGGGCATATGCCGGCATGGGGTTATGGAGTACTTCTTCCCCTACCGGATCGTACTCAGCATCAGTTCCCAATTATTTCCTTCGCTCTATTCGGCTTTCCAAACAAGGCGGCCACCCATCCCCATCCCTTTTAAGATCACTGCCTTTGAAGGCACAATCGACATGAATGCTACATCAGGAGATTCTGTTGGACCTCCGGACGCGAAAGCATTTAGGTCGTAGTCAAAAACACCTTCCCAGAGCCGCTGTTTTGTTTCAAGATCTGTAAACAATTCTGCATGCCCCCAAATAATCAAACTGTCGAAATTTGTCTCTGGGCTTACTTGCCAATGGCATGACACAACTGGCGACGTCTGAATATTTTTAGCTTTGACTGAATCAACGCCAACCATAGTCCATAGAATCTGCTGTTCCCAGCAAGGGTGCACAGGAGTTACATAAGGCGTGCCTGATGGACTAACGGTCCCGATATGGGCCCACTCGCCTAGCTTTTTAGATTCGTCGATTACCTCTTGGAGATTCATATCAACACAATAGCTCTAAATCTCAAGAGTTTCTTAAGAGCTCGATCAAGCCACCAAACCGATTGATCCGTCTGTATCGATATCTACTGAACGTCCAATNTATTCCTCTTNCATCATCTCAGACATAAGNAATTGGTCATCTGTCGTCGTTAGAGCCCNTCTTCCGTCGNTCATAAGAGANGAGATTAGTGCNGTCTCNGGCCCCTCACGGTTATGCATCACCGTNTAAGCTTCGATGGTCGCNAGNCCNCTTGGAGTCTCATCGACTTCTCTCAAAGGNNTCTTATCTATTTCTGNCTGAACATTTACTCTTCTGAACGGTTTTGAAGGAGGAGAAGANCCGTAAATCCCGCANGCTTGCTTTGTCGCATAACCACCGTTTGCATGAACATAACCCATTTCGCCCGTTTCACGAATAGCGTCTACAGTGCTTGCGATGGCATGGATCACATAACTGTTCATCGGGCCTCCAAAAAATGGCAATCCCCCCGTCGTCGTGACAACTCGATCAGATGAAATCCCAAGTTCGGCCATAATCAATTGAACACAAGAGGGGAAACAAGAATACAGGTCCATGTGCCCTACATCATCGACGGAAAGTCCCGCCAACTCAAAACAACGTTCACCTGCAATTCTCATGGCTGGGGATTCATGAAAACTCTCTCTTTGAGAAAACAAATACGATGCNTTGCCATCGGTCGCTACATGAGGGAAGACCCACCTATCACGGCTNATNCCAAGNAATTGGGCTTTCTCCACGGAGCACACAATTATCGCTCCACCATAATCGACAAATGAGTTTGCATTCATGGATTTCGTATATGGGTACCCAACCATTCGATTGGATGGGCTTGGCGTCTTGATCTCTTCCGCTGTCATTGAGGACCTCACCCACGCGAATGGATTAGAAACAGCAACTTTGTTAAAACCCTCCCACAAAGCCGCTATTCGGTCCCGATGCTCCTGATGGGTTTCTCCCAAAGAGAACCGAATAGCAGATTCAAATAAGGCATATATCTGCGTGGGCATATAAAACCCGTTAGCGCGTTCATGCTCGGAGGACATGGGGATATTCTCGCCATATGGTGTTGCAGGGTCTAACTCTTTTTCACTCCCATCTCTTGGGAGTTCAAGACCAAGCTTTTTTAGTTTGTTCTTGCTATAAACCGCTTCCCCTCCGGTAATGACTGCAACATCAATCTGGTTAGCTGCTATTAGTTCACAAACTTCACTGACACACGCTTGAGGCATATTCCCCCCCATTGCGGTTAAAAAAGTCCGTGCTTCAGGCGATCCAATGGATTCTGAAATCAATCGACCGGGATCCGGATACCTCCACATGCCCCCGATGACAAGCATTTGATCTATTGAATTCAATAGTGACGAGCAGCCTGCATCATCAGCGGCTAAGCGAACAGCTTCTTCCATCAAGCGATATTGCTCAAGTGCGGACGTAACATCATCGAGCTGTTGCTTATATTGCCCTACTCCAACGATTACAGGAAGCCGCTTGTCCAATTCTTCCATTGTTAACTCACTAGATCATGCACGAAACGGACAAGATCCACCCCACCCGAAACAAGCATGGTGTCTACAACGGATTCTTCCCACATTGCAAGTTCATCTTTGATCTTGTCAGGGGGCCCTAGAAGGGATATGGCCTCCACCATTGATGTTGGTACTGCTGCTATCGCATCTTTCTTNTTTCCTTCTAGGTACAAGTCTTGAATCTTCTCACATTCTGCTTCATACCCCATCCTCGCAAATACGTCATAATGGAAATTCTGGCCTTTCGCCCCCATCCCTCCAGCGTACAGAGCAATCATAGGACGCAAGAAATCTGCACATNCCTCTACATCTTCTCCAGGAATCACTGTCACNGTGCAAGCTACTTCAAAATCTCCCCAGCCATGTCTTCCAGCTGCATCAAAGCCATTTTGAAGGGCATTTTTNTAGAAGTCATTGTCTTTTGGAGCGAAAAAGAGCGGTAACCACCCATCACAAATCTCTGCAGAAAGGGCTACATTCTTAGGCCCTTCGGCAGCTAGATAAATAGGAATATCATTTCGCAATGGATGCACGGTTGACTTGAGAGGCTTTCCTAATCCTGTTCCTTCTAGAAACGGCATAGAGTAATGCTTCCCTTGAAATTCAACCGGTTCTTTGCGAGCAACAACAGAGCGGACGATCTCAACAAATTCTCGTGTTCGAGCTAACGGCCGGGGGTAGGGCTGGCCGTACCATCCTTCAACAACTTGTGGGCCCGAAGCTCCTAGACCAAGAATAAATCTTCCCCCACTCAAGTGATCCATCGTGATCGCTGCCATTGCCGTCGCAGCTGGGGTTCTTGCTGACATTTGCATGATCGCTGTGCCTAGTTTGACNTTCTTGGTATTCGCCCCCCACCATGCCAGCGGACTTAGAGCATCTGATCCATATGCTTCTGCTGTCCAGATATGCTCGAATCCNAGTTCGTCACACTCTGCTATGGCCTTTTCAACCCCTTCTGGCGGACCGGCACTCCAATATCCAGTGTTATATCCAAGTTTCATATCTGTCTCCTCATCTCAATAGCAAATATAGCTGCAGCAATTGATCTTAAAGCTTTCCTAGACTATCAAGGTCCACGATAGGTAAAACAATCGTATTACTGCTAAACAGCATTAAAGGAGAGGATGATATGGCTGACAATAATGACCACTACTCTGAGATTGCTATGCTGGTCCACNGATACGCGGACGCAGTAGTTCATCGAAATGGTGAACAATGGTCTTCTACATGGGCTGAGGATGCAGTTTGGGANCTTGGAAGCGGAAGACTCGTTGAGGGGCTAGAAGCAATAAAGAAGCTCTGGTACGGGGCTATGCAGGGTTTTGAAGCGACTATCCAAACTGTCCTCAACGGCGGTGTTGAGATTGACTCGTCCGGCGATACCGCCACTGGTCGATGGTATATCCAAGAACAGGTAGTTCGCTCAAATGGAGATAGGGGTATCCTTATGGCCCACTATGACGACATGTATGTTCGAACTGCTGAGGGTTGGAAGTTCAGCCGAAGATTTCTGCAACCNCATTATGCTGGACCCCATGATCTATCCGCAGATTTTTTATGCTCTGCAGAGAAGTTGAAAGAAAGAAACGTAGANGGAGTAGACGTATGAAAGTAGATGGCGGATTAGGAATGGGGTTTTCTCCAAATATCGCTGAAATCGCCCGAGAAGCAAAATCTCAAGAAGATCGAGGGTACGACGGAATCTGGACAGCTGANACAAGTCACGACCCGTTTCTTCCATTAGCGATAGCTGCAGAACATACGGAANAATTGGAAATCGGAACAGCGATAGCGGTAGCCTTCGCCCGAAACCCGATGGTGCTCGCAAACATCGGCTGGGATCTTCAAGCATTAAGTAACGGAAGATTCAATCTTGGTCTTGGAAGCCAAATTAAGCCACACATCACAAAACGTTTCAGCATGGAATGGTCTAAGCCAGCTGCAAGGATGCGTGAAATGATTTCAGCCATGCACGCTATCTGGGATTCATGGCTTAATGGAACAAAGCTTGACTTCAGGGGCGACTTCTACACCCACACACTCATGACACCATTCTTTGCCCCTAACAAAGCAGACTTGGATGGCTTTGGACCTCCAAAAGTGTATTTAGCTGCAGTAGGCGGTCTTATGACTCAGGTAGCTGGCGAAGTATGTGATGGTATTATCTGCCATGGTTTCACAACTGAGAAATACCTCCGCGAGGTAACAATTCCCAATCTCGAAGAAGGAAGAAAGAAGGCTGGAAAATCNTTGGANGACTTTTCNATCTCTGGCCCTTTCTTCGTTGTAACCGGCCAGAACGAAGAGCAAATGCAGAATGCTGAAACCGCTACTCGCCAGCAAATCGCTTTCTATGCGTCGACTCCTGCGTATCGGGGAGTTCTTGATATCCATGGATGGGGAGGCTTGCAAGAAGAACTAAACCAGCTTTCGAAGCAAGGCGAATGGGTAAAAATGGGTACTCTCATCGACGACGAGATATTGAATACATTCGCTGTAGTAGCAGAACCTGACAAAGTCGCTCCAGAGCTAGAAAGAAGATATGGAGATGTAATAGACAGATTGAGTTTCTACGCGCCTGGGCAAGCAAATCCTGAACAATGGCGTGAAGTAATGGAAGCCTTAAAGAGCATCTAATCTCTTCGTGTGACGATAAACATCCACCTATGATCCCATCAACGGTCAGCGATATTTCCCCCGCCTGGCTCAACACAGTCCTACCCAAAGAGTTTGGAGAAATAGAAAAAATTGATTGGGTAGATGTCGGCGAAGGGGTTGGAATACTAGGAGAGGTAAGCCAACTTGTCCTGACATATCGCGAAGGTCACGCTGGTCCGAAAACCCTAATCGCTAAATGCCAGTCACATGCAGAAGAAAACGTCTCTCTGTGTGTCTCTATGGGGTACTACTCCCGTGAGGTTAACTTCTACAGAGAGTGCCAAGACAGCTTCCCCGTTCCGACACCTCGCAGCTTCTTCTCAGACATACATGAAGCTGGAACTCCATTTACAATCTTGCTTGAAGAGATCTCAAATGCAGACGTAATGGATCAAACGTCCGGAGCCGGAATACAAGAAACAACATCTGTCTTTTCACTACTTGCAAAACTGCACGCACATTATTGGGAGACAGATGAGTTATACACACTAGATTGGCTTCCACCGATGAATAATCCGATGTATAAAACATCTCAGACCTTAGCTAGAAGTCTTATAGATACGTTTAAGACTGACTGGTCTGGGAAAGTTGACTTTGAGACTTTGGAAGCAATTGAGGCATTCATACCCAGATATCCCGAATTCCTTGATTGGGCGGTTCGTTGTGGGAACCAGACGTTTATTCACAATGATGCCCGGTGCGAGAACTATATGTTCAGCCAAGATGGGTCAATCATTATGATTGATTTCCAATACTGCACGCGCTTCTGGGGCGCTTGGGATATTTCTAATTGGTTAAGTGCTTCTATGAAAATCGAAGACAGAAAAGAATACGGGCACGAACTTGTCAACCACTACCACAACGAATTGGTCGACAATGGCGTGGAGAACTACTCGCTTGACCATTGCTGGCATGATCTGAAAGCAAGCCTTGCGGTTCAGGCATACAATCAAATAATCGATAATGATCTTGACTATTCTAATGAGCGTGGACAGCGACTTTTGGAGAAATGTANCCTTCGNACNTTCTCGGCAGCATCNGACTATGAAATCGCNTCATTTCTTAAAGGAGCGGATTTCTGATGGCAAGAATTGTCCTTACAAANGATGACGGAGTCAGCTCTTCTGGGATNCATGCTCTAGCAATAGCNCTCGATCAAGAGGGNCACGACATTGCCGTCGTTGCGCCTTCNGGTGAGAGNTCCGGTTGGGGTGCCGGCGTGGGGACTCTCGATGATGGAGCGGAATTTGCAGTCGAACAATACAAAATTCCAGAATNTGANCATATTAAAGCGTGGGGGCTAGATGGACCACCGGCATTCTGTGTCTTNTCTGCAATGCTTGGAAGATTTGGGGAACCNCCGGAGTTAGTTATTTCGGGAAGCAATGANGGAGCAAATTGCGGTCGCGGGATTCTTCATTCCGGAACTGTAGGCGCAGCAATGATTGCGCAAAATTTTGGTATCTCAGGTATCGCTGTTAGTCAGAAAAGGAACGGGAAACCTATGTTATGGGAAACGAGCGGCGAAGTTACAGTTGCTGCTGTNCGACAGATTCTTGAGCTTCCTCGGAAAACCGTTTGGAATATCAACATTCCCAATGAACGGACGGACTCGTTACGGGGAGTTCGCTGGGGAAGGATTGCTGCTTTTGGAACGACNAAAACATCTCTTGAGGAAGCTCGACCNGGGNTCCTTCGGATAAAAGTTACTCCAAGAGACGTTGAGTTAAGTCCGGATACAGANACNGCTTTAGTTGATGCAGGNTATGTCTCAATAACTGGACTGATAGGNTTCCGAACGGATGGATTAGAAACTCCAAATATNGTTACTTCCNTGGAAGAATCTATACTCTCCNNAGGTAGGAATGGANAACTATGGAACGAACTATTTTTGAATCAGAGCACCATTTGTTCCGAGAGTCGTTCAGACAGTTTGTTGACAAAGAAATAGTTCCNAATAANCANACCTGGGAAGAGANAGGTGTCATAGATCGTTCCCTATTTGAAATTGCCGGATCGAACGGCTTTCTAGGCATTGACGTTCCTCAGGAATTCGGAGGAGGCGGAATCGCGGATTACCGCTTTAATCAAATCATGCAAGAGGAATTTGATATGGCTGGGGTTGCTGCAGCAGCTTCTGGGCTGGGGTTACATAACGATATATGTATCCCNTATTTTTTAGAGTTCTGCTCTGATGAACAACGGGAAAGGTGGCTACCGGGGTTGGTCAGTGGTCAATACATCACTGCAATAGCTATGTCTGAGCCGGGAACAGGTTCCGATTTAGCAGCGATCTCAACTACNGCNACTAAGGATGGNGANTCTTTTGTACTAAATGGTGCAAAAACTTTCATTTCGAATGGCATTATCAGCGATCTGGTGATTGTGGCGGCAAAAACAAATCCTGAAGCCGGGCATAGAGGAGTCTCGCTACTAGTTGTTGAAAGAGGCATGGAAGGCTTTGAACGAGGACGCAACCTTGACAAAGTTGGAAGACATAGCCAGGACACTGCAGAGCTTTTCTTTACAGATGTTCGTGTTCCAGCTGAAAACCTTTTAGGAGAAGAGAATAAGGGGTTCTANTATATGATGTTCAACCTTCCTCAGGAAAGACTGAATATTGCCATCTCGGCAGTTGCGGGAACACAATATGCCTTNGATCTGACTTTGGAGTATGTGAANGAACGACAGGCGTTTGGACAACCAATTGGAAGTTTCCAAAATACACGTTTCAAGATGGCTGAGATCGCTACTGAACTAGAACTTACATGGGCGTTCATTGACAAATGCGTGCTTGCTCATAACCTTAAAAACCTCACGGCNGATGAAGCTGCTATGGCTAAATGGTGGGCNACTGAGCTCCAGAAGCGAGCCATCGATCAATGCCTTCAATTCTTTGGAGGGTACGGATACATGGATGAATATCCAATTTCACGTTTGTGGCGCGACGGAAGAGTCCAAAGTATTTATGGTGGAACNACAGAAATTATGAAAGAGATTGTAGGAAGAGGCCTTGGCCTTTAAGACCTACTCTGTAAAGAAGCCCCCATCTGGGTGCAAAATCTCACCTGTGAAGTAACTAGNTTCATCACTACATAGAAATAACGCTGCACTAGCAATTTCAGCGGGTTCGCCCCTACGCCCTAAAGGGATCATCGCGTTAAACGCAGCGGTTTCGACCTCATCCATAAAATCAATAATTGCTGTCATATGGGTGTTAATAAACCCTGGCCCTATCGAATTGACACGAATCCCTACTGGACCCAGCATTCGTGCTGCTTTCTTTGTCATCATCCAAACTCCAGCCTTTGAAGTTGTATAGGCCAATGGTCCAGCATCAGGATGTTTCGCAGCGATACTCGCAATTGTGACAATTGAACCTTTTGTTTCCGATTCAAGCATTCGTGCGACGCAAGCCTGCATGCCGAGTAACGTACCCTTAAGGTTCACGGCAAGAACTTTATCGAAGTGATCGGGGTCGCCTTCAACAAATTCCCACCCGGGCCGCTCCAAATAGTCGGCTCGGTTAGTAACAACGTTTTTAATATCTGGTTCGATATCACCGGAAACATAATTAGCATGGCTTATTCCAGCGGCTGTGACTAAACAATCTAAGCCCCCAAATCTATCGACAGCTAAATTTGCCATCTTTTCATTGTCTGCTCCGCTCGTCACATCAACACGGATGGGAATTGATTGACCACCTGAGTCAATAATCATTTGTGAGGTTTCTTCTGCTTTATCTTCTTGAATATCAGCAACAACTATTGACGCTCCCTCTTTTGCAAATAGCAGAGCAGTCGCCCTACCAATGCCATT
>PAEG01000083.1:0-182 GCA_002703045.1 Acidimicrobiaceae bacterium
AATAGCAGCGACTTCTGCATCAGTAAGTCGAGCAACTTGGACGAATCTCGTGATCCCTCTTTCATTCAGACGTTGAGCGCTATACGGGTCGAGGCCCCTAATAAGTGAAAGATTNTCGGGCTTACCTGTATCTTCAAGTNNNTCGCTGACGGTGGCNTCCTCAAGTTGATNACCTTCAGAAG
>PAEG01000083.1:187-29621 GCA_002703045.1 Acidimicrobiaceae bacterium
ACTGGGCTATCTGAAATAACTGGGCTATCTGAAATAACTGCTTGGGCACGAACCGCTCCCGAACTTCCTTTTTCAGCAACAACTCTTTGGACAGCACCAACTGGGACTGGATCTCCAGCAGGTACCGGCTTCATCAAATCATCAGCAGGAATAGAATCGGGCGTAGCAACATTTGGGTTCTCAAGAAGAACCTTTCGTGATGCTTCTGCATCTTCTTCCCCAGCTTCCAAAGCTTCCACAAGATGGATGGCCAAATCAGCTACCTTTACCTCGTCCTCTTCTTTACCAGCTGCCTTTACCCCGTCGTCCATCATGATGTAACAGAACGGGCATGCAGTCGCTATGCGACTTGCCCCAGTTTCAACCAGTTCTTGGGCTCGAACATCATTCACCTTCGGCCCTATATCCTCTTCCATCCACATTCGGGCACCACCAGCTCCACAACACATACCTTTTGTTCCGTTCCGTGGAGCTTCGACGATTTCAACACCGGACAGGCTCCCGATAACTTTTCGAGGAGCCATATAGATATCATTATGCCGGCCGAGATAGCAGCTGTCATGGTAGACAATACGTTCAGCCAAGGTTGCTTTCGACATGTCTAAATCGCCGGATTCAATAAGCTGTTCCAGTAGTTGAGTGTGATGGATCACCTCGTAGTGTCCACCGAGCTGAGGGTATTCATTTTGCAAGGTATTGAAGCAATGCGGGCATTGGGTGATGATTTTCTTCACTCCCATCCCATTTAAGGTTTCAATATTTTGCATAGCGAGCATTTGGAAGATGTATTCATTGCCGGAACGGCGAGCAGGATCGCCAGTGCAGTTTTCTGCTGGGCCTAAGATGCTTACGTCAATGCCGGCACGACTTAAGAGTTTCGCCATTGCTTGACTTACTTTTTTGTTCTTGTCATCAAAACTTCCAGCACAACCGACCCAATACAGCCATTCCGATTCGAACGGGTCGCCACCTGCGATGATTTCTATTCCTTCAATATCTTTGGTCCAGTCGGCACGTTCTGATTGGGATATAGCCCACGGATTCCCAGAATTTTCCATTGCCCTGTAGGCATTTCCAAGTTCAGTAGGGAAATCAGACTCCATCAGAGACTTATACCTTCGCATGTCAAGAATTTTGTCGAGGATCTCAATATTGACCGGACAGTTCTCATCGCAAGCTTTACAACTTGTACACGCCCATAATTCATCGTTGGTGACACGGTCAAACATCCAATTGGCCGGAACAGTGATTTCCGCGTCGACTCCTATCGGAGGGGTTGTCACTGGATCGCCCGTTGCTGCCATGACCTCACCGGTCTTTAGCACAATTTCTCTTGGATCTAGGGGCTTACCAGTGGCGTGCGCTGGGCAAACAGCGGTGCACCTTCCGCACATTGTGCACGAATCAGTATCCAACAATTGTTTCCAGGTGAAATCCTCAATCGTTGAAGCGCCGAATGTTTCTAGCTCTGTCTCCATTAAATTCGGTAGTGGTTTCATCGCCCCCTTAGGACGGTCACGGTCTTTAAGGTACATATTCAATGGGGAGGTGAAGATGTGTCGGAGCATCGTAATCGGGAGGAAAACAAGGAAACCAATAAAGAAGATGACATGCGCGTACCACCACGCTTGATGCCATCCACTTAAATTCCCGGCTCCGGAGAAAAGTTTGGCGAGCGGATATCCGATAATGGACCACTTTTCATACGAAGGTTCGTTCTCAAGAGCAATCCGGAATCCTTCAGCGATGAAGCCTGTGACACCCAGCCCAAATAACAGTCCAAGTCCTATAGCGTGGTCGCCACGTGATTTAATTCGTATTCGGTAGGGACGGAATTGACGTGGCCCATACCGGCGGAGAAGCGCCCATGTCACGCCGATAAGAAATAACACGCCCGCAACATCGCCTATTAGGGAATACCCTTTGTATACCCCTCCATGGAGAAATTTGAGATCGTTGGGCAATTGGTGGTCGATCTCTAAAGTTGTTGTAACACCTAGAAGAATAATGAACGGGAAATACATTAGGGAGTGCATTAAGCCGGCCGCAGGATCCCGCATCAAAGTTTTCATATATAAGCCAGCGCGAAGATCTCTAGCTCGTCGATGAACGTTCTTTTTTGTCGTTGAACGATTGTCAGGCTGGCCGCGCGTCCAGTTTCTTACCCGAAGCGAAAAATTCCACGCCCCGTAGATGATTAGCGCTGGGATTATGGTATAGAACGCGACCTTCGCAGCTGTCGGGATATTCCCAAATACTTCACGATGTACTGAGTGATTTCCATGCTGGTCAAAGACTGCAGCGGCTACACCAGATAGAGCTGTGAATACAGCAACAGCTATTCCGAGGCCAATGACCCAATCTTGTGGACGAAACCTGTTTTTACTTCCCTCTTCCATTACTTACTTAAAGGTAGCCTGTAGCCGCCCTAAGAACTTGTTTTCAAAGCGTGAAATTTGCTGAGTATGCCAGAAATCACAGTATTTTTTTGAAGAATCCTTTCGAAATAACCGTGTGAGCGGCCTCAAACCAAAAGTTGAGTCAAACATGCACAACTTTTCGCTTTTTTGGGAATAAATCTAGACGTGTATTGGTTGATATAGATGCAGCTCGATCTGCAGAAAAAAAACTAGTGCACTCAGTGCCGAATAGGAGATAAACATGGCGAAGGCCGTCGGAATAGATCTAGGAACAACAAACTCAGTTGTCGCAGTACTTGAAGGAGGAGAACCGACAGTTATTGCGAACACGGAGGGCAGCCGCACGACCCCTTCTGTAGTAGCTTTTGCGAAAGATGGTGAAGTTCTCATAGGTGAGGTCGCTAAACGCCAAGCGATCACTAACCCGGAACGAACAATCCGATCTGTTAAGAGAGATATGGGAAGCGGATGGAATATCAACATTGACGATAAGTCATATAACTCTCAGGAGATTTCTGCGCGAACTCTTATGAAGCTCAAACGCGACGCTGAATCCTATTTGGGTGACACGGTTACTGAAGCGGTTATAACTGTGCCTGCGTACTTCGATGACGCTCAACGAACTGCTACCCAAGAAGCCGGAAGAGTCGCTGGCCTTGAAGTCCTCCGGATCATCAATGAACCGACAGCTGCCGCTTTAGCGTATGGCCTCGATAAAGGCGACGAGGATCAAACTATTCTCGTTTTCGACCTCGGTGGAGGTACGTTCGATGTCTCCGTATTAGAGATCGGNGATGGTGTATTCGAAGTAAAATCTACAAGCGGAGACACTGTGCTTGGTGGTGACGATTGGGATGAGCGAGTTATCCAATGGCTAATTGATTCCTTCAATAACGATCATGGCGTTGATCTATCCAAGGACAATATGGCAGCGCAACGCCTGAAAGAAGCTGCAGAAAAAGCAAAAATNGAACTCTCAGCTAGCCAGAGCACCCAGATTAATCTTCCCTTCATCACAGCTACTGATGCCGGGCCATTACATATGGACTACTCATTTTCTCGATCAAAATTCCAAGAACTCACTGAAGACTTGTTAGAACGGTGCCGTAAACCCTTTGAACAAGCGATCAAAGATGCGAATCTCGCAAAAAGTGATATTGATCATGTGATTATGGTTGGAGGTTCAACCCGAATGCCGGCAGTGTCTGAACTGGTACAAAGCATGACGGGCAAAGAACCAAATAAGAGTGTGAACCCTGATGAAGTAGTAGCAGTTGGTGCCGCCGTCCAAGCGGGTGTACTCCGAGGAGAAGTAAAGGACATTCTTCTTCTAGATGTCACCCCACTCTCTTTAGGTATCGAAACTAAAGGTGGAGTGATGACGAAATTAATTGAACGCAACACGACGATACCTACAAGAAGAACAGAGGTATTCACCACAGCTGATGACAATCAACCATCAGTGGAAATCCATGTTCTCCAGGGTGAACGTGAAATGTCGCAGTTCAATAAAACTCTTGGCAAGTTTCAGCTCGTGGACCTTCCGCCTGCTCCGCGAGGAGTTCCGCAAATCGAAGTCACTTTCGATATAGATGCGAACGGCATTGTCCATGTTTCAGCGAAGGACCGAGCGACTGGTAAAGAGCAATCGATTACCATAACCGGTCAATCTTCACTGGAAAAAGACAAGATTGATCAGATGATTGCTGATGCTGAAGCCCACGCAAATGAAGACCGAGAACGGCGCGAAGAAGCTGAAGCCCGAAACTCAGCTGATTCTTTGATCTACCAAACAGAGAAAATGATCAGAGATAACGAAGACAAAATCACTGACGATGAAAAAACGGATGTCGAAGAAAAAATTGCTTCTCTCAAAGGGTTATTGGAAGATGAGGGAGCCAGCCTTGATGATCTCAAAGAAGCTGTAGAAAGCCTCAACACGGCAAGTCAAGGATTCGCCCAGCGACTATACGAAGCAGCTGCCCAGCAAGAAAGCGCCGATGAAACTGATGATATGGACGACATCATAGATGCAGAAATCATCGATGAGGAAGAAGAAACGTGAGCGAAGATGAACAAACCATCCCCGAGGATGAGATAGAAACAGAAGATTCTGTATCCGAAGAAGCGCCAAGCCCTGAACTTTCAGAAGACGCTGCAACTATTGAACAGCTTCAATTAGAACGAGATACTTACCTCTCTGACCTTCAGCGCATTCAAGCAGAGTTTGATAACTTCCGACGCCAAGCACAAAAACGTCAGAGTGATCTAACCGAGCACGCTGCTAGCGGCATAGTCGAAAAACTTCTTCCCATTCTCGATGCCTGCGAAGCGGCGATTCACCAAGGGGCGACAGATGTCCAACCTATCCAAATGTCTCTGCTAGAAACCCTGCAAACAAATGGTCTAGCTGTCACCGGTGTAGAAGGGGAAGAGTTCGACCCCGATCACCATGAAGCCGTTATCCACGAGCCTTGTGAAGAAACAGAGACGCCAATTGTATATGAGGTTATGAGATCTGGTTATACCTGGAACGGCAGGACAATACGGCCAGCNATGGTTCGGGTCAAGGGATAGTGGATTTTGTAGATGGCCTGAACTCATAGTTATCTGCGGCGGATGATAAAGGGGGTTAAATGGACATAAAGCGCGAATGGCTCGAAAAGGATTACTATGCGACCCTCGGCGTATCTGCTGACGCATCCGATAAAGAAATTCAAAGCAAGTACAGGGAATTAGCGCGTGAACTGCATCCAGACAGGAACCCGAACGACGAGAAAGCTGAAAACCGGTTCAAAGAAGTGTCAACAGCGTATGATGTGGTCGGAAATCCCGAAACCAGAAACCAGTATGATGATGTTCGCCGAATGGGCCCATCAGCAATGGGAGGATTCTCCGGCCAAGGAGCGGACTTCGGTAATATAGGAGACCTACTCAATGGGATGTTCGGAGGATCTAGTAATCCCTTCGGATCCGCTGGGCACAACATGCCCCGTCCGGGAGCGCACCAACAGGCCCAACTCCGCCTTAGTTTTGATGAAGCTATTCAAGGAGTGACAACATCGGTTACGACNGCNGGACAAGATGGAACTTCGCAGTCAGTAAAGATACGGATCCCAGCCGGTGTTGACGATGGTAAGCGCATAAGGGTAAAAGGCAAAGGCGGCAAAGGCAGTAACGGAGGCCCATCTGGGGACTTAATTGTCATCATCAGAGTATCTCCGCATGAGCTCTTCACCCGAGAAGGTAGAACTCTCAATTTAAGCCTGCCCGTCACGTTTCCAGAAGCNACTCTCGGCGCTGACATCCAAGTTCCCACCTATGGTGGTGAATCCGTGACGTTAAGGCTCCCACCCGGAACAGAGTCAGGGAAAACGTTCAGGGTTAAAGGAAAAGGGATAACTGCCGGTACTTCAACGGGCGANCTCTTTGTAACGGTGGAAATTGCAATACCAAAACAGTTAAATGACCAGCAGATCTCTTCATTACAACAGTACGCTCAAACAAATCCAGAAAACCCACGAGAAAACCTAGAAAATACCTAATCACTAACTTTTCTCCCTTATCGCNGCAAGTCATATTTAGCGATACTATNGCTAGCCATGGCAGAGGGATTGTTAGAAATCGAAGGAATCTCAATCCAATTTGGTGGCATCACTGCGCTCGATAACCTCACGTTCACTGTCGATTCGACGCAAATATGTGGCCTCATAGGGCCAAATGGGGCTGGAAAGACGACGCTATTTAATGTCATCAGNAGAATCTACGACCCGTCACAAGGGCACATANAATTCAATGGGGTCGACCTTCTTGGTCTTTCACCGCACGAAATCTCACAAACAGGGATCGCCCGAACATTCCAAAATCTTGCCTTATGGCCAAGNATGACTGTTGCAGAAAATGTCATGGCAGGAGCGCATATCAAAGGTAAGCAGAACTTCTTTTCAGCGATGACACGCATAGGGCTGCAAAAAGAAGAACGAGAACTCCGACATAAAGCCTATGAAACCTTGGAAATGCTCAATCTCCTCGAGCATGCAGAAAAGCCTTGCGATGGCTTGCCATTCGGAACTATGAAACGGATAGAGCTAGCACGCGCTTTAGTAAGTAACCCTAAACTACTTCTTCTAGACGAACCAGCTACAGGGTTAACCCACTCAGAAGTAACTGAACTNTCAGAAGTTATCATCTCAATTCGCAAACACTTTGAGCTAACAATCCTGCTGGTAGAACATCACATGGGCATGGTTATGAGCATGTCTGAAAAAGTCGTTGTCCTCGACTTTGGAGAAAAGATAGCCGAAGGTACACCTTCAGAAATTCAGAATAATTCGTTAGTTGTCTCTGCTTATCTTGGAGCACCCAAATAATGGCACCCTTACTTCTCGTAGAAAGCTTGAAGGCAAGATACGGGCCTGTTCAAGTACTCCATGGTATCGATCTCAACGTCTTCGATAAAGAAATTGTTGTGGTTTTAGGTGCAAACGGAGCCGGAAAGACAACAACCCTTCGCGCTATNTCCGGNATGGTAGAAACAGACGGACGAATAGAGATCGATGGTGAATCAATCAAGAAATCAGATCCTTCAGAGATTGTCCGNCGGGGAGTAGCTCATGTTCCCCAAGGAAGAGGAACGTTCCCAGAATTAACCGTGGAAGAAAACTTGAAGGTTGGAGCGTTTATCCGAGCCGATAAAGACATCAATATTGATATGGAAGCTTGCTATCAAAACTACCCCGTTCTCTACGAACGCAGAACCCAAACAGCGGGTTCATTATCAGGCGGTGAACAGCAAATGCTCGCAGTTTCTCGAGCACTTATGTCTCGCCCTCAACTGCTCCTCATGGATGAGCCGTCTTTAGGGCTTGCCCCGCAGATCGTCGAAGACTTGTTCACCCGATTTATCACAATAAACAAAGAGCATGGAACCACGATGCTCATAGTCGAACAGAACGCCCAATTGGCGTTAGATATAGCCAGCCGCGCATACGTCCTAGAATCAGGAGAAATCACAATAGAAGGCAAGGCTTCTGAACTNGCCNACGATGACGCNATCCGTCGGGCATATTTGGGGGCTTGATATGGACCTCTTCCTCCAAAGAGTATTTGACGCAATAACCAACGGCTCTACCTATGCCCTAATTGCTGTTGCGATGGTTTTGATATTTAAGGCGACGACGCTTATCAACTTTGCTCAGGGAGAACAAGCAATTTTGGGAGCCTTCGCTGTTCTACAACTNTGGTATTGGGGAATACCCATGTGGGGAGCCGTNATCTTAGGGATGCTNTTCTCTGCAGCTCTCGCCGCAGGATTGGAACGCGTATTCATCAGAAAATTTGACCCTGCCGATCATTTACCTCTCGTCATTATCACACTNGGCCTNTTTCTAGTTATCAATGCTNTAGCTGCCATAGTTTGGCGATTTGACCCGCAATCATTCCCCGAGCTTTTCCCCTCTGGAAATGCATTCACCTATAACAATGTTCGACTTTCCTGGTATTCTATTTTTGCCTTTGGCAGCTGCGTCCTCGTTTTGGTCATATTCCAAACACTTCTAACAAGAACAAAGACCGGATTGGCATTTCGGGCAGTATCTTCCAACCTCGAATCAAGCAGGCTCAGCGGAATAAAAGTTGGTCCAACACTCCAATTTGGTTGGGCGTTAGCAGCCGCTGCCGGAACCTTAGGAGCTTCCATCTATGCAGCCAATCCCGTCCTCCAAATAGAACCTTCGATGATGNTACGGGCACTTATATTCTCAGTAACCGCTGCAGCACTCGGAGGCCTAGACAGCCTATGGGGAGCATTGATAGGCGGCTTAACTATTGGATTCGTCCAAAGCGTCGTCGTCCAGTACATCCCTTTCATACCCAATGAGATGAGTCTTTCAGCCGCAGTTGTAGTACTACTTATCGTTCTCACACTACGCCCATCTGGGGTGCTGGGAACAAAAGCAGTGGAACGAGTATAGGACACGCTATGTTAGACAGACTCCAGCAGACCACCACGCCAACATCTGAACGCAATTACCAGCTAGCAAAATGGGTTTGCTTCACTATCTTTCTTCTTCTTATCGCCTTTGCCTATGTCGATGTAGGAACAATTTCCATCGGATCCAACAATTACAACCTCTCACTTATCC
This sequence comes from Acidimicrobiaceae bacterium, assembly GCA_002703045.1. Lineage (GTDB taxonomy): Bacteria > Actinomycetota > Acidimicrobiia > Acidimicrobiales > UBA8592 > UBA8592. Next base: position 8,751 of record PAEG01000083.1, read on the forward strand.
GACTTAACAAGGCGATCGCCTACACCATTGCTATCCTCGGCCTCCAAGTCGTTATCGGGTACACAGGCCAAATCGCCCTCGGGCAAAGCTTTTTCTTCGGGACAGGCGCCTATGTTTCCGCATGGCTTATCGCCGACCACTCCTGGCCATTTCTCCTCACGCTCCTAATCGTAATTCCCTCATGNTTTCTTATAGGAATGATCCTTGGACTCCCCGCCCTACGNATTCGNGGCCTTTACCTTGCCTTACTCACATTTGGCCTAGCAGCTGTTTTCCCGTCAATCGTCAAACTTGACAAACTCTACGGCTATACCGGCGGNGCAGGCGGAAAANTAACAAGCAACTACAAATTTCTCGCTCCGTCATGGCTACCGTTCGACGAAGTCGCTCAAGCTCTTCAGAAACTACCTCTTCTCGGAGATTTCTTCGGTGACGGGCCACTCTCAACCAGAGAAGAGTCGCGACTATGGAAATTCATTCTCTTCAGCATTCTCGCAGCACTGTGCTTCTGGCTGGTACATAACTTAATTCATAGCCGCCCAGGACGAGCTATGAGAGCCATCCGCGATAACGAAACAAGCGCAGCCGTCTCCGGCGTCAATCTAGCGATTACTAAAACACTTTCATTTGGAGTCGCATCAGCGCTTGGCGGAGTCGGAGGAGCAATCTATGTAGCAGAAATAGGGATAGCATCTCCAGATGATTTCAGCTCATTGGTTGCCATCTATTTAATTGTCGGACTTGTGGTAGGGGGGGTTGGAACCCTCCCCGGCGCTGTTATAGGAGGTCTCATTTATGCGCTTGTTCCTGATTGGGCATCTTCAACGCAATCCATTTCCTTTGTTCCGGAACGATGGCTGCAGGGCCCTACAGGTTCACTTATCCTCGGAATCTTATTGATCGTCTTAACGCTTTTCCTTCCCGGAGGAATAGTCATGGGCTGGAGAAGGCTAAAATTAAATTTAAAAAACAAACGGGATTTCTCCATTAAGAATCTCAACAAGACCTAGCTGAAGTCAGAAAAGCACAGAAGAACATTGCGTTATAGTGAAAAAATAACTATCTTCCCTTAAAAGCCTTGGGAGGGCCCAATGAAAAAACTAATTCTTCAAATGCTATGCATTATTGGTGCGTTCAGCCTTATGGCAGGAGGATGCGGCAGTGATGATGGTGCAGGAGTGCGATCGGTTAATGATTCTGAATCATCGTCCTCAAGCTCAGCCTCATCATCTTCAGGTTCATCATCGGATTCCAGTTCTGCAGCTAGTGGAGCATCACAATCCAGCAGTGCGACAAATGAAGAGACAGCAGCTCCAACAACCGGGCAGGTTGAGATAGCGATCGGAACGGTGCTCGATCTCGATGAATGTCCTGATGACTGGAACCCATACGAAGGTGTCACCGATGACGGCCAGATTCGTATCGGAATCTCATTGCCACAGTCTGGTCAACTTGCGTCATTTGGAACTATCGCCAATGGAATGCAAATCTACTTTGATTTTGTAAACGACCAGCTTCCGATTGGCGATTATGAACTCGTACTTGTAGCAAAAGATGACGGTTACGAAGCAGGACGAACTGTAGCGAATATCGAAGAGATGCTAGAAACAGAAAATATTCTCGGTTTCGCCGGAGTGATTGGAACTCCAAACAACTTCGCAATTCGACCAATTACCGACGAAGCATGTGTCCCACAATTACTTAACCTCTCTGGTTTTCCTCAATGGGGTGATCCAGCCAACTTCCCATGGACTGTAGGGAATATCTTGAACTATGTCACAGAAACTGAAATCTGGTGTCAGCACATCGTCGCTGAACTTGGACAAGGAGCAACGGTTGCGGCACTGTTTATGAACAATGACTTTGGGAAGACCTATCAACAAACCCTTCAGGGCTGTGAAGACAGAGGAGATATAGATCTTATAGCTGAAGAACTTCATGACCCCGCCGCCCCTGATGTGACTAATGAGATGACGACTCTTATCGCTTCAGGAGCTGATGTTTTTGTAGCTGGTACAACTGCAGCGTTCTGCCCGCAAACAGTCGGAACACTCGCAAGCGTCCCATCTTGGCGTCCAATGTTTTTCATGTCGTACACTTGCAACAATCTTCCGGCGTATTTCGCTCCAGTACAAGATTTTGCTGAGACCCTTCAAAAAGAAGGCTCTGGAGTGCTGATCGCTAACTACAGCAAAATATGTGGCGATCCACGTTATGAAAACGACCCTTCGATGGTTCTAACCAGAATGGTGCTAGAGGATTACAGCGACGTCACTTGTGAAGATGGTCAATACTCTGGCGGTATTTTCTTCGCCCAGGTAGTCGTCGACATTCTCAGGGCAGCTCACGAGCTACCCGGCGGGGTCAACAGAGTAAATGTCATGAAAGCGACATGGAATCTCACAACTCTCAACGATAATCTCCTCGGAGGTAGGATCATTCTCGACGGTACCAACGACGCATACGTCACCGAAGCAGCGCAAATCCAAGAAGTTCAAGTTATCGATGGCAGCCTTACGTTCACACCATTATCAGATGTAATTGACACTGAAGGAGAAGGCGGATCGTTCGGGGGTTAAACAATTATCCGAATAGAATCTTTGCTGCGTATAGGCATATTTTAGGAAAATATGTCTACAGTGGGTAGGTAAGCGACGTCGAACAAAGGAGACTCGCCTGTGCCATCGACCGTTGTCGTAGGTACCCAATGGGGCGACGAAGGAAAAGGAAAATTCACTGACCTTTTCGCCCAGGATATGCAGGTGGTTGTCCGCTACCAAGGCGGACATAATGCTGGCCATACACTTGTAGTAGACGGCGAAACAACCGCCCTGCAGTTGATTCCAAGCGGTGTCCTCTACGACCACATCACACCCGTAATCGGCAATGGGGTAGTTGTCGACCTCGACGTCCTCATAAAAGAAATCGACATGCTGGAGGCGAAGGGTGTGAACTGTGATCACCTTAAACTCAGTGGCAACGCACACTTGATCCTTCCATATCATCAGGAACTCGATGTTGTCTTTGAACGTCACCTCGGAGCCAACAAACTCGGAACTACAAAACGAGGTATAGGCCCGGCATACGCCGATAAAGCCTTCAGAGTAGGTATCCGTGTCCAAGATCTCCTAGATCCAAAAATCTTCCGAGAAAAACTAAACGTAGCCCTACACGAAAAAGGCCCCCTACTCGCGAAAGTCTATAACCGGCTAACACCAAACTCCGAAGATCTTGCCTCTACATACCTAGACACATACCTGCCGCGCATCGCCCCACTCATTGCAGATACCACAGACTTCATCCATGAAGCACTCGAAGCAGACCAGCATGTCCTCTTCGAAGGCGCCCAAGCCACTTTCCTAGATCTAGATCACGGAACTTACCCATTCGTCACATCATCAAACCCGACAGCTGGCGGGGCTTGCACTGGAACTGGCGTAGGCCCAAGGCATCTCAATCGAATAGTCGGGATCGCGAAAGCATACACCACCAGAGTTGGCGCAGGACCGTTCCCAGCGGAGCTCTTCGACGAAGTCGCAGATCATTTCGTTGATGTAGGACACGAATACGGAACGAATACTGGGAGGCGAAGACGTACCGGATGGTTTGACTCCGTCATGCTTCGTCACGCAGCTCGCCTCAATTCACTTACTGATATTGCCCTAACCAAACTTGATGTCATGGATACTTTAGAAACTGTCAAAATATGCGTCGCATACGATATCGATGGGCAAAGAATCGAAAAAATGCCCTACCACCAAACAGACTTTCATAAGGCAAAACCAATCTATGAAGAACTCCCCGGCTGGCAAGAAGATATTACTGGAGTCACCCAAGCCGGCGACCTTCCCCAAAAAGCACAAGACTATGTCCGTGCTCTCGAAGAATACATTGGCGTACCTATNTCGTTAATNGGTGTCGGCCCAGGTAGGAAACAATACGTTGATTGGCAGTAGTGAAGCTACACGACGAGCGCAAGCCGGCGAATACACCACACTCCAACCCAACAAAAAGAGGACACAATGACTANGGTCGTAGTCGTCGGGTCAGGAGGACGCGAACACGCTCTCGCAGATGTCATCAGCCGAGACGCAGACGTCGTTATTACACCTGGAAATCCCGCCATTCCAAATTCGATTCCAACTTCTCCACTGGAAATTGACGCCGACCTTTATGTCATCGGCCCCGAAGCACCACTTGTCGAGGGATTAGCCGATCAGTTACGAGAACAAGGAAAACTTGTTTTTGGCCCCGGCGCTGATGGAGCTCAACTGGAAGGTTCAAAAGCCTGGATGAAAGATCTCGTTATGGAAGCAGGTGTCCCAACTGCTGACCANGGAACCTTCACAGACGTTAACCAGGCGCACTCATACCTTGAGACAATGGCAGCCCCGTATGTCATAAAAACTGACGGACTCGCAGCAGGAAAAGGAGTGCTAGTAACCAATTCATTAGACGACGCCAAAATTGCAGTGAACGAATACCTCTCGGGTTCCGCATTTGGAGGAGCAGGAGAAAAAATAGTTATCGAAGAAGGACTTGTCGGCCCCGAGATTTCAATCCTTGCCATCAGTGACGGAAAAAAAGCCGTTGCCCTCAGCCCCGCCCAAGACTTTAAACGACTTCACAACAATAACTTCGGACCAAACACAGGAGGGATGGGAGCATACTCCCCAGTCCCAATAGCTACCCCGTCTCTTGTGGACGATGTTCTCAACAATTTCATTCAGCCCACGATTACCGAACTTCGCCGAAGAGGAATTGATTACCGAGGAGTGCTTTACGCAGGTCTCATGATCACAGAAGACGGTCCAAAGCTCCTCGAATACAACGTTCGATTCGGCGACCCAGAAGCCCAAGTAGTTCTACCCCGCTTCGAAAGCAGCTTAACCGACCTTCTCCTCGAAGCTTCTAGAGGAGATATTAGAACGACGCCGGAATTCACTTCTGATGCAATGGTCACGGTGGTTTGTGCTTCTCAGGGATACCCGTCATCTCCCCGAGTTGGTGATCGTATTAGAGGCATAGAGGAAGCAACTAATACCGGCGGGGTAGAAAAAGTATACGCAGCCGGAATCAAACTCGATGAAGAACAACAACCAGTAACTGCCGGAGGAAGAGTGCTTGCGGTGACTGGTCGAGGCAACACAATTGAGGAAGCCCGCCAAAACGCATACACGGGTGCAGGGAAAATTCATTGGGAAGGGCTACATAAAAGACAAGACATCGCAGAGGCCATCAAATGACGCGTATTATGGGGACAGGGCCCAGATCATCAACACAACCTACGAAAAGGAACATGATATGAAAGTTGGAATCCTGATGGGTTCGGCATCAGACGAATCCAAAATGCAAAAAGCAAAAGAAACTCTTGAGGAATTCGGAATCGAATCCGACTGGCGGGTTCTATCAGCTCACCGAAATCCAGAACAGGTCGTTGAACTTGTTTCAACAGCTCGAGAGAACGGGTATGTGGCGTTCATCTGCGGAGCAGGAATGGCTGCTCACCTTGCAGGAGTAGTCGCAGCCCACACAACACTTCCTGTCGTTGGAGTTCCAATGTCCGGAGGGGCACTTAATGGCCAGGATGCTCTATACGCAACAGTGCAAATGCCCAAAGGAGTACCTGTTGCGACTGTAGCGATCGATGGCTCTCAGAACGCAGCCCTCTTGGTGGTTCAAATGCTCGGNATAACCGACGAATCACTTGCGCAAAAATTAGCTGACTACAAAAAAGAGATGGCAAATAAGTGACAATTTCCAATATTTTAGCATCGCGCTACTCCAGTGAAGAAATGGTGAAAATTTGGAATGCTGAAAACAAAATTATTCTCGAACGAAAACTGTGGCTAGCTGTCCTTCAAGCTCAAAAAGACCTTGGACAACAGGTACCTGACGGAGTAATAGAAGATTACAAAAAAGTTCTTGATCATGTTGACCTTGATTCAATACATGACCGAGAACGAATTGTTAAACATGATGTGAAAGCCAGGATCGAAGAATTCTGTTCACTTGCTGGTCATGAGCACATTCATAAAGGGATGACTTCACGTGACCTTACAGAGAACNTAGAACAGCTTCAGATTCGTCAAGCATTAGAACTTATTTGTTGTCAAGCAGCGGCTGCTCTTCGCCTGCTTTCTGAAAACGCTACAACCTACTCTGAAACAGCTGTGACTGGAAGAACCCATAATGTTGCCGCCCAAGTAACGACGCTAGGGAAGAGGTTCGCTTCGGCAGCAGAAGAAATGCTTCATGCCTTCACAAACATTGAACAAATAGTAGCGAACTACCCACTGCGAGGAATTAAAGGGCCGGTAGGAACACAACAGGATCTCGTTGACCTCCTCGGAGGGTCAGAACAAGTGGAATTGCTTGAGGAAAAAGTCCGCGATCATCTCGGATTTACCCACACATTTGATAGCGTCGGTCAGGTCTACCCACGTTCGCTTGACTTCAACGTGGTAAGCGGNTTAGTGCAANTTTCNAGTGCNCCAGCAAACCTCGCAAAGACTCTTCGCCTAATGGCAGGCCATGACCTAGTCACGGAAGGCTTCCAAGAAGGTCAAGTCGGTTCTTCAGCAATGCCGCACAAAATGAATATGCGTTCCTGTGAACGCATCTCTGGGTTATCTCATGTGCTCCAAGGATATTTGACGATGGTTACATCGCTCGTGGGAGATCAATGGAACGAAGGCGACGTTAGTTGTTCAGTAGTTAGAAGAGTAGCTCTTCCCGATGCATTCCTTGCCATAGATGGGCTTCTCCAAACATTCCTGTCTGTTCTAGAAGACTTTGGTGCATATCCAAAAGTTATCGAGCGAGAACTCAACCACTATTTACCCTTCTTGAGCACGACTCGGATTCTCACGGCTGCTACTCAGGCAGGCATGGGCCGAGAAGAAGCACACGAAGCTATTAAAGCCCACGCTGTCTCTGCCGCACTTGACCTACGAAACAACAATGAAGGAGAGAATACGCTCCTGCAACGAATAGCTGATGATCCAGAAATACCCTTGAGCTTTGACGAATTGAAAAGTGCAATAGCAACGTCTGATATAGGCAGAACAGATCAACAGATAGAAGCAGTAAACCAAGTCATCCAACAAGTCATTGAACGACACCCTGAATCTAAATCATATAACCCCCAAACAATTATTTAGCGAGGCCTCTATGACACGTCCCCCAGCTTACGAACTGGATCTCCCTCATGTATATTCTGGAAAAGTCCGAGATATATATGACGCTGGTAACGGCAATTATCTTATGGTTACCAGCGACCGGATATCAGCTTTCGACGTCGTTATGGAACAAACCGTTCCGAATAAAGGAAGAGTGCTCATGGCTATGTCTTCCTTCTGGTTTCAACACCTATCTCAAACAATGCCCTCCCACCTGATCTCAACAGATATCAGGGATTTCCCTGAACCAGCTCAGATCCCTGAAATAGAGGGACGCTCCATGCTTGTCCGCAAAGCTCAAATGCTTCCTATTGAATGCATTGTTCGTGGCTACATCACCGGCTCCGCATGGAAACAATACCTTGCAGATGGAACCATGAACGGCATGGAACTACCAGAAGGACTCCAAGAGTCAGATCAATTACCTGAACCTGTCTTTACTCCGTCGACAAAGGCCGAAGATGGATTACATGATGAAAATATTTCATATGAGCAGGCTGAAGAAATTATCGGCACTGAACTCGCGGAGGAAGTCCGCCAAAAATCTATAGAGCTATACAAGGCTGGGGCATCACATGCCCTCGAACGAGGCATCATTATCGCCGACACGAAATTTGAAATGGGTTTCGTAGACGGCGAACTGGTCATAGCCGATGAAATGCTCACACCAGATTCATCGCGGTTCTGGCCTGAAGCAGACTGGCAGCCTGGCACCACTCCGCCATCATTCGATAAGCAGCCGGTCCGTGACTACCTTGATGGACTGAATTGGGATAAAGCTCCTCCTCCCCCCAAACTGCCACCTGATGTGATTTCAGCTAGCTCAAAGAGATATCAGGAAGGCTACGAACGCATTACTGGCCAACTACTTTCAGATTGGCCGGGTCAAGCAGACATCCCGTAGGTTTTTTAAGAAAGATTCACACACTAAATGGTCGATGATGGCAAAACCTTTTAGAATTAATCTCCATGGGAACGGAAGATAAGAAACTAAAGCCAGGAGAGGCAAGAGAACAAGGACCCTCTTTACGCGACGAACTTCTCCGGGACCCCACGCCACCTCCATCCCCACTGCTAGAAGAATCATATGAATTTCTAGGAGATGAAGATATCTCATTTGAAAACTACACCTCACCCGACGTCGCTCAAGCTGAGTATGAGAAACTGTGGTCCAAAGTCTGGCAATGGGCATGCCATGTGGATCACATTCCCCAACCAGGAGATTATTTCGTTTACGACATCGGAGACCTATCTTCCCTGATTGTTCGGACCGAAAATGGGGAAATCAAAGCGTATTTCAATTCCTGCATGCATCGAGGAACACAGCTAAAACAGCCAGGGACATGTGGTTTTAGTAAAGAACTCAGGTGCCCTTTTCACGGGTGGACGTGGTCTCTTGAAGGACAACTTGTTGATCTCCCACAAGCATGGGACTTTCCCCATGTCACGGCTGATTCACACCAACTACCTGAAATGCCTGTTGATATTTGGGAAGGTTTTGTCTTTATCAATTTTGATCAAGACGCTAAGCCACTAAACGAATATTTAGGAGTTCTTCCGCAACACTGGGAAGAGTGGGGCTTAAGTCAGAGATACATAGAAACGCATATTCGTAAGCACCTTCCATGCAACTGGAAAGCTGCAGCAGAAGCATTTATCGAGGCGTATCATGTTCGAGAAACTCACGCAACGGGCCAGCTTGGCGATGAAGTCACAACCCAATACGACGTCTTTGGAGAAAATATATCCCGATTCATCCACACGCGCGGTTTAAACAGCCCCCTTCGATCAGACCCGCGAACAGAAGACGAACTACTTGCAAGGATTAGCGGCCGCACCCTAGGAGAGGGAGACCTTACCCTTCCACCAGGAGCCCGCGCACGAGACCATTACGCCAACCATGTTCAAGAAACAATGGGGCAGCGATATGGGCATGACTTCTCACACCTAAGCGAATCAATAACCCTTGACTCTATCGAATATTACCTATTCCCAAATGCCTTTTTTTTCCCAGGCCTATCTCTCCCAATGGTCTACCGGTTCCGACCAGACCCCACCAGTCCCGACTTCAGCTACTTCGACCTGCTCTTTATGCGGCCTCGACCTCCAGAAGGTGAAGCACCTCCCCCTCCAGAAGTCATCGAACTAGGTATTGACGAAAGCTACTCAACAGCTGAAGCAATAGGGCCACTAGGAAGAGTTTACGACCAAGACACGGCAAATCTTGCAGCACAAACACGAGGATTCAAATCAAGCTTCAAGAGCGGACAGACACTTGGAAATTATCAAGAAATTAGAGTCAGGCACCTACAGCAGCGTGTGAAAACGTATCTCGAAGCATAAAGACCATAATTTTAAAATCTCGATGGCAGGATACTTCCTTTCCTCATCGACCTGTGGCAGCATTATCAAATGGTTTATGATGCCTGCGTCGAAGTAAAGCTCCGTGAAGGAATAGCTGACCCTCAAGGTTCCACGATCGAAAAGGCTACGGCCAATTTGGGCTTCAGCGGGATTACAAATGTTCGCGTAGGAAAATGTATTCGCTTCCAGATTGAAGCAGAAGACGATCAGGAAGCTAACAATATTGTTACCGAGCTGTGTAACAGCTTCCTAACGAACCCTGTTATAGAAGAAGCAGTAATCGAAATACAGGTAGCAGGGTGAGCCACAACGTAGGTGTAGTTGTTTTCCCCGGATCGAATTGCGAAAAAGATGCGATGGAAGCCCTTGCAGACCTTGGAGCTAGGCCGCACCTGCTATGGCACGCAGACAATGCGCTACAGGGAGTAGATGCAGTTGTTATCCCGGGAGGTTTTGCCCACGGTGACTACCTCCGCCCCGGAGCGATAGCACGATTTTCTCCAGCTATGGAAGCGATCATTGACTTTGCTAACGATGGAGGACCTGTATTAGGCATCTGCAACGGATTCCAAGTCCTCACGGAGGCCGGCCTTCTACCAGGCGCATTGCAGAAGAACGCTGGACTTAAATTCCTTTGCAAAGAAGTTGAAATTCGGGTAGAAACGACAAACTCCGTCCTCACAAATATGGCCCATGAAGGCCAAATCCTCCGAATTCCGATCAATCACTTCGAAGGAAATTTTACTTGCACTGAAGAAACCCTCATCGAGCTTCAGGAAAAAGAACAAATTATTCTCACATACACAGAAAACCCCAACGGCTCGATTGCGAATATAGCTGGGATATGTAACGCCGGCCGAAATGTGGTCGGCCTCATGCCACATCCAGAGCGTGCATGCCACTCGTTACTAGGAAGTATTGACGGTCGTGTTCTCTTAGAGAGCTTCATCCAGGGGGAACATGCGAAAGTTTAATGACATCAAGAAACGAGTATTAGATGGCTGAACCGCTCCATCGCAGTCTCGGTCTAACAGATGATGAATTGGATAAGATCATTGAAATCCTTGGAAGAGAACCAAACCACCTCGAACTTGCTATGTATTCGGTTATGTGGAGTGAGCATTGTTCCTACAAATCGTCGCGAATACATCTCAAACGTCTACCTACAGAAGGAAAGAATGTTCTCGTAGGGCCTGGTGAGAATGCCGGCGTGATTGATGTAGGTGATGGGATAGCGATTGCCCTGCGAATTGAAAGCCATAACCATCCAAGTTATATAGAGCCGTATCAGGGAGCTGCAACAGGGGTAGGGGGCATTATCAGAGATATTTTTACCATGGGTGCTCGCCCAATAGCGATTATGGATCCCTTACGATTTGGTCCTTTAGAAGATGCGCGAAGCCGATGGGTTGCTGAAGGCGTTGTTAGTGGCATTTCAGGTTATGGAAATTCCGTTGGTGTCCCCAATGTGGGCGGTGAAATAGTTTTCGACGAAACTTATATGGGAAACCCATTAGTTAATGTTTTGTGTGTAGGAATATTACCGAAGGAAAGGCTTGTCCTAGGTCAGGCTTCTGGGATAGGTAATCTTGCTGTTCTTCTCGGCTCAACAACAGGAAGGGATGGGATTGGTGGCGTTAGTGTCCTCGCCTCAGCCGGGTTTGGAGATGAAGAAGAGGACGCAGAAAAAAGACCTAGCGTTCAAGTCGGAGATCCTTTTGAGGAGAAGCGCCTTATTGAAGGATGTTTAGAACTTCTAGATGAAGGGTTAGTCGTAGGAATCCAAGATTTAGGTGGCGCAGGGTTAACTTGTGCGGCATCGGAGACAGCTTCTCGCGGAGGTGTCGGCATGGATTTCAGTGTTTCAGCTGTTCCCCAAAGAGAAACTGGGATGCAACCATTTGAGATTATGACAAGTGAATCCCAAGAACGGATGCTGGCAATAGTAGAGCCAGAGAATCTAGAGCAAGTTTTTGAAATATGCCGTAAGTGGGAAATTAGGTCATCGGTTGTCGGGAAAGTAACATCCTCGGGAGCGCTTCGAATTGTTGAGGAATTTGACGGAGAGGTATTGGGAGAGGTTCCCGCTTCTTCTCTCCATGAGGACGCCCCACTCTACGAACGGCCTATGGCTCAGCCAGATAAATTAGCTGATCAAGAAATGCAATTAGCTACACCGGAGGGAATCGAAAAAGATCTCATTGATATGCTCATGAGCCCGCAATGGGCAACTTCCCAGTACGACTCACAACTTTTTCTCAACACAGTTGTTGGCCCTGGAAGCGACGCTGCCGTTTTACGGTTGAAGCATCCGACAACAGGCGCTGATACGGGAAGAGGCATGGCGCTTACTACAGATGGCAATCACAGGTGGTGCGCTGTTAATCCTCGAATCGGAGCAGCTATGACAGTTGCAGAATCGGTTTTGAACCTAGCTTGTGTAGGCGCAGTTCCTCAGGCTCTGGTTAATTGTTTAAACTTCGGAAATCCTGAAAATCCTATTGTTATGTGGCAGCTGAGCGAAGCAGTTGATGGGATGGCTGAAGCCTGTAATGCCTTTGAACTTCCAGTAGTAGGTGGAAATGTTTCGCTATATAACGAAAGCCAGGGGAAAAACATTGATCCAACCCCAATTGTTGGCGTCATAGGTTTGATCGATGATTTAGCTAAATCTCCTCCAGGACTCGCATGGAATGATGGTGATCGGATTATTCTGCTCGGCCCAGAAGCTTCTGCTTTAGATGGAAGCGCATGGGCATTTAAAAATGGGTATAAAGGCGGTTCACTTGAGCCAATCGATTTCGATCTTCACCGACAAGTATGTGCATTGACCAGAGATCTAGTTACCAAAGAATTAGTTACTGGACTGCACGATGTTTCCACAGGGGGGCTTGGGGTTTGTGCAGCTGAGATGGCCATCAACTCAAACGTCGGATGTACGTTGGCTCGAATCCCTGACCATATTTCGTTCTTTTCTGAATCACCCTCCCGAGTCCTTTTGGGCGTGAATCCGGAATTAATCACAGAAGTAGAGCAGCTCGCTGAAAAATATAATGTTCCCTATGCAAGAATAGGACTAGCACATGGAAATGTATTCTCAGTCAAGAATCTACTTACAATTCCGGTTCAAGACCTTCAGGAGAAATGGAGCAATCGACTCGTCGATGCTTTAGACAGCGGCACAACGCAGGGATAACAATTTCTATTTCTTCTCAATATCAAGATGTAAAGCAGCTAGCCCTCGAAGAACATAACTTGGTTCATACTCAAAGGTATTTTTAGCGCTAAAGTTCGGAAGATTGATTCGCTTTCCAAGTTCTTCAAACGCTACTTTCCCTTCGAGGCGTGAAAGGGGAGCACCAATACAGAAATGATGTCCTTTGCCAAAAGCAAGATGTTTGCTCACGTTCTCGCGGTCCGGCAAAAAGTCTTCTGGACATGAGAATTCTTGATCATCTCTATTAGCAGCTGCAAAAACTACCCAGATGCGTGAACCTTTAGGGATGTTAATCCCCTCTATTTGTGTTTCTTTTGTAACNGTTCTGAAAAGCCCCTGGGTAGGAGATGAAGCTCGAAGGCCTTCCTCCACGATTCCGTGCACTATTCCATCAGGATCATTCTCAAGTCTTTGCCACCATTNCGGATTCTCTATTAGAAGACGCATCGTTTCATTCAGAAACTTTGTTGTCGTTTCGTTTCCAGCGACCATCAATTGGCGGATAATTCCGTAAACCTCAGGAAAGTGGAGCTTCCTAGTTTGCCCTTCTGGAAGGTCCGGGTCATCAAAATCAGCGTGTGTTAAGTCTGAAAGTATGTCGTCTTGAGGGTTAGTTACTCGGTCTTCATATTCAGAAAACCAGTATTTTTGACAATCGACAATAGATTCAGCTTTCTCTATTCTCATTTCCTTTGACGGATTAGCCCCTAAGTCATAATTATTAGCATCAGACCACCATTTAACTTTGCTCTCCACTTCTGGAGACATATTCAATGCGTAGTGGATGACCTTCACTGGAAGNGGGGTAGCAAAGGCCTCATCAAAATTAATCGAACCTTTNGTTGGGAACTTTTCAATTAGTTCGATAGCAATTTCGCGGACCTTCTCCTCAAANCCCCCGATTTTTCTAGCTGAGAATGTTCGTGAAACAAGCTTGCGGTACCGCGTTTGATGTGGGGGATCGACGGTTAGCATCGTCTCAGCACGTGGCCACCCCTCGGCCAGTATCGCATCTATTGTATTTTGAGTCTCAACATCATCTGTCGGAACTTTTGCGTTAGAACGCTCTGATGAGAAAGTTTCTGTATCTCTTACGATTAAGTTAACGATGTCCATTCGAGATGCAATAAATGTCTTTGTTTGCTCGTGATAAAAGAGAGGGCCATGTTCTCTAAGAGCAGCGTAATGGGGGAATGGGCATTGCTGGACTTCATAATCCATAGGGTCATAGTTGGCTAAATCAATTTGAACGTCNCCCGCCATNGTTACCTTTAGCGCTTTTCGATTTCAAGTTCCAGTGCTGCTAANCCACGNAGAACAAAGCTGGGCTCATATTCAAATGTGTTATTTGCAGAGAAAGAAGGCAGCTTTAAACGCTTNACCAACTCTTCAAAGGCGACTTTCCCTTCCAACCTTGAAAGTGGAGCGCCAATACAGAAATGGTGCCCCTTTCCGAATGCCACGTGATCCTTTANGTTCTCTCGTGTTGGNTCAAAGGACTCAGCATCGCCGAAGGTTTGCTGATCTCGATTGGCTGCTGCGAAAATAACCCAAATTCTTGATCCTTGAGGAATTTTCACTCCTTGAATCTCCGTATCTTTTGTAGCTACACGAAACAGTCCCTGATTAGGTGAGGACATTCGAAGACCTTCTTCAACGACGCCGTATGCAAGCCCTTCCGGGTCATTTTCCAACGCTTCCCACCATTGCGGTTGTTCAATCAGAAGACGCATGGTCTCATTGAGGAACTTTGTCGTCGTTTCGTTCCCAGCGACCATCAATTGTTGAATGATGCTATAGACCTCATTAAATTCAAGTTTTCTTGTTTCACCTTCAGGTAAATCAGGGTCGGGAAAATCAGCATGGACTAAATCAGAAAGTACATCTTCTTGAGGGTCAACCAGACGCTTCTCATACTCAGANAACCAGTATTTCTGATTTTCTAGCTGTCCTTTTGTAGCTTTAATCCACTCGTCATGCGTCAACTTATTCCCAATAGCTGCCACAGCATCGTCTGACCAGCCTTTAATCTTTCCTTGAACTTCTGGTGCCATGTTAAGAGCAAAGTGGATGACTCGGACTGGAAAAGAAACGGCGAAATCAGCATGGAAGTCTATAGTGCCCTTTTCAGGGAACGCTTCAATCAAGTCAACGGCAATCTCTCGTATTTTATCCTCTAAGGCAATGATCCTTCTCGCTGAGAAAGTTCGCGAGACGAGTTTCCGGTAAGCGGTATGGCGAGGGGGATCGATGGTAAGCATGGTTTCCGCACGCGGCCAACCCTCACTCATGATCTCTGTCATTTCTCTAAGGGTTTCAGCGTCAGGCTTCGTTGTCGTATTTGACATTTGTGATGAAAAGGTTTCCGTATCGCGAACGATTTCATTGACGATGTCCAGTCGAGAAGCAAAGAACATATTGGTTTGCTCATGGAAGAAAATAGGTCCATGATTCCTGAGAGCTTCATAATGAGCGAACGGGCATTGCTGGACTTCACTGTCCATCGGATGGTAAGTGCTTAGATCAATCTCTGTCATGCGGAATCCCCTCATCTTTCCTACAGATGACTCTATAGCAAACATTGCCTCCACGGCTATATTGCTGTTACACAAGAACCCAATTCTGGTTCCTTTTTATGAAAATCGCACAAACTTCTTGAAGTAATACTCTGCACTCTGAGTGTTTGTCTGTCAGAATTCCATAGTGGTGGAGGAACAAACTCAATTGGGCGATGACTCGCCGCGAGAAGCTTGTGGCGTAGTGGCTATTTATGCTCCCGGTCAACCGGTAGCTCATCTCAGTTACCTATCCTTGTATGCTCTTCAGCACCGTGGTCAGGAATCCGCCGGAATAGCAACAAGTGATGGTGAAAGAATCACCGTTGTAAAAGATATGGGACTTGTCTCTAATGTCTTCAACGATCGTATTCTCGCAGGGCTCGATGGTCATTTGGGGATTGGCCAAACCCGCTACAGCACTACTGGATCTTCGTCATGGCGAAATGCTCAACCAGTCTATCGAGGGGCAGCTGAACGTGAATTTGCTTTAGGCCATAATGGCAACCTGACGAATACTGAGGTATTAGCGAATGAATCCGGAATGCTTCCCGGAACGATCGCAAGCGACAGTGATCTTGTAGCTGAATTAATTGCAAAACAAATTAGTCATGTCTCTAATCACAATGCATCAGACGGTAGAGAACTTGAACGTGCCCTCATAAAAATCCTTCCCAAGTTAGAAGGAGCTTTCTCCTTTGTTGTTATGGATGAAGCACATATCATTGGGGTTCGCGATCCCAACGGATTCCGACCTCTATGCTTAGGAAAATTAGATAATGGATGGGTCCTTGCCTCTGAAACGCCAGCTTTAGACATTGTTGGCGCCCATTTCGTCCGTGAAATTGACCCAGGCGAAATGGTTATTATTAATGCTACTGGTGTACGTTCCGTGCAACCCTTTCCAACTGAACGGATAAACCCCACACTTTGTGTCTTCGAATTTGTTTATTTTGCCAGGCCAGATACCCAGCTGTACACCCAAAGCGTGCACCACGCTCGCGTCCGAATGGGTGAATTCTTAGCAAAGCAAGCCCCGATCGAGGCTGATGTTGTAATGGGGGTACCCGAATCTGGTATTCCTGCGGCAGAAGGATATGCGAAAGAAGCAAAAATTCCATATGCCCAAGGACTAGTCAAGAATCGATACATCGGCAGAACATTTATCGCTCCGAATCAGGAGCTGCGTTCATTGGGTGTTCGCATGAAACTGAACCCTCTCAAAGACACAATCAATGGAAACAGACTTATTGTTGTTGACGATTCAATTGTCCGCGGAACGACGACGCGAGCCATGGTACGGATGCTTCGAGAAGCTGGAGCGGAAGAGATCCATATGAGAATTTCATCCCCGCCATACAGATGGCCGTGTTTTTATGGAATGGATACCGGAACTCGGTCTGAACTTCTTGCAGCTAATCTTACAGTCCAAGAAATACAGGAATACCTCGGCGTTGACTCATTAGCTTATTTAACGCTTGATAATTTATTAGAAGCTACTGGAGCTAACAACGCTGGATTCTGCTCTGCGTGCTTGACTGGAAGTTACCCAGTGGATATCCCAGTCAACCTTTCAAAGAAAATTCTTGAAGAGCCAGCTCAACAACCGCAGGAAAATATAGTCCAACAGTCCTTCAGTGAGATCCATGAGTAACCAAAGTGAAGAAACATATGAATCCGCTGGCGTCAATATAGCCGCAGGGGAAGAAGCTGTCCGGCGAATCACACCGCTGGTAGAAACAACATTGCGTCCAGAAGTGCTAACTAGTATTGGGGGATTCGGAGGAGCGTTCGATATAACCCAAACCGGCAGAAAGCACCCAGTTCTAGTCTCCTCAACCGATGGGGTTGGAACGAAGGCACAAGTAGCGGTGATGGCACAACAATATGAAACTATCGGCATAGATCTCGTTGCGATGTGCGTCGATGATCTCGTCTGTGTAGGAGCAGAACCTCTATTCTTTCTTGACTACATTTCTGTCGGAACATTAATTCCAGACCAAATCGAGTCAATCGTCAAAGGAATCAGTACGGGATGTAAAGAAGCAGGATGTGCCCTTATCGGTGGCGAAATGGCTGAACATCCAGGCTTGATGGAATCAGGAGAGTTTGAACTCGTAGGCTTCAGCGCAGGCGTTGTTGACAAAGAAGATATGATCACCGGCGATAATGTAGTTCCAGGAGACACGATCATCGGGTTGCATTCCCCGGGACTTCGTAGCAACGGCTATTCCCTTGCACGAAAAGTATTCTTTGATATTGCGAAGAAATCACCGAATGACCCTGCATGGGACGGCGCAGACGAAACAGTCGCTCAAGAACTTCTGCGCCCATCAGTGATATACACACCAACAATTCTAAAAATACTGGAGCAACACCCCATCAAATCAATAGCTCATATCACAGGAGGAGGGCTACCAGGAAACATCAATCGTGTACTTCCACCCAACGCTGANGCNGAAATACTNAAAGAAAGTTGGANCCCTCCTAAAATCTTCNCAGAAATCCAANTACTNGGAAANATCGAACAAGATGAGATGTANAAAGTTTTCAATATGGGAATAGGAATGACACTGATCGTNGATCAACAAANTGCTGAGAGNANGCAGAAAATCATCGNATCAACTGGCCTNTTATCCTCNCGAATTGGAACAATAAGGGAAAATGGAACAGGTTCTGTCCAGATAATTTGAGTATTGGCGGGAAACAATGACGGATACAGNTAACTATCAGGCCGTAACTTACGATTNCTGGAACACGCTCATCGCCGAAACAACNAATTCGTTAGATAGAAGAAGAGCCCTTTGGACGGAAATCCTATTCGAGAATGNNATCGAGGTGACACANCAGCAACTNGANAACGCGTTTGCAGAAGGATGGAANTACTTTGANACCAATTGGAGAAACAATNTCCAATCTTCGTTAGACAAAGTAGTNAACGCAGCNATNATNAAACTCCCAGANGGTATCACTACCAATATCAGAGCTCAATTGANCGAAGCTTATNTGGAAGCATCAGAATCAACCCCTCGAAGCCTTCTTCCAGACGTTAAACAGACGCTCGAACATTTNAAAGGAATTGGCCTCCGNATCGGCGTGATATGCGATGTAGGAACAATACCTAGCAGTCGACTACGTTCTTGGCTAGNTGACCTTAANGTGTATGAATTCTTTGACTACTTTGGATTTTCNGACGAAATAGGTGTCTATAAACCTGACCCTAAAATNTTTAATGAAACNCTTGNAGGCCTAGGAATTGATGAGCCATCTCAATGCATNCATGTNGGAGATTTAAAGAGAACAGATGTCGCCGGAGCNCGAGCAATTAATATGACNACGGTTCGATACACGGGAGGACGANACGACCNTGACGACGGAGATGAAGCAGACCATGTAATCGAAAATCATCTCGAGATCGTCAATCTCTTTGCAGCTAATTAACTAGCAGCAAAATGTGGGATCACGTATTCTCCATATTGTCGAATTGTTTCCATTGCAACCTCATGAGGAATCCCACCCATTTGCATGATGCACATGATTTCGTCAGCTCCGGACCTTTCTAATTCGCCAACATAACTGATCGCATCATCCCGGTCGCCGTATGCATGGTTGATGTTAAAAGGCCCAGTNGAAGCGACCACTGAAGGTACGGGATGGCCGCCTTCAACCATGAAAGCCTCTACTCGCTCTTTCGCATCACGAACAGCGTCACGTATATCGACATTATCTGGAACAAGTTGCGGGAGAGGAGTTCCGATATTCCAATGCTGGATAGACTCCGCAAAGAACTTCTGACCCCTAGCTCCTATCTGAAAAGCTTTCTCCGCGTCGTCAAGCACAATTGTTGGACAAAGTGCTGAAAGAAAATTAGTTGGGGTTGCCGATATGCAATCCTCATCATTTCTCGCAGAAATTGCCTCATCGTAGATTTTCCGCAATTCAAGAACCTGTGAGGGTCCCGAGAAACCGAGAACAAGGGCACCTACACCGTATTCCGCGGCAAGTTTGACAGTCTCATCTTTAGTGCAGGCCATGAAAAGTGGGGGATGTGGAAGCTGAACAGGGCGAGGAATAACCGACCTCGGCGGTATCTCGATACTTCCATTCCACTCGAAAATATCATCCTGCCAACATTGACTTAGTATTTCTAATGATTCCTTTACTTGCGGGTAAGTATTTTCTTTATTAACACCGAACCCCGACATTTCCATCGCTGTCGCGCCTCTTCCAGCACCGACATCCAACCGTCCACCGGAAAGGCTATCCAACATACCGACACGTTCGGCTACACGAAGCGGGTGGTTGTACCCAAAAGGCATACAAACAACTCCATGACCGATTCTAATTTTCGATGTCTTGGGGGCGACCCAGGTCAAAAAAACTTCTGGAGCGCTCATATGTGCGTAATGTTTCAACCCGTGGTGTTCAACCGCCCATACCCGATCGAAACCCATTTCTTCAGCAAACACTGCCTGATCCACACAATTGAGAAGAGTCTCCCTCTCACCCTCAGCAGAAACATCTGAACATTGGAACTCGAAAATAATCGAAAACTTCACAGTATTCTTCTCTCTGCATCAAAATAGTATCGCGCTTCAATGATCGTACATTTTGAAAGCAGAGAAAGCGATTCTTAATCTGAACCTATCGTTGACACCGTCCGAGAGACAAGAGTTCTGATCTAGGCATCCTCAGTCGATAGATCTTCGGATTCTTCAACAGCTGCCGGACCTTCGCTATCGTCCTGATTTTCCTGCTTATCTTCTTTCACTGTCTCCTGCATTTGTTCAATAGGAACTCCGCAACCGAGAACATCTGGATCATCAATAATTTCAGCCTGTTCGGCACTGTCGTCTTGGGTGCTGGTATCTGCTTGCGTCTCATCAGCCTGTTCGGCACTGTCGTCTTGGGTGCTGGTATCTGCTTGCGTCTCATCAGCCTGTTCAGCGCTTTCGTTAGCCGATTCATCCTCACCCGACATGTCTGGTTGCCCTCCTGCAAGAATGACTTTCAAGTTCTCATCAGCTTTAATCCACTTATCTTTTGCCGCAGCTTTCTCTTCTGCTGAAATGTTAGGGTTCTTTTCAGCGTCTTGTAATTCCTTAACCGCTGCGGCCTTCTCTCGTTCAGCTTTCCGGACAACTTCCTGAGCTTTCTTTTCCCCTTTAAGCTTCACCAATTCGCTATTGAACAATTCAATAGCGACATCTAGCTCTTTGTTTTCTCTCATTTGCACCCTAAATCTCGAAAATGCTTCAAATGTAAGCACTTTGAACCATACACAAAATTGCAACAGACACGAAGTGCTTCGTGTAATACAGTACTGGGCATCATAGCCATGTATGGTGTCGGTGATGGCATCTGACACTTTTTTTGATGGATTAAACCCAACGCAATTAGACGCGGTCACTCATAGCTCAGGACCTCTTCTTATTGTTGCCGGAGCCGGCTCAGGAAAAACACGAGTCTTGACTCATCGCATAGCGCACCTAATAAAAAACCTTGGGGTTTCCCCCTATGAGATCCTCGCAATTACTTTTACCAACAAGGCAGC
>PAEG01000084.1 GCA_002703045.1 Acidimicrobiaceae bacterium
AAAACCCAAATCGGGGCCAAGCTCGGCGAACCGGCTTCAATGCTCAAGCCATTCGGCGTAAACCCATCACCAAAAATGAGTAAGCGTTCTGCAACCACACGTCCAGTCCTAGCACGTACTTCTGCGCTAACAACGTCTGACAACGTCACTGCACCTGTAATGTCAACGGGTAAGAGCGTCTTCGGTGGAATCACAAGGCCACTAAATGAGTCGGGCCTACGAACTCGCCCATCAGCTACAAAGGTCATATCAATTACAGCACTATCTGCAAATGGATTAAATACCGAGATAATTTCACGAGCTTGATCTCGAGTTGTACCTGAAGCAAAGTACCATTCTTTAGATGCATCGGATTGGCAGTTCGACTGAGACTCTCCAGTGTCCCCAACGACACGATGCTCAACTATAAGATCTCCTACATTTGACTCAAGCATTACCGAAGCAAACTCTCCAGCAACTTGCGGAAGGTCGGCTACCACTACCGTCTCAACTGATCTCGGAGGAACCTCAATACTAGTTTGAATTCTCTCAATCTGGACGACCTCAGGGGCAGCTTTCTTTCTATCCTGATCACCTCCAGAGGAATTTTTTTGTGGCGCTAGAACTGGTGTGACAGTTAGCGCCACCTCAGCAATTTTGTCCGATTTATTTCCGAGGATGACCTCATGATCTGCAATACCTGCTCCTCCAACTGTGCCTGAAATGCAATACCAGATTGAAACCAAATCAGATTCTAAGCCAACGGCTGAACTGATAACACGCCCTATGCCTTTTGGCTCCTCCGCTAAATCTTGTGAAGTGCTCGAAATTATTCCACCGAAGATAAGTGCGGTAAATACTAGTAACGCAGGCCACCGAGTCACCTTCATAACGAGGACCTTTCTGCTCCGACACTTGATCTTAAATAGCCAAGAAGTATTAAGACCCAAAGCAACGCCTGGAGGGAAATTACGGTCTTATGACTAGAGGGGGTTTGATGAGATAATTTAAAATCTCCTGGCATATTTGGGTCAAATCCCATACCCCACTCAAGAGCGACTTGTTGCTTGATCTCAACTCCATCAACTGAAAGCTCCCATGAGCTACCAAAAGGAGCTGCGAGAAAAATCTCTGAGCTGCCTTGAACAAAACCTTCAAATGATGGGATAGGAGAACCATTGGATGGTGCCTCAATTCCACTATCTGGTGATGGATCAGAGGCAAAAGACCTGAGTGTTCTCCCAACGGTCTGCCCATCTGGCAAAATCGCTGCAACAGGAATAGCTGAAACGTTTCTATACCGAACTATTCCAGGCGAAGCTTCCATCCTAATCAAGTCAAGTTGGCGACCTAAAGCTGATTCAACTGATGAGGGTATTGTTTCAATTTGGCCCTTCGAAGGCAAAGGAGAGGAACGGCCAACTAGGACTATATCGCTGACTCCGAAAGGGGCAAGCAAGCGGCCTAGTTTTGCAGTCCCGCCATTGATCGCTAAATTCATCACCTCTTCCAGCAGAGGTTCCCCGACATTCTGCCCTGAATCCCATCGGTCAAGAAATGAAGACTCAAGATCAGCAGTAACCGAAAGCGTTAGGCCTTCACCAAAGGATTCGCCTGAAGCAGCCAGCAAATCATCATGTCCAACCCACAACACTCGTCCGTTATAATCCATTTCGCTTTCTTGAAGCCCCAGAACTTGATTCAGTTCATCGTTAGGCATTCCCCAATCTCCTGAGAACGAATTTCCAAACACTGGTAGAACTACCAAAGAAAAAGCAACTAATGCGCTGACAGGAACTAATTGCCTCCACCCAAAACGGTAGGTCTGCAAATCACGCTGAAGTGCTCCGACCCCCATAGCACCAGCGACTGCCAACCCAAGTGAGGCTGGCGCCAAGAGAATCTCTGGCCTAGGCAAAGGTATATCAAGCAGTTCATTCTTATCAACCCAAAGTACCGAAACGCCTCCCAAATACATAACCCAACTTCGAATAGCCCAAGCCCAACGTTCACCTTTTGCTANAAGGAGAGGGACTATTGCCATNGCTAAAAACCCCCATCCNAAAATAGACTTACCTGCGCTATGNGACTCNAAGCGGAGAAAATCAGAGAGGNCGCCAGAGATGCNAGACGTGGGNCGCGTACCANCAAACCATTTCCANGATGGGTCAAACATAACGCTGTCGATTAGCCATGGAAGATTAAGTGCAACGGCAATAATTGCACCCAAAGTGAAGACACTCACTAACCGAAAAGTTCCAGAAGGCCACCCAGACAACAGCGAACCTATAAAAATTGCGGAAACGATTACAAGAATTTCAATACTAGCAAATGGAACAAATGCAATCATGAAACCAATCAGGATCCCTAAACCTGAAGCTTCACGCAGCCAGTTAGATGGAAGAACATTTCTTCCCCTNGGGCCTCCTANAGATCCAAATGGCGAAAGTCTTCCTGCTTGAGACAAANATGCAAGTAGCCATGGAAGTGTTCCATATAAGATGAGTGCACTCCATGAACCTGACCGTAAGGCGCTATAGGGCACGGGGGAAGCAAAGTATATGGAAGCTCCCGCAACTCTAATCCATGGGGAATTAAATGGTTTGAGAAAACACCAAACTCCGGCCACTCCTATTGGAAGCATCCCAAGTGTAAGGATGAGCCTAAGAAGCCCCATTGAGCCAAATGAGAAAACCCCCAGCAATCCTGTGATCCCCAGAGCCGTTGGATTAGTAGATTCACTACCAATGCCACTTGCCCACCAGTTGGAGAACCACAGCGAAAAGCATTCTCCAATACTTAGATCAAATGGGACGAGTTCNCCAACAACAGGGACTTTTCGAGTAATCATATGCCGGCTACCAAAGAAGAAAACGAGGGTTGAAAGCCCAATAAAAACAGCTGAAACTCTTGACGGCCCTTCACGCATAGCTTCTATAAAACGTTTAAACCGATCTTGCACCATTCCCGAAGCACGGTTTTGCTCGTTTGTCTGATCTTTGAAGAAAGCCTTTAGTATAGCAAAACCCTGAGATTGCAAAGATCGTATCTCTCCATCAGGAAGGCGACGAACAGCTTTGACCCTCTTTCTTCTCGCTAAAAGGCTACGCGGCCGCAAAAGATTCCACGCCCAGGAACCAAGCAGCACCCGAACACGGGCTAAATCACCTACCAGTAACGATCCAAACGCCCTAACTATAGAGAGGAAAAAAGCTTGCGGAAGAATAACCANAGAATGAAGAAGGCCGTAACTACTTAGAACCACTCTGAGGCGATGACGTTCCCTATACTTTTCTTCTTCTCCATCCGTTCGATATTTCCCTTTCTCCTCACGATGACGAGCTAAAGCTAGAGGAACGTTTAAAACTCNNGCCCCAGCTAAATGCGCCTTCCAACATAAATCTAAGTCCTCTCCAACCATTCCTATTTCTTCATCAAACCCTGAAAGAGCTTGAAACAAATCAGAGCGGACTAGTGCAACTGTTGATGAAACCATGAAAACATCAGAGACAGAGTCATGCTGCTCTTGATCTAGTTCTCCAGGTTCAATTCTTGAGACTAGAAAACCAAGCTTGTCAACAGANTAACCAATATCAAGCAATTCGTCGGGACGATCCCAGTTAACTATTTTNGGCCCTACGATTCCAGCATTCGATCTCAGCGACTCTTCGACCATTAATCTCAGCGCATCCGGAGCNAGGGCAACATCATGATGGCAGAACAGGAAAAATGCTGNATTAGTGTCTAGAGCAAAAACCGAATTTAAGTTTCTTCCATAACCGTGATCAGATTCAACAGCGTGCACTTGCGCTTGGGGCAAGTATTCGTGAACGAAATTCCGCATTTGGCTTTCTTCGCCTGTGGTAAGAACAACTACGTTAAAGTCTGGATAATCCTGGATCGCAAACGAATTAAGAACATCTCCAAACCATTCGTCTGGGTTGTGGGCGACTACGACAATGTCAACCNGTGGGAATGCAACAGCATTCTCAGCTGAATTAGCCTCTGTCGAAATAGAATGTTCCACAGTGGCGAAGGTTAACCGCCAAAACGAAGTTCAGCATGTACCCTGACGCCTTGAGAAGATATTTCCTGTAAAAAATTACAAAATTAAATCAATTTTCCTTAAAAAAGTAGATTTTCCCCATATAGATCCTGAATTTAGATGGAGTACAATTCACCTGTGCCTTATTTGTTGAAAAAAAAGTGTTAGCTCTAATTACAGGTGGTTCCGGATTCGTAGGAAAACACCTCGCTGATCACCTCTCAGATTGCGGCGACGACGTTTTAACTACCGATATCTCCGATGGGGGACCAGATCTATTAGATCAAAGTGAAATGGATGAATTGATACTTTCTGCGCAACCTCAAGTTGTCTATCACCTTGCGGGGCAGGCTGATGTTGGAGCTTCTTGGGATGCTCCGGCAACAACTTTTAGGATAAACGCCGAAGGAACGTTAAATGTTTTATCTGCATGCCGTGAAGCAGGCGTAGAGAGAGTTCTAACTATCTCTAGTGCTGAAGTGTATGGAAAAGTTCCTCATGAAAGGCTACCGATAGACGAATCGCTCCCCCTTGCACCAGCTTCACCATATGCTGTGAGTAAAGCTGCAGCAGAGATGATCAGTATCTACGAAGCATCACGAGGACTAGAAGTAATGTGCGCACGCTCATTTAATCATTTTGGGCCTGGCCAGAACATAAACTTTGTCACCTCAGCTTTAGCACGTAGAATTTTACAAGCAAAGAAAGATGGCAGAAAGAGCATACCGGTAGGAAGACTAGATACCAGACGGGACTTTACNGATGTTCGTGATGTAGTTCGNGCNTATCGNTCAATTATCGCTAATGGGGTCTCNGGGGAATCNTACAATGTNTGTTCTGGCNAAGATCGNTCAATNGGAGANNTAGCTAAAGCNCTAATGNNAGCTTCCGNATGCACGATCGACCTTNTNCCNGATGCNTCTCTTCAACGCCCCTCGGATATTCCAGTNCTTCGAGGTGACAATACCAAGATTAAGTCCCATACTGNCTGGGAACCCATAGTGGAATTTGAAAGAACCATCGAAGATATCATTGAGTCAACACAACCTTTGATCGACTTGAACAGTTAGGAAGATAAATGCCTACAGCACTCATAACAGGAATCACAGGCCAGGATGGGTCATACCTTGCTGAATCCTTATTGGATAAAGGGTACGACGTAATAGGAATGGTGCGTAGGAGTAGCACTGTAAATTTTGAGCGCATAGCCCACATACAAGGCGCAATTCAATTCGTAAATGGAGACCTACTGGATCAAATATCTTTAATTGAGGCTATTAAAGAGCACAACCCAGATGAGGTATATAACCTCGCTGCGCAATCTTTTGTCCAAACGTCTTTTGGCCAACCGGTCCTTACTGGTGAAACCACTGCGTTAAGCGTCACTCGGATACTTGACGCGATTAGAAATGTCGACCCTTCGACTCGCTTTTACCAAGCAAGCTCTAGCGAGATGTTTGGGAAAGTAGCAGAAGTTCCCCAGAATGAGGGCACACCGTTTTACCCGAGAAGCCCGTATGGAGTAGCAAAAGTTTACGGACATTGGATAACTGTGAACTACCGTGAGAGCTACAATTTGCATGCTTCTAGTGGCATTCTCTTCAACCACGAGAGCCCAAGACGTGGATTGGAGTTTGTAACAAGAAAGATTAGCTACGGAGCTGCCTCCATTAAATTAGGACTTGAGACCAAGCTTGCCCTTGGGAATCTAGACTCAAAAAGAGATTGGGGATTTGCCGGGGATTATGTAGAGGCTATGTGGTTAATGCTGCAAGAAGACTCACCTGATGATTACGTTATCTGCACCGGAGAGACCCACAGTGTAAGGGAATTCTGCCAAGTGGCCTTCGGACATCTGAGCTTGTCCTACGAGGACCACGTTGAAGTTGATGAGAAATTTTTTCGACCTGCAGAAGTGGATCTCCTCGTAGGTGACTATTCAAAAGCCTCTTCTAAACTTCAATGGGCTCCAAAAACTACGTTTGAGGAGCTCGTTACAATGATGGTCGATGCCGATATGGCGCTACTCGAGGGAAGACTTAAAGGTCTAGCGTGAAATCAACGATACAGAAAAAAGTCGTTGTTCTATCTGGCGGAGTTGGAGCTGCAAAACTATTAAACGGCTTAGTAAAAGTAATCGACCCATCAGAAATTACAGCAATAGTAAACGTTGCTGACGATACCNATCTTCATGGCTTACATATATCCCCTGACCTTGATACCGTCATCTACACACTCGCTGGAGAAATAGANCCTCAAAAAGGATGGGGGCTAATTGACGAGAGCTGGAATGCCATGGACATGATCTCTAGGTATGGCGGAGTTGACTGGTTTCAGCTAGGAGATAGAGACTTAGGGACACACATGTATAGGACGCATCGCCTCCTCCAAGGAGCATCCCTTTCCACCGTCACAGAAGAAATCGCTAACAGCCTGAAAGTTAAAGTAAATATCCTTCCTGTAAGTGACGACTCGATAAAAACATTTGTCACAACATCGGACTTAGGAGAATTAGAATTCCAAGAATACTTTGTTCGCCATAAGCACGACCTCAAAGTCACAGAAGTTCATTTCAAAGGAATCGAAAATGCTAAACCGGGACCGAAGGTAATCGATGAAATCACAAATGCCTCAGCGATAATCATTGCTCCGTCTAACCCAATCGTTTCCATAAGTCCAATCCTTTCAGTGCCAGGAATATCAGAAGCGCTCCAACAAAAAAGAAACTCAACTGTCGCAGTTTCCGGAATTATTAATGNAAAAGCACTNAAAGGNCCAGCCGATAGGATGCTCCTCGATCTAGGACATGAAGTATCTCCCGCAGGTATTGCGAAGATCTATCAACACCTAGCTTCGAAATTTGTTTTAGATCAAGCAGACTCTGAACATACAGCAGCTATCGAAAAACTTGGCCTTAGATGTCTAGCAACAGAAACTATGATCCCAGACCAAAAAGAGTCCGCAAAGTTATGCTCTACAATACTCTCTANCTTTTTCCCGGAGGTTATTAAAAATGAATCTTGAAATTCTGCCAATACACGGACTACCGAAGATAAAACCAGGAGACGATCTTATCGGCATGCTTGGCGAATGTGGAAAAATCAAATCACGTGACATTTTAGTTGTGACTCAGAAGATAATTTCTAAAGCCGAAAATCAACTCGTAGCAATTGATCCCAGTGATCCGCTTAGCCATAAACCCCTAGTTGAAAAAGAATCTGTACGAATTCTTCGAAGAAGAGGCGAGCTTATTATTAGCGAAACTAAACACGGATTCGTTTGTGCTAATGCGGGCATCGACCTATCTAACGTCGAAAGAGGACAAGCTGCACTTTTACCAGAGGACAGTGACCGCTCAGCTCAGCGATTGCGGGACGGCCTCAAAGGAAGATTCGGGTTTGACGTAGCTATCATCATTTCCGATACATTCGGCAGACCGTGGCGAAAAGGATTAACTGACGTCGCAATAGGGTCGGCTGGGATTACCCCCATTCTAGACCTTCGTGGCGAACCAGATGCCTTAGGAAGAGAAATGCAAGTAACCGAAGTTGCTTTGGTAGATGAGTTAGCTAGCGCTGCGGAACTAGTCATGGGCAAATCCTCGGGCATCCCTGTTGCAATAGTGCGTGGAGGAGATCCCACTTGGTTTGCCGAAGGAAGTGTAAAGGAAAGCCTAATTCGCGACCCCAATGATGACTTATTCCGATGAGTAGACTATTCAATCCCTAGTTCGGTATTAATTCTAGTACTCGAATCCCTTTTCGATGAGCCCCCAACACCAAAAATAAGCTCTATCTTATGCTCCTTACAAACGTCTACTTCAGGAATATCCGAAGGCTGATTTCTGTCACCGCCGTTAGCGAACGTCAAATTAAATTCTTGGTTTTTAATAGCAATAGACTCAATAGTCTTCTTAACTGACGAATCACCATCAATAGCCACACAAGCTTCATCTACTATCGAAAGTGCTTTCACGATACGAAGTCTGTCTTGTTGAGGAAGAATCACTTTCCCTTTTTTCTTTTTTTGTTGCAAATCATTATTCACGATAACTACTAGACGATCTCCTAAGGAAGCCCCAGCCTCCAAATAGTCTAAATGCCCACAATGTAAGGGGCTAAAATATCCACTAACTATAACAAGCGTCTTTTCTGTCATCTACAGCTCCAACGTAGAATAGAATCAGCCCAAAAGAGGTTAAGAATGAAATTACTCTTCTTCGGTTTCAAAGTCTTGCGGACCAGGTATATCTGATGTATTTGGTTTTGT
>PAEG01000085.1 GCA_002703045.1 Acidimicrobiaceae bacterium
CCAACACCAGAACAGCCTGACCCANCACCAGAACAGCCTGACCCAACACCAGAACAGCCTGACCCAACNCCTACCCCTGAACCGCAGCCATCCTTTACNGTCGGATTAACGGAGTTATCATTCGGATCTCAATGGAATACACGTGAAATTACTCTCACCAATTCAGGTGATACCAGTGTTGAATGGACCATGGATACTGACTCAGACGAGTATCAATCAACTGTTCCTAATGGAACCTTACCTCCGGACTCATCTACAAGCGTGAAGATCATCTTTGAACGACATAACCTGAGCGAGGGTGACTATGCTGGAACCCTAACTGTTAGCGGAGATGGGGAGACGTATAACGTTGGCCTAACAGGTTCTGCTGAAATCGCCCCAAACATTACATTCTTTTACGCTAACCCTTCAGCAGTAGTTGCCATTGGGAATGGCTGTTCAACAAATCAAGTAACAATCTCCGCAGACGTCCTGGATGATAATGAGCTTTCAAAGGTTGAAATAGAGTGGTCTAAAGATGGAATTAATACCCAAATCACCGAGCTGGAGTTTGCGCAGGGAACTTGGGTTGGGTATTTATATGACCTTGAAAGTGGAACGGTGCCAGTAGCAAACTTCCTATTACGCGCCGTCGATATTCGAGGTAATGAAAGCTCAGCGACAACAGAGATCACTGTTCGACCTTGCCCAAATTAATTTAAGCTACCTACTCTTCATTAGCGAAGTTTCCTCCACGAGGTTTTGCCCCACCCCCCACACGAAGCAGTTCACCTGTNACCCAGCTCGCTGCATCGGANGCAAGGTAGAGACAAGCAGCTCCTATGTCTTGAGGAGTTCCAACACGGCCCAACGGTATATCCCACGCATCAAGAATTTCATCCTCTTTCAACCCTGTTGCTTTAAGCATAATTTCAGTCGGAATAGCTCCGGGCATTACTGCATTGACACGAATATCTGGGGCTAGTTCTGCTGCGAAGGTCCATGTTAAGGAGTTTGTACCAGCTTTAGATGCCCCGTAGTGCCCAGATTTGGGGACAGCTTTTGTCCCAGCACCTGAAGAAATATTAATGATGGAACCTTTCTCAATGTATTTTGCTGCAATTCTACTTCCTACAAAGACAGCGGTCAGGTTCAGCTCAATTGTGCGATCCCATTCTTCTCTTTCTAATTCAACAAGAGGGCTATGGACAGAAGAGCCCCCAGCGTTGTTCACCCAAACAGTAAGTCTCCCAAATTCTGAAACAGCTGCTCTAGCTAGTTCTTCAACAGCTTCAGTATCAGTTACGTCAGTTGTAACGGCTATTGCTTCTCCACCAGCGTCGCGAATCTCACTGGCGACTCTTTCAATTTCGTTTGTTCTTCTCGCAGCTACCACGACCGCAGCTCCAGCATCAGAAAATGACTTCGCGATACCTTCACCAATACCGCGTCCNCCNCCTGTNATNACAGCAACATGACCTGTAAGGTCAAACAAATCCGGTGCTTTCCTATTCATATACTCTTACCTCCACTATTCCCACTGTACCGACCTGGAGGAACACGTTTACCNCTCCTCTCCCACATCTTTGCACTATCAAAATCAAACCGATACTCAGGCGTCAATTCGAGAACAACCCGATTTGGGGTATTAATATGCTCAAAAACTTCCTGAGCGCCTTCCTCACTCTCTGGACGGCATGCCCTCGCTATCTCAGGTAGTACCCAATCCAAGACTGACTGGTCGTGATGAATCTTACATGGGCCACGAAATGAAGCTGTTTTCCCAGTTCCCAAATCAGTACCCTTCGAGGTAATACAAAAAGAAGCGTAACCATTTCTCCGAATTGCAGAAACACGAGCTCTTTTTTCTGCGCAGGTAAACCAAAAACTNCCGTCGCTCCACAAATAATATGTAATTACTCCGAAAGGCTGTCCATCTTTGTTGACCCACATGAACGTGCCTTCGACCTGCTTTTTAAAGAGCTCATCAAGCTCATCTTCTGTCAGGGTACATCCATCAAGGTTCTCTGAGTCAGTCATGCCCTTTGATGCCTTTCTCTATAGATGAGATTTTCATCTCACATTTCGACAGAGTCGGCAACGGTAAAGCGGTGAATGCTNTTACCAGTTATGTTCCACTGNGCCATTGCTTCACGAAATGGTGGCATATGCGGAGCTTGGAAATGCGCTTCNAGATCTTCAAGCGATTCCCATTGTTCGAANACTCTCAACGTATTGCCGTTTAAGGGATCAGCACTGAATACATAGTCAATGCATCCTNTTTCGGCATGTGTTGCTGTCATCATTGTTCGGCAAGCATCGAGGACGNTCTCATCTACGTCAACTTCTAGAGTTAATGTTCCTGCAATTACAATCATTTTTTTTATCCTTCNATTTACTCATCTGGAGCGATATAAGGATTNTTCTGCATTAAAGCGCANTGCATNANGCCATCCTTCATCACTCCAACTATACGACTATGGTCCTGAAGGATGCGAATATCTTCNAGAGGGTTTCCATCAACTATNACCAAGTCCGCATACTTTCCCTCCTCGAGNGTCCCAACCATACCTGAGGTGTCTGCTGCGGCTCCTCCATCACGGGTTGCGCAAAGAAGAGCTTCGGATGTTGACATCCCGAATAAATCAACAAAGTATTCAAGATCCTTGCTATTCGTTCCATGGGGGGTGATATTCAAACCATAATCTCCTCCAACAAGAACCCGAACCTTACTGTCGCGAAGACGCTTTACAGCGCTGATTGTCTCATCAACTTCTTTTTGGTATCCGCGTTGTTCCATTGCATCCCGAGGTAGCCCCAANTCGCTGCCNCGATCTAACAAAGTAATCTCCCATGCGATGGCTGGACAGACAAAAATCTGATCACGTTTCGCCTCAAGCATGTCNACNGCTTCATCATCAAGNTAATTAGCGTGCCCNATNANATCTACCCCATGNCGTACNGCTTGCTTTACTGCTGCTGCAGAACGNGAATGNGTNACGACCCGCATTCCACGGATATGCGCNTCTTCAACTGCNGCTGNTACTTCTTCGTCGCTNTAAGTCAAAACTCCAGGAGGGGCAAATTCTGAAAGTGCCTCTCCATCNAGAAAAANTTTNACAATATCACAGCGGCGTTTAGCTAACGANCGGATAGCTTTTCGAATAGCCCANGGCCCATCAGCAATAATTTTTTTACTGCTATCACCTCCGAAAGTTCCATCAGCGTTACTTCCGGTNGAACCTAAATCACGGTCTGANGCGGCAAGACGTGGACCAGGGATTCGGCCAGCATTAATNGCATCACGAAGAGGGACGTCCAGGCCTTGCGCTGATCCAAAACTNATAGCAGAAGTAAAGCCTGAACCCAATANAATACGCGCNTTGTCAACCGCATCGAGCATAGCGATAGGAAGCGGTTCACTNTTTAGTTGCTNTGGGTGNGAGTTGTTGTAAGAGAGATGAACATGNGATTCGGTCATTCCAGGCATTACAAACTTTCCTAAAGCATCGTATCTCTCAATATTTTCTCCACCAGCAGGAAGGTCGCTTACCGCCCCAGAGAATTTNATAACNCCATCAGATACCCAAACAGCNCCATTTGCGATGACTTCTTCATCCNCTCCTATAAAGAGATTCGCATTTTCAATAATCAGAGAACCCATCTCTCTACCTTTCCTTTATTTGAGGTAAGCGTAATAGACGTTCAGNGTTTTTTCCCAAGNNCCGATCGAACTCGGTNGTTTCACTAGGAGTATCCCACCCACCAAAATTTGTCCCATAAACCATTCTGTCTTCACCAACGATAGAAACGACAAAGTCTTGTGCAGCCCCAGGCTCTAGATGGGAGTCNTACCATAGAGAACGTAAAGCCAAAACAAAATCTGACTCATTTCCTTGAAAAGAAGCCATTGAGTCAAATCGCTTTGCCAGGAAAGTTATCGCCCCACCCCCATGCGAAACACAGATATCAATATTTGGGTGCCTATCCATCACTCCACCCAGAATTAGAGCCGCAACAGCTAAAGTCTCTTCGTAGGCATACCCAACCACCAGCTCAAGTCCGAAACGTCCCAACCGCGAATCCGCAGATGCCCGAATTCCATTGTTTGTTGCAGGATGAATAAACAAAGGAATATCAAGTTCCACAACAGTCCGGTAAAAGTCATCCAGACGAGGATCATCCAAAGTAAACCCATAATCCGTTCCGATATACCCACCAACCAGTCCTAATTCTCGAACTCCCCTTTCGAGTTCTAAACATGCAGCATCAGGATCCTGCATCGGAAGGGCGATAGTCCCAAGAAGACGATCTGGATATATTTTTACNAAGTTTGCCATAGCATCATTCGATAATTTCGCNAAGTTAGTTGCTTCCNCAGCATCAATACCNCCAAANAAAGTTANCGGATTGGGAGAAAGTACTTGGATATCTATTCCGAGTTGATCCATCTCTTGTATTCGTTTTTCTACCTCCATGAAAACACTTCCAACGTAGGGAACTCGAATAGAGTAATCCCCGACTCGGAAAGTTTGAAGATCGNTTTCATCTCCTAATTCAGGACCATACTTACCGGCAGCGCCAAAGGTTTCAGGAAGAACAACATGAGCATGGATATCAATGATCCGAGACACTATCTCTACCCAGCTGATTTGTGATCAGCGACAGCCTCAAAGCGAAACTTTCCACCGTCTCCGTACACTGGACCTCGGTCATCAGCCAGATACAGNCGATTATCTGAAGCAAGATAACCAGAACAACCATGGAGTATTTCTACCATTGCGGCGTAATTAGGGTGATCAAAATGAGCAGCAAGACTCTCTGGATCTGTCCACAATTCATAGACCTGAATATGGTTCGGTTCCGATGGGTCAGCAGCGAAACAATACGCTAAGCAACCAGGTTCTTCATCTCGAGTCGCCTTTTGAACTTGTGCNGTGGCAGCCACAGCAGCATCACGATCAGTTTCAGTTTCAAATGATAGAACCGCAGTGATAATTATCATGTTCCCCCAATCATTAGTACTAGTGAAACCGTATCGCAGATTTTCGAAAATCTACAGTTAGCTAGCCAACGGGCGGCCAAACGGAAGATTTTTTTGCCAAGATGCTAAAAACGCTTCTGCCCTGTAGCAGGATCCTAAGAAAAGACCATCTTCGTGTCCACCTGCTTCATCTAATGCCAATTTCATCTCTGATGATGCTTTAGCGACTATGTCTGCAATTTCACTTTTGTCGTCCGACCAATATGAAAAAAGTGGACCAGCAACAGGGATGAAACAAGGAGCAACTAAACAATCTTTCCTTTGAAGAACAGCTAAAGCCTTTGTAGTAAATGGAATTGGCTGATGAGGAATCAGAGCTTTTATGTCAAGTTTTTCTGCTGTCGTATGGTTTACTGCCCCCATTTTTGAACCAGCAAAAAGTATGTCCGTTTCGCATTGGAATATTTTCCAAGCCGGCTCTGCTTCCTCACCCTCNTCTNTTACAAAGTCAGCTCCCCGATTCTTCCATGCGTCACGAATCTCNTCGGCAGAGAAACCACCCGAGTTACTCATTGAACCTGAAAGAGTTGATATTCCGACCACTTNTGCTCCACGCTCTACTAACAGTTCCACCATCGCTACGCTATGNGCTCCAAACCCTTCAATTGCAACTGTTTTCCCATCCAGACCCAAAAGATGATCTGCACATTCCACCGGACCTAGCCCTGAGAGAAATAGGTGCAGAGGATCCTTCTGAAAGGTCTCAAACCGGACCTTATTACGACTATCAACAGCAGCTAAGGCATCAAAGCCGCCTGCAGAGATACCTTTCCCGGGATCTAATCCTAAACTTCCATTTTGCACAACTTCTTGTATCTCTTTTACAAAGGACTCGACCGCTTCACCCCTCTCATCAGGTTTAGCGTTTATTCCTCCCGACGCGCCGCCGTACTGTAATTCAAAAGATGCAAAAGAATAGGTCATGGACCTGGCAAGATCTTTCGCTCCTCCCTGAAGAATTTTAGGGGCGCTTCGGACAATACCGAAAGACGGAACGTCGTCTAAATCAGTAACTATGAACGCATCAGTTGAGGAAAGTTTTCTTAAAGTCACAAACCCATCATGCCACGATCGGCGCAGTTAAGGTTAAATCTTCAGCTAATTCAATACGTTCGATACGCAACAAAATGTGCAAGCTCGCTGAGAGCTTCAGAAGCATTTTTCTCCAAATTGATTGATGAAAGAGTTTCAAGAGCGGAATCAGTTAGCTCTTCAATTTCCTGCTCGATGACGCTCTTTGCTCCGGTCTCTTCGACAACTTCCTGTATGTCACTAATATCTCTCTGGCTGAGGTCGTTAGTTCCTATTTTGCTGAGGATACTTCGTTGCTGTTCCGATGCTTGAGCGAATGCTTCGGCCATAAGCGGAGTTGGTTTCCCTTCTCTAAGGTCATCACCAGTTGGTTTTCCAGTCTTTTCCGTATTGCCAAATACGCCTAAAATATCGTCGCGAAGTTGGAAGACAACTCCAACAGGTTGCCCAAAATCAGTTAGCGGCTTAGATAGTTCATCATATTTTCCAGCTACAGCAGCCCCCAACTGGAGTGGCCTCTGAACGGAGTAACGACCAGTTTTATATTCGAGAATTTTTCGGGCGGATCGATGATCGAATTTTCCTTTCGCTCCAGATAGAACATCAAGGTATTGGCCGATGTTGACTTCCAGTCGTAACTCTTCCCACAGTTGCGAAACTATAGGAGAGCTGTGACTCATGAGTTTGTCGGCTAATACATGAGCGAGATCTCCAACGAGAATGGCTACAGCCTCACCAAAGTGCAAGGAATTTCCGATCCAGTCGTGTTCCTCATGGAGATTCGCAAAACGTTGCCAGATTGATGGTTCTCCGCGGCGTGCTTCAGATCGATCCATAACATCATCGTGCGCCAATGCAAAGGCATGCAACATTTCGATAGCAGCTGCAACGTCGATAGCTTGAGATGAGTTCGGATTACCACCGGCTCCAACATGAGCCCAGTAAAAAAAAGCAGGACGCAGTCTTTTGCCACCGCTAAAAACAAGTTCTTCTAGAGAAATGAACGGATCAGCTAGGCTTGAGTCAACTCTTTCCCATAATTGAAGCTCACTTCGAATGGCATCAGCCAATCGGTCGTCTATAGGGCCCACGACGTCTGTAATAGACTTTGGATTTTCAATTTGTCCGCTATCTGAAGGCACACATTAACCCTAGAGCCTAGTTCACCTTCTACTGCACTAGACCTGAGCATAAAGTAACTTGATACAATCAGATGACAGACACTATGCAGATACGTTAGTTTGGGGAGATCTCCCTAGGGAAGAGCAAATATGACAGATCTAAAGCCAGAAGAAGAAACTAAGGGTTTTGACGAAGTGAAAGAAGCACTCTCTATTTCTGGACTTGTCCCCTCAGGGCCAGATTCTGTTGAAAATTTCGATGAGGAACGCCTCCATAGGAAACAGCGACTAGCCGCTGGACTAAGGATCCTTGGAAGGCTCCGACTTGCTGAAGGAGTAGCCGGACACGTAACCGTTCGCGACCCCGAATACCCACATAGATTTTGGGTTAATCCTTTCGGTAAGAATTTTAAACTTATGAAGGTCTCAGATCTCATTTGCGTAGATCAGCATGGAGAAGTCGTTGAGGGTGATAAGCCCGTAAATGCTGCAGCATTTGCCATTCATTCGCAATTGCATACAGCTCGACCAGATATCCTAGCTGCAGCTCATTGTCATTCAATGTACGGCCGGACCTTCTCTAGCTTAGGTAAGCCCCTTAAGATGATCACTCAAGATGACACTATGTTCTATAACGATGTTGCCCTTTGTTCTGCTGGTAGCGGCGCTGTTGTTCTTGATGCTGAAGTCGGCAAGGCGATGGCAGCTTCACTCGGAGAAAAGAAAGCCCTTATTCACCAAAATCATGGGCTAATAACAACCGGTGGAAGTGTCGATGCCGCTATTTGGTGGTTTGTTGCATTAGAACGATCATGCCAAAGTCAACTACTCGCCGAGTCAGCGGGAGATCCAATAGAGATCCCTGATGACCTTGCTACATCTGGTTATGAACAACAGGGGCATGACCTTGCGGGCTGGTTCCAGTTTCAGCCATGGTGGGAGGAACTCCTTCGGGATGAACCTGACTTTTTAGACTAACTAACGGATTAGTTCATTATTTGGTCGGGTTTATTGGAGAAGAGTTTGAACTGAAATATTCATCTAGTTTTGTTTGAGCGCCTGTCCCAAACAAGATAGATCCAACTTCGCTCAGTCCCTTAGAATTTTGGATGTCCGCTTGTCTCGTAATTAAAGAAATTTTGCTTCGACGTCTCAGGAAGTCATCAAGGTGAACGATCATTTCAGTACTTGCTGTGTTATGGAGTTCGACTCGCAGGTAGTCAGAAGAACCAAGAATATCTTCCGCCATTGAAGGATCTTCTCGAATATGGTCAAGCATTTCAAAAGCTCTGCGTCCATACCGCCTCCATAAACGTTCTGATAAAGGTTCGGCGCCAGTTCTATCTCGTAAGTCATCAAGACGCATTCCCCGAGTTTGTCTGAAAAAAGTTCTTCTTGATTCTGGACCTGGCTCTCCATACCACCGTTGCCTATCAGGATTTAACCGTATTCCCAGAGTTTCTACGGCCGCGGTAACTTCTTCACCAACATTTAAACAATCAGTCAATTTTCCACCGAAAATCGATACAACTTGCTTTGCGTGGTCTACCTCTACTTCATGTTTGCGCGATAGCGCCGTCCAGTCGATGTTTTTCAATGCTTTTGATTGCCTCCGGATAACAAGCGGGCGCACTCCAGATCGTTCAGCAATTATGTCGTCCTTCGATAGTGGGGAGTTAAGGTCTAATCGGTCATTGACCTGTTCGAGGAGAAACTCCTTATCATTTTCAGTGACTTCTGTATGTGGGTCGTTAACCCTTGTATCAGTTGTTCCTATGACGGAACGATTCCCCATAGGGATGACATAGAAAAGACGCTGGTCATCATCAAAAAAAGCTAGAACACGTTCGTTAGGGGTTAACTGATCTACAACAAGATGCACACCTTTCGAATAAACAATCTGATGGCGGGTATGGGTATTCCATGTTTTATTCAGCCCATCAAGAAAAGGCCCGGCGGCATTTACAACAACTTTTGCTTCAAGATTAATCGGCATTCCGCTTTCACAATCTCGAAGTTGAGCATGCCAGTTGCCTTTTGCTCGCTCAGCATTCTCTAATTCCACATAATTTGCCGCTACAGCTCCGACATCCATCGCAGAGCGAATAAAGCTGAAAACGAATCTGGCATCGTTGTCCTTCAAGTATGCATCCGCATATTCGATTCCTCCAACCGTCCCAACAGTGTTAATTATTGGTTCAATTCGTTCTACAGTCTCTGGGCTCATTGGGCGAGGAGCGTTAGTTTTAAAATTCCCAATTCCCCAGTAAGCAAAGGCGCCCACACCGACTACCCAAGGCGGAAATGGTGCGGTTTCGCCTAGAACACCAAGAAAACCTATTTCTTTAACATTGGCAGGATATGCACGCATAAGTCGATTTCGGCTCATGCAGAGTTTACGTACAAGCGGGAACTCGTAGTTCTCTAGGTATTTGATTC
Organism: Acidimicrobiaceae bacterium; assembly: GCA_002703045.1. GTDB lineage: Bacteria > Actinomycetota > Acidimicrobiia > Acidimicrobiales > UBA8592 > UBA8592. The sequence continues at coordinate 9,616 of PAEG01000085.1, forward strand.
CACCCCAAACAAGATTTGATGATTCTTGACTGGTAAAACCAGCAAAATCGCCTCGGTCTATCAGAGCAACAGAAGCACCGCGAGCAGAAAGAGCCGCAGCAGAGACTGCGCCATTAATTCCACCTCCGACAATCAGAACGTCAAAGGACCCTCCGTCGAGTTTGTCAAGGTTTGTTTCTCTAAGAGCCACAGTTTGACATTACCGCCATCAGCGCATTCTCCAAATTAAAATCTAAAAGTGATGGTTCTTTTTACTACATAGTGAAGCGGAGATTACGAGCAGCTTTCTCCCCCCACTCGTTATCTCCTGACCAGGAGATGCGCCCAGCGTCTATTTCTTCTTGAGGGTCTATTCTCCCGCAGGCGAGCATGACAAAACTTGTACTATTAGCGACAAGCTCCACAGACGGACCACTTATATCATCGACTACTTGTGCTCTTCCATCGACGTTGACAAACATATCCCGCTCGATTCCTCCATTCAGTCGAAATCCGATGCTCATACCTTCAGGCAAGCCTATTTTTTTTCCAACAATGTAACCCAAAGATCCATGTACTTCGTCGAGCGCTATATCAGCGTGTACGCCAGAGTCGTTTGTTTCAATCCCGAGTGGAAGAGTGATATCTCTTTGGTGTACCCAAAAATCAAACACACGAATATTCATAAANCGTCCATATGTCCCCGAACCAACGGGTGTCATACACTGAGTATCCCACCCAGTTGAATCAAGTGCTCCAAGCTCTCCTTTTCGTTCTTCTAGAATTGTTCTGGTTTTTTCAACAAAGGCATCATTTGTCCATTCACTCGACGTTTTTTCAAATTCTGCCATTTCTCCAAAGGGTGGCCATTCCTCTGGGCTACTCGGAGACCAGCCAAGAAGAAGGTCTTCAATTCCAGAGAGGTGAATACCAACGCCACGGATATCCCAATCAGGACAAAGGGACTGAATACCCCATTGTCCTTCAGATAGGTTGTTTAGGAGTTCTTCGTACTCTGAAAAACACATGTGAAGTGCTTCAGTAGTTATTTCTTGTGTTGTCATGCAAACCCTTCTTAAATTCTAGGGGTCAATAATTTTGGGATTTTGCTGAGTTTCCCAATACGGAGAAACTACTTGACTTTTTATCGTAAAGGTGAAATTTCGTAAATAGATTCGTCAGTTAGTGAAACACTTTCTCATCCCATAAGGTGAATAACAGGAATTTACAGGAGGAACGATGGCCGGACTTGAAACAACACCAGAAATGTTTGATTTGAGAATGTCGGAAGAAGTCCGACCACTCTTTGATGCNGTGAAAAAATTTATTACNGAAGAAGTAGATCCCCATACAAACGAATTTTTCCGACTTGGTGAAGGCCGTGAAGAACGTTGGGGATATGGGGAAGGCCAACTCGAGTTGTTAGATTCATTAAAAACCAAGGCGAAGGAACAGGGGCTTTGGAATTTTTTTCTTCCAGATGCTGAAACAGGAGAAGGACTAAAGAATCTTGACTATGCATACATAGCAACAGAATTAGGGAAAAACCCTATCGCCTCTCAAAGCCTTAACTGTTCTGCCCCCGATACCGGAAACATGGAAGTCCTTGAGCGTGTAGGAACTCCGGAGCAGAAAGAAAAGTGGTTAACGCCTCTCCTTAACGGTGAAATCCGGTCAGCGTATGCGATGACAGAACCAGATATCCCCTCGTCAGATGCTAAAAATATTTCATGCCGAGCGATCCTTGATGGTGACGAATGGNTTATTAANGGCGAAAAATTTTATATTTCAGGAGCTGGAGACCCACGTTGCAAAATCATGATATGCATGGTCCAAACCAACCCTGACGGGCCACCGCATAAACGTCAATCACAAATTCTTGTTCCTATGGACAACCCAGGAGTGGAGATACTTGGACCTTGCCATGTCTTTGGGAAAGATGACGCACCACATGGCCATATGCATCTTCGATTTAATGATTGCCGTGTTCCCAAAGACAATATTCTTCTCGGAGAGGGAAGAGGGTTCGAAATTTCTCAAGTGAGGCTTGGACCAGGAAGAATACATCACTGTATGAGATCAATCGGGGCAGCTGAGCGAGCAATTGAAATGATGGTAAAGCGAGGATTAACCCGAGAAGCTTTCGGAAAACCTATAGCAAGCTTAGGAAAAAATATTGAAGTTATTGCTAAAGCAAGAATAGAAATTGAATCTATGCGACGTATGGTCTTAACTGCAGCAAAAGCTATGGATGAATTAGGTAATGAAGCTGCACGAGTTTGGGTGAGTGCAGTCAAAGCTATGGTTCCAATTCGTGTTTGTCACATTATTGATGAAGCAATTCAAATTCATGGAGCAGCAGGTGTATCGCAATGGACGCCTCTCGCAGACATGTACACCAGTCAGCGAACTCTTCGTCTCGCTGATGGGCCTGATGAAGTCCATTGGTTTGTTGTTGGAAGAGCTGAGCTTCGACGCTGGGAAGAGGAAGGCGGGATCAAATACGACCCCAAAGCCGATTACTACTCAGAAGACTCTCAGACGGTACTTACAGCAGGAATCTAACGACAGACATTTTTGCGATTTAGAGATATCAAAAACACCGACCATAAATAATGAGAGACACCCATGGAAGACTCCTCAAACGCTCCAAAATTTCATATCGATAGAAGTAATTATGGCGAAGGCATCCTTAGATGGTTCCAAGATTCGCACGCTGAACACAAGAATGTAGAAATAGAAGGAATTGATATTCCCGTTGCAACCGGGTTTTCCAATGAAACAGTTTTCTTCAATGTCACGTCCGATACGGAACAAGGCAGGTATGAAGGACGTTATGTTGCACGAATCGAACCTGAAGACGGTGGCATGTTTCCTGTCCAAACACCAGAATGTGAAATTTCTGTCGCTTTGCAACAACGCGTTATGGAAACGGTTCAATCAACCAGCGATGTGCCTCTTCCCATAATTGGAAGATTGCAACCAAATACCTATTTAGGGCTACCATTTTTTGTAATGACCTATATTGACGGGAAAGTTCCATCGGACCGTCCTAGATACACTGAAGAGGGCTTTGTTGTCGATGAAGCAACAGATCAACAACGAATGCAAATGGTGCAATCCGGTCTTGAAGCGATGGCGGGAATCCACGATATTGATTGGAAAGCGGCAGATTTGCATTGGTTAAACCCCTGTGATGGGGAACCAACACAGGCGAAACAAATAGAAATCTATAGAAAATATGTTGATAAGGAATTATCTGGGCGAGATCACCCCGTTATGGCTTACGCGCTTGACTGGTTGGCCGATAACGACCCCAACGATGACAGAATTGGGTTGAGCTGGGGAGATGCCAGATTAGGAAATATTATCTGGCAAAACTACACCCCCGCAGCTGTCGTGGATTGGGAAGCTTGCGCTCTTAGCCCCACCGAAGCAGATCTAGGTTGGTGGTTGATGTTCGACAGAATGTCCTTTGATGATGTCGGCGTTGAACGACTCTCTGGCTACCCAACGAGAGAAGAGCAGGCATCGTATTATGAGAAAATTTCTGGTCGAGAAGTTCGTAATCCTCATTATTGGGAAGTGTTTGCTGTAATGCGGTTCTGCGCTATCTTCATTCGCTTAGGAGATAGGTTAACTAATATTGGCCTATTCTCTCCAGAAATGAACCCAGCGGTAGGGAATATGGTAACCCAATCACTAGCGACGCTTCTCGAGATCGACAACCCAACTCCTAGCCTTATCTAATTCCTTTCATAAGGACTATTGATCGAAATACGAGCAGTCAAAAGGAATCAAAAAGCTCGGTCTATAGTTAATTTTTCCTAGTTAGCATTTCGTATTTTGTACGTTCGGAAAAGAAGCAGAAGAAAGCCCAAAACGGGGACTAAACCGATGAAAGCTACATAATGGCAGAGAGTTTTATAATCTGTCATTGAAACCATTAACCCTGATCCTAAACCGGCAGCTGCACCGGAAGCAGACATGATGGTATCTGCTAATCCCTGAACCCTTACGCGGATGGATCCCTCAAATTCATTTGTGAGTAAAGCCGAAGAAGCGATAAGTCCACAACTCCAACCCAGACCGATTAGGAACAATCCGATAAAAACTCCAGCACTTTCGCTTGGTTCACTGTGTGACGCCATTTCCGAACCGATAAATAACATAACTCCACCTGTCGCTAAGANCGGTCCAGCAGTGACGCGGTCTACCANCCAACCTATGGCAGGGGCAGCTGCATACATNCCTATTATGTGNAGTGAAATTACAAACCCAATGATCTCTAACTCATGTCCTCCATCGTTCATATGTAATGGGGTCATAGTCATTACACCTACCATGACAATATGGCCTGCAGCCATCGATCCAACAGCTAGTTTTCCAACAAGTGAATTNCTAATAGACCTCATTGCCTCTTTAAATCCACGCTCGTCTTTAGATGACCCTAAGCCACCTGCCACAATCAGTGGATCCGGACGAAGCCTTAGGTGGATAACTATTGCAGCCAAGGCAAAAAATATCGAAGAAATCAGGTAGGGGCCAGCTAACTCCGGAATACTAATTAACTTGGCTAATCTTTTAGCAGGCCCAAAACCAATCGTTGGGCCAAAGACAGCCCCGATTGTAGACGCCCAAACTAGCGTGCCGATAGCGCGTGCTCTATGGTCAGGTGTTGCGAGGTCAGCTCCGGCAAAGCGCGCCGCTAAACTTGCTGCACTTCCTACTCCAACACCAAGAATGCCGGGGATCAAGAAAAAGTACCAGCCTGTAATCGCAGCGGCCATTGCTATTAGGGAACCTATNGAAGCAGTCGCGTACCCTGTTAAAAGGCCGGGTCTCCTTCCATACGTCACCATCATCTTTGCAAGCCACAAGGTCGCCAATGCAGAACCTACTGTTGCGCTAGCAGCNGCAAGNCCTCCTAGAGTCTCGGAATCAGTAAGTTCCTCCCCAAGAACAGCAGCTGCAGAATAAGCGGAAGTCAATGCTGCTCCGGCAAGAACTATTCCAGCCATTAAAGTCCGAAGAGTTCGCCGCTGNAAAAGAGAAATATCAGTAACGTTTCCTATNGCCATGNTGNAANTAANTCAGTTATTTCTAGCGCGCATACCACCATCAACAGGAATAGCTGCTCCAGTTATATATGAAGCTGAGGGAAGCACNAAAGAAAGCGTGATATGCGCTACTTCCTCAGGGTTTCCAAATCTTTTTAATGCTGTTCTTCGTCGAGCAAAAGTTTCTTTCGCATCTAACGGAATCTTCTCAGTCATTCCTGTATGTATTGGGCCCGGACACACAGCGTTGACAGTTACTCCTAGTGGTCCCAATTCAACAGCTAATGCTTTGGTGAGGCCAACAACTCCATGTTTAGAAGCAGTGTAAGGGCTAATTTTTGCTGAACCACCAAGCCCTTCTGTGCTTGCGATATTCACAATTCGCCCATCTTGGTTGCGTTTGAGATCAGCCAGACAAGCCCGAATAAGCCGCATCTGAGCATCTAAATTAACTGCGAAGGTCGCCCGCCATAAATCTTCAAAGTTCTCTTCGGCAATGGCTCCCCCAACACTCACTCCGGCGTTATTGATAAGAATATCTATTGGACCTAAATCAGATTTAACTTTTGATGCGAACTCGGAAATCGCTGAACTATCTTCTAGGTCAACCACATATCCAGCAGCTGACCGACCAGCTTCCTGAATTTCTTCGACGACCTGTTCAACTCCATTAGGATTAATGTCGCAGACAGCGACACTAGCTCCCTCATCGCTAAGTAGATGAGCAGTCGCTCGTCCCATCCCGCTAGCAGCGCCTGTCACAATTGCAACACGGCCGTCAATAGATCTACTTAATTCGCTTAAAGGGCCCACACGATGACTCTACATCACCAGTAATCCGAAACTTCAATGAAGAAGCCACGAATTCCTCCGTTGGCGGGTACGGTTGCCACAGATCAGAACATTAGAGGCTTAAATGGATGAAGCGAATGACATAATTCCTCGAAGCGCATGGCTTACTCTGGCCGTTACATCAATTGCTGCTTTTATGATTGCAATAGAAACATCAATTATCTCTCTTGCTTTACCTCAACTGCGTGATGGGTTTCCTGAAGCATCTGAAAGCAAGCTGTCTTGGATTATCAACGCATACACGATTGGAGTCGCATCATTACTGCTTGTCTCTGGTTGGCTTGCAGATCGATATGGCAGAAAGAAATTATTTTTCTGGGGATTACTTGTCTTTCTCGTGGCGTCGTGCGCTGCAGGATTAGCCCCATCCGCAAATTTCCTTATAGGGGCGCGAATATTCCAAGCCATTGGAGGAGCTATGCAATATCCAGCAGGCTTAGCTCTTCTGCTAGCAGCATTTCCTCCATCAAAAATTCAAACAGCGATTGGAACATGGGGGGCGATGGGGGGGCTCGCTGCGGCACTCGGTCCATCGCTGGGCGCACTATTAGTCGATGCGTTCGGATGGCAAGCGGTCTTCTTCATAAACGTCCCAGTTGCTGCACTAGTGATTATCTTCGGTCCAAAGTGGGTTCCAGAAAGTGTCAGCGATTCAATACCTAGCAAAGTAGATCTCATTAGCGTCCCGCTCGCATCCCTAGGTGTGGGCATGGCAATCCTAGCTATTACACAAGGAGATAAATGGGGATGGTCATCGTTTAACCTAATTTTTTCATTTGTTCTTGCTGGGCTTCTAGTTACTGCATTTGTAATCCGGTCACAACGACATTCGGAGCCGCTCTTTGATCTAGCCCTGTTCAGACTTAAAACATTTTCAGTAGGGATGGTAGGGACAGTCTTCTTCATGATCGCTTTTTTCTCTTGGCTCATTTCACTACCAACATTTATCCAAAGCGTGTGGGGGTGGTCAGTGCTTAAGACAGGATTTGCGATTGCCCCAGCTCCACTTTTGACAGCATTCGTTTCGCCTCCAGCTGGAAGAATNGCGGAANGAATTGGAAATGGACCCTTGTTAACCATAGGAGGGGNATTNGGCGCAGCTGGNCTNAGCCTTCATCTCATCTTCACAAAAATAGAACCCGACTACATCAAAGGAATTTTCATTCCAGGTGTCCTCATAGGTTTCGCTGCCGGATTCGGATTCGCTCAACTTATTGGAGCGGCGATGCGAGATGTCCCTAGAGATAAATTTGGAATGGCTGGTGCTGGAAGAACAACAATTTTTCAGNTAGCTCTAGCGTTAGGCGTTGCCCTTGCGTTCACTATTATTGGACGGCCAGATAACCCACAGGCAGCCCTCGATGGCTTACAAGCCACATGGATCTTAGGAATCGCCTGTTACATTTTTCAAATATTTCTCTTCGCCTTCTTCGGTGGACCAGCCAAAACAACACAAACCTCATCAGCTAGGTTCACAACATGAAGCAAAAAGGCATTAATCGAATCGTTGTAGGTGTGTGGGATTTCGAAAAAGGGAAAAAATATTTTGAAAAACTCCTAGGCGCCGAATTTTCACCTGAGAACTCTGATGGCGAAGCTGCATCCTTTGGCGTTCGTGTTGCTATGGCGTGGGATGTTGGAATCGAATTAGTCTCGCCTCTTCCTGATACACCTAGCCGAATCCGAGCAGATATGGAAAAAA
>PAEG01000086.1 GCA_002703045.1 Acidimicrobiaceae bacterium
CATTTTGTCGCGCACGGGCTTAGACCTAAGCATTCAAGCTATTGCCGTCCGAAACATAGAAAAGCATACGGATCTTGTAGCGGCCGCTCAGCCGATTACAAACAATCCGGGTGATGTCGTATCTTCTGACGACGTTGATTTAGTCGTAGAAGTCATAGGAGGGGTAGATCCCGCAAAAGAGCTCGTAGAAACTGCTCTCCGATCCGGAAAGCCGGTAGTAACGGCTAATAAAGAGTTNCTGGCAAAACATGGTCCTGANTTATTTGAACAAGCTGATGAAGAGAGCCTTGATTTATTATTTGAAGCTGCTGTCGCAGGGGGGGTTCCCTTGATGAGGGTCCTTCGAGAGTCACTTAAAGGAGAACCTATACGNCGGGTTATGGGCATCGTCAATGGAACAACAAATTATGTCCTTTCACAAATGACGGAAACAGGTATGTCATACAGCGACGCGTTGGATGAAGCTCAATCCGCGGGATTTGCTGAAAGCGACCCCAGCGCTGACGTTGAGGGCCAAGACGCNGCTTCAAAAGCNGCAATTATAGCAATGGTNGCTTTTGGAGTACGCCTCGGACTTTCCGATGTTACTTACGAAGGGATAACCGAGGTTTCATCTGAGGACATTGAGTTCGCTAAGCGGTTCGGGCATACGATAAAACTTCTTGCCATAGCAGAGAATGACAACGGTGGAGTAGCTGTTCGCGTTCACCCAGCGATGGTGCCTGAGCATCACCCATTAGCTTCCGTTAGAGATAGTTTCAATGCCGTTTTTGTTGAAGGGGACGCAGTTGGTGATCTGATGCTTTATGGCAGAGGAGCTGGAGGAAACCCAACAGCATCGGCTGTCCTGGGTGATGTTATTGCTGCAGCGAGTAACTTAACGAAAGAAACAAATAATGGCCTAGGGAACCTTCGAAATGCNCCGATCCAATCCACTCAAGACCTTGAGAATGCGTTTTACATCAATCTTGAAGTTNCCGACGANCCCGGAGTTCTTGCTNCCGTCGCTTCAGTTTTCGGCAAACATGGTGTTTCTATCCGATCTATGGAGCAAGAAGGCCTTGGCGGTGAAGCACGCATAGTATTCATAACTCACTCGAGCCTAGAACGTAATGTTCATTCAACTTTAGATGAACTGCGTGCACTTGATTGCGTCATTCAGATTGGTACGAAAATACGCGTTGTTGAGGGGTAAGCCATGCAATATATAAGCACAAGAGGAGAGGCACCCTTTCTAAATTTTAGCGATGTCCTTCTTGAAGGTCTTGCGATAGATGGGGGTCTGTATCTTCCNGAGGAATGGCCCTCACTAACTATAGAAAATATCACAGCAAATTCCAGCTCGGAACGAGGCTATGTAGATGTTGCAGTTGAAGTTCTAAAACCGTTTACTTCAGGTTCGCTTGACCAGTTAGAACTTAAAGAACTCGCGACACGAGCGTATGAATCATTTGCGCACCCCGAGATCATCCCGCTTAAAGAGCTCGGTTCCAACACTTGGCTCATGGAGTTATTCCATGGGCCTACCCTTGCATTTAAAGACGTAGCCTTACAGCTGGTTGGGCAAATGTTCGACCATGAGTTGGCTAAAAGGAAAGAAAGGATAACTATTGTCGGCGCCACATCAGGTGACACAGGATCTGCAGCAATTGACGCTTGTCGAGACCGACCAACAATAGACATCGTAATCCTCCACCCTCATGGAAGGACAAGTGAAGTCCAGCGCCGTCAAATGACCACTGTCCAATCACCTAATGTCCACAACGTAGCTATTGAAGGAACTTTTGATGATTGTCAAGATCTAGTAAAAGCGATGTTCCTCGACGTAAAGTTTCGAAACGAGCAAAATCTCTCTGCAATAAACTCAATTAATTGGGCCCGTGTCATGGCGCAAACAGTGTATTACTGGTGGGCGGCGNTCANTCTGAGCCCATCTGATAATCAGATAGANTTTTCAGTCCCNAGCGGAAACTTCGGGAATATCTTTGCAGGGTATAGCTCTCACCTCATGGGGTTAGAAGTTTCAAGATTTATCGTGGGAACAAATCAGAANGAGGTATTGAATCGATTTTTCCAAAGTGGGTCAATGACAGCAGCAGCCGTCGTTCCTACGCTNTCACCTTCGATGGATATACAAATCCCAAGTAACTTTGAACGCCTCCTTTTTGAAATGTGCCGTCGCGATGGGAGNAAGGTCAAGGATGCGCTGGCCGAGTTTNGANGATCAGGAGAATTAAAGATACCGTCGTCAGAATTAACAGANATACANAAAAAATGGTCNAGTGCCCGAATCGATGATGACCAGACTCTCCAAACCATTGCTGAGATTTACAAAGAGACAGGTGAGCTGATTGATCCTCATACTGCAGTAGGAATTGCCGCAGGAAANGAAAAGCGCAGTTCAGGGCAAATCCCACTTGTTTGCTTGGGAACTGCACACCCCGGAAAATTCCCTGAAGCAGTGATTAAAGCAACTGGAAGGAAACCTGAGNTACCAAAGCAACTGCAGGATCTCTATGATCGAACAGAGCACTATTCTGTTCTGCCAAATGACTACGATCTTGTAAAGTCTCACATAGAAAAAGCGGTAAGAGGATAGAGCTTAATTGTGGCTATCTCGAACTAGTTGTTGCTTATTTGGTTCTAAATACGATACAGTTTCAACTGTTGACGAGATATCAACTTAAGGTATTTTCTTGTTTCTCCTGAAACAGCTTTAGTGGAACTCGCCAGCAATTACAAACCAAAATAACAATGAACTGACGTGAACAGATACTTCTGTGATTGGTATAGATGCAATGAGCACAAATGAAGCAGACAGAGCGGATTTAGAATCGAAAGATAAGGATTCTTTGATCCAAATAGCGACGGCCTTAGGAGGAAAGCCATCTTCAAGGTCNCGAAAATCAGAGATCATAGATCTTATCCTTGAGCTTGCTANCGAAGATTCTAATGAAGNATCTCAGAGCCAAGNTGNGAAAGAACAACCACAATCTAAAAGTAAGGGATATTCAGCTGACCCTATGGCAGATGCGCGNGCTGAAGCNAACGGTGACAATGGTCAGTCAACAGGTGAGGATCCGCCAGAAGGNCAAGGAAGAGCTAGACGTCGGAGAGGAAGAAGCCGCGAAGGTATGGAGGAGTGGTCAGGNGAACCAGTTGANGCTGAAGGNTATTTAGACCTTCGAGACGACGGGTACGGATTTTTGCGTGTCAATGGTTTTCTCCCAAGCCGAGATGACGTTTATGTGCCCGTAAAGTTTGTTCGCCAATTNGGCTTACGAAAAGGAGATCANCTTATCGGGGCCTACCGTCCCGCAAACAGATCAGAAAAGAACCCAGCAATGCTTAGGCTCGACGCAGTCAANGGAACTGACACTGCCAGTATGCAGGACCGTCCAGATTTCACGGACCTCACACCAGTATTCCCAGACACTAGATTGAAGCTCGAACGACCTGAGGATTCAGAGAATACNATTGCAAGAGCCATTGATTTACTNGCGCCAATCGCTAAAGGTCAAAGAGCNCTTCTTGCNGCTCCTAACAGATCTGGAAAGACAGAAATATTAAAGGAAATCTCCCAGTCAATCGAAACTAGCTATTCAGAAGTCAAATTATTGATGCTTCTTGTAGATGCTCCTCCAGAAGAAGTCACTGAGATGAAGCGTTGGTTAACTCGATCCGACCTAGTTGCATCTACGTTCGATCAACCTCCCGAAGAGCATATTGCTATTGCAGAGCTAACAATTGAACGAGCAAAGCGAATGGTCGAACTGGGTGAAGATGTTGTCGTGATCGTAGATGGAATGACTCATCTTGCACGGGCATACACGCTTGTGTCGCAAGGGTCAGGCAGGCTGGTCTCAGGAGACCTTGATGCATCGGCGCTCTATCCACCAAAACGATTTTTCGGCTCTGGACGCAAAGTTGAAGAAGGCGGTTCACTTACAGTTATCGCAACCCTTGCATCTGAGACTCAGTCAAAAGTAGATGAACTTGTATTAAACGAGCTTCAAGGCGGGAGCACAATGGAGCTTCATCTAAGTTCAGAAGCAGTTGAAGCTCAACTGTTTCCCGGAATCAATGTTCGTAAAACAGCAACTAAAAATATTGAATCTCTGTACTCCACAGAAGAGCAGGCTCAAAATAGTAAATTGCGCGAAGAAATAAATAAATCTTCAACTGAAAGCGACCGTCTAGCGGAGCTTAAATACGTTCTAAATAAGATCAGCGATACTGAAGATAATGCCCAGTTATTAAAAAATCTCTAATTCTCTGAAACGAAACAAAGTAACTAACCTTTACAAGTGTGTGTGAATCCAATTCGCCCGATACCCTCAAATAGTCCCCATGTGGAGAGCAAATAATGAAATCTGACATTCACCCTCATTACAGGCCAGTTGTATTCCAAGATACATCTTCCGGTGAATCATGGATCACCCGTTCCACGATTGAAACGGAAGAGACAATCACATGGGAAGACGGTCAGGAATACCCTCTTGCTAAAGTTCCGATTTCCTCAACTAGCCATCCTTTCTTTACCGGAACCATGACTATTGTTGACACAGCTGGTCGTGTTGAAAGATTCGAAAAGCGCTATGGCAAAAGGAAGCGACAGACTGACGCTACTGAAGAGTAGTCCTATTCTCCACTACGTAGCTCTGGATCATGCGAGATAATCCCCAGCTGCCCTCCCTGATGCTGGCTAAGCTCAGAAGCTTCGCGTCGGCACTTGACCGGGACGACGATTATGACGAACGAAGCTTCCCGTCCGCAGCAATGTTATATAACGCATCNCGGGTAGTTGCGTATTCATTCTCTTCTGAGATATCACTAATTTCACTAGTTCTATCTCAAGAAGAAATCGATCCTGAGATGGAAATCCACCTAATTGTAGATGAGGAAGACCCTCTACTACCTACCCAGGTACGCGGCTTAAATTTAGATAGCTATCTTTGGCTGGTAAATGGCAAAAACCTTGTCAAGCATCCTGAAAGCCCCACATTTCCAAAAAAAGAAACTCCCAGAGAAGTAAAAGAACTCGCAACAAAATTTGCAGATTTGGGATGCGTCATTCTCGAAGAATANGGCACTTTTCGAGCAGANTTTCGNGGNGTNGAGNTTGCTCGAATCGTCGAAGANGCAAATNATGGTTTCCAGATCAACGTAGGTGTGGGTGACTATGACCAAAATGCGAACAGTGTGCTCTCTCCATACGATGATCCTGAAATGCACCTAAAANAAGTTCTGTCAACNNTGCAACACTTTCGAACNAAAAAAAGCCCACCTCACCCATTAAATCGNATATNAAGATCCAGNTGGCTAATGTCCGAAGCTGTCTCAAACATAGANNTCTTAGNTTTANAGGAATTAAANTTTGTTGAATCGCTCCTTCCTGAACATGACNCTCTTAAAAATTGGCCCTGCACCGCTATAGGNCNNAAGGGAAAATCCGTGGTACTGGTCCTATCCGCTACAGGNATAGATTTAAGTTTGGTACCGCATGCTGCAGGNCAAATAAGCCGTCATAACCCAGACGAACTCGTGCTGCTTACNCCNGANCAGGACCGGCATCCTGTAATCCTNAGACAGGCAAGGCACCTCATCCTNAGCCCTGAATTTATTTCCATCAANGCACCTTGGCCAGAGTTCTCNGANAACANCTAAANCACTTTGATGAGGGAATATTGCAGATTTGATCCACTTGAGANGCCNNCGGCCGGTAGTCTCGCATCATGACCGATCATTANGCTGANCTTGAGCAAGAATACCTNGACTTGCAAGAACGCCTTGGAGATCAGGACCTNCTNTCTGATCAGCGTGCTTATGCGAAAGCGGCAAAGCGNTATAGCGAACTGGAAGAAATAGTTCAGTGCATACGNAATCTCGAANAAGCTCAAGAAGANATCNACACGGCAAAAGAACTATTNGGTGAAGCNGTAGGTGAGGAACGAGACATTCTCCGCGAAGAAATGAATGAGATGCAATCGGTTATAGAAGAGACAGAAGAAAAACTTCGAGAGCTCTTAATCCCGAAGGACCCTAATGACGATAAGAACGTAATCGTTGANATACGAGGAGCTGAAGGCGGTGAAGAGGCAAATCTTTTTGCGCGCGACCTCTTCGAGATGTATTCAAGTTTCGCAGGTAAAAANGGGTGGTCTCTTGAAGTCCTAACAAGCCAGCAGTCAGATATCGGAGGCTTTACGTCAATAACGTTCTTACTAAAAGGATCTGACGTATGGAGTCAGATGAAATACGAGGGCGGACCGCACCGCGTTCAACGGGTTCCTGTAACGGAAGCTCAAGGAAGAGTGCANACTTCTTCAGCTACGGTAGCGGTCCTACCAGAAGCAGNTGAAATTGATGTGCAAGTCGAGGAATCAGATCTCCAAATTGATGTNTTTCGCGCTTCCGGACCCGGCGGCCAGTCAGTAAATACTACTGATTCAGCTGTCCGGATCACCCATAAACCTACAGGCATAGTCGTCTCCATGCAGGANGAAAAAAGCCAACTACAAAACAAAGCTCGCGCAATGGTAGTCCTTAGGTCACGCTTATTTCAGGCAGAACAAGAGCGAATCCAAGCAGAACAATCAGCGACCCGCAAAGGTCAAACAGGCGGCGGCGGAAGATCAGAAAAGATACGAACATACAATTTTAAAGAGAATAGGATTACGGACCACCGAATCGGGTTAACGATCTATCGACTCGATCACGTACTCTCGGGTGGCCTAAGCCAGGTTGTAGATCCGCTAGCGGAACATGAACGAACAGAACAGCTCATGGAATTAGAGAAAACTTCGGAATGATTGGAGTAGACGAAGGGAATGATAAATCGCCCGACGACACAAACTCCCATTTAACTCCTTGGAGTACTTTTCTTAGCGAAGCTACACAAAGGTTTCGATCAGCAGGATTCGAAAATCCAGAGAATGAAGCCCGCTGGATAGTAGAAACAGCTTCCGGATACAGCGGCGCATCANTCTCTTATGGGCTGGAGCAGCAAGCGACAGAAAGAGGAGTAGCCCATTTCGATGGAATGGTGGAACGCCGTTTAAGGCATGAACCTCTTCAATATGTATGCGGAGCATGGGGCTTTCGAACCCTTGACCTCATGGTCGACCATCGAGTCCTCATCCCTCGCCCAGAAACAGAAATCGTAGCTGGCATTGCTCTAAGTGAGCTCGAAAGAAGCACCAAAGAGAAAAAATTAGCTGTTGATCTAGGAACAGGATCAGGAGCTATCGGATTGGCCATAGCCACCGAGATAGAAGACGTTGATGTCGTCCTAACAGACATCTCTTCCGATGCTCTTCAAGTAGCTAGAGCGAACTTAGCCGGACTGGGAGTTCATGCAACAAACGTCACAATCTATCAAGGATCTTGGTTCGGAGCTCTACCTAAAGAGTACCGAAAGTCCTTTTCTCTTATCGTCTCTAATCCCCCATATATTTCGATGCCCGAAATGGAGACCCTTCCTCCCAATGTAAGAGAATGGGAGCCGCGGCTGGCATTGGCTTCAGGAGAGAAAGGCACCGAATACCTTGAGCTAATTGTCGATGAAGCAGAAGAATGGCTCGAACATACAGGTTCTTTAGTATTAGAAATGGCCCCACATCACGTAGACGCTGTAAGCGAACGGATGTTGAGGAGGGGATACAGTGACGTTCAAATTTTTCAGGATCTATCCGGCCGTGATCGAGGAGTAGTCGGAAGATGGAGCTGATACGGATTTCAGAAAACCCAACTCTCCTAGAGTCTTCGATTAAGAGAACACTTTCCAGCGGTGGGGTTGCTGTCCTTCCAACAGATACCGTTTATGGAATTTTTTCCTTACCGACTAAAAAAGATGCCATCCAGAGAATATACACGCTCAAGATGCGCCCAGAATCCATGCCGTTGCCTCTTCTAGTATCAGGGACAGAACAACTTCCAAAGGTCAGTTCATTTCAAAACCAAGACTTGTGGGCTTTAGTAGGGGCATTCTGGCCAGGCCCCCTCACTGTGATACTTCCAAACCCCTCCCCAAGCATGTCGCTAATAGCTAGTGAGCAAAACACTATTGCCGTCAGATGCCCTGACAATGACCTAGTTAGACGAATCGCAAACGATCTGGGCCCCTTAGCAGCGACAAGCGCCAACATTCATGGAGAGGACACCCCAGAAAATGCCACCGAGATTGCAGATATGCTCCCTAATGTTGACCTAATCGTTGACGGAGGCCCTCTAAAGGACGGTTTAGCTTCGACCCTAGTCGACCTCACCCAACCGGTTCCTCAAATCCTTCGTGAAGGCCCAATCACTGAAAAAATGATTTTTGATACGGTGGATTAACTTCAATTCTCTCCTCCGCATATAATTCTAGAAAATAGCTCCCATCGAGCTCAACTTCGCACTACTTTCATACATATGGTAACAATTGCTGCAGGATGCGATCATGGAGGATTTTCTTTAAAGACAGTCCTTATTGAACATCTAATCGAAAGCGGTCATGAAGTTTTAGATTTAGGAACTGACTCTAATGAACGAGTTGATTACCCCGATTTTGCTGAAGCTGTTGCGAAGTCGGTGGCATCAGGCGAAGCAGAGT
>PAEG01000087.1 GCA_002703045.1 Acidimicrobiaceae bacterium
GTGCTTGAAACTCTTTCAGTCATTATTCAGGTATTGGGTTTTCGGCTTATGAATAGAAAACGTATTTTTCGCATGGCACCTTTCCATCACCATTTCGAACTTCTCGGCTGGCCTGAGACAACTGTAATTGTTCGTTTCTGGATTATTGGAGGTTTCTTTGTCGCTATCGCCCTAGGGCTTTTCTACGCAGACTTTGTTGAAGTGTCTGACTTACGAGGGGTAGCCTTGCCATGACTCAAACTCTGGTGGATGAAGGCTCAACAGTTGCACTGTTTGGTTTCGGAATTACTGGTCGTGCAGTTACCGCGGCACTTTTAGAGAGAAAAGCCTCTGTGCTCGTCTTTGATGATAGTCCTAGTGAGGAGATGTCAGGAATTGCTCAAGCTATGGGAGTTGACCTGAATATTCCAAATAGCGAACAGGGTCTTCAAGAGCTTATCAAAGGCGTAGACTTTGCAGTTCCCACTCCTGGTCTTCCAGAGAATCACTTTTTCTTTGAATGCATGAAAGAAAAGAGGATCCCGATCCTTACAGAGTTTGACCTGTCAGCGCAGTGGGATCAGCGTCCGATACTTGCGATAACTGGAACAAATGGAAAAACGACTGTATGTACCATGGTTCACCAGATGCTTAAAAAAAGCGGAAGAGCGTCTGCATTGGCCGGTAACACAGATACGCCCTTGGTTTCAGCAATTGGTAACGAGGAAACAGAAACAATGGTCGTAGAAGCATCCTCGTTCCGCCTCTCTCGATCTCAGCAGTTCAAACCTCAAGTAGCTGCCTGGTTGAACTTTTCACCAGACCACCTTGATGTGCATAGAGATCTGAACGCGTATGAGGAATCAAAAAAAGTAATCTGGAAAAATCTAGGACCTAAAGATACCGCCATTGCTGGCATTGAAGATGAAGTAGTTCGCAGGAATATCCCACCCGCGGCAACAACCCTCACTTTCGGCTTTTCAAAAGGAGACAGTCGAATAGACGGCGGGATGGTAGTGGTGAATGACACCCGCCTGTTTGAAGTCGGTGAACTCTCAAAAACTTCCCCGCATGACGTTCTTAATAGTCTCGCAGCTGCTTCGATAGCATCAGAAGGGGGAGCGTCTAATTCTGCGATAAGAGAAGTCCTATCTACCTTTTCCGGGTTGCCACATCGTATGACCTATCTCGGGTCGAAAGAAGGTGTGAGGTGGCATAACGACAGTAAATCTACCACTCCGCATTCGGTAGCGGCAGCAGTTCAAGGTTTCGAGAATGTAATACTGATAGTCGGGGGACGAAACAAAGGTATTGACCTAAGTCCTCTTGGAAACCTTAAGAAGCACTTAAAACTAGTGATTGCTATCGGAGAAGCCTCTGAAGAGATTCAAGGAATATTTGCAAATATTACTCCAGTTTACGTAGCTAATACTATGGAAGGAGCTGTTAACCTTGCTGAGTCGCAGAGCCGAGAAGGTGACTCGGTCATTCTCTCTCCAGGATGTGCTTCATTTGATTGGTATCAAAACTACTCGGAGCGAGGAGACGATTTCACTAAGCTAGTAAACGAGATTGTTATGGAGCAGGCATGACAACTTTCGACCCTTCATTCCGACGACCTTTTCATCGGACTCTTGCTAATGCCCTAAGAGAAACTCTAAGACCCCCTAAGCAGAAGTCGGTAAGAAAAAAAAGCAAGGTAGCTTTCAGGGCGAATCCGCAATTTAGAAGCCAGTACTGGATTATCGGTATTGTAGTAGCGCTAAATCTGATCGGCCTTGCGATGATACTCTCTGCTGGATCAGTTGTAGCCACGTATGAAGGACAAAACACCTGGCATTACTTTCAGCACCAAGGTATTTGCTTCCTCATGGGTTTACTCGCNATGGCTATNATTTCTANAATTNACTACAGAAGGTGGGGNCATCAGATAAANATTCTTCTCGGNGNNACATTTTTNCTTCTNTTTCTAGTTCACGTTCCGGGANNTGGCGTTAACGCTAANGGGGCCACNCGCTGGGTTNNTGTTNNNGGTANTCACTTTCCAACCCTCNGAATTNCTTAAACTNACGATACTCATNTATACGNCCAAACTCCTTGCAGATCGACAATCAGAATTATCTGAACCTAGGACGTTTAATGCTCCAGTTATAATATTTNTTGCNGCAGCGCTACTNGTCATGAAGCAGCCAGATTTAGGTACCGTCATTATTGTCGGNGCTTTGATGGTGATTGTTATGTTCCTTGGCGGCCTTCCGGTNCTTCGACTTGCTGGTTTGGTTACGGTCGGGGCTGCTGTAACCCTAGCCGTCAGCATGTCGGCAGATTATCGAAGGGCCCGCTTACTGTCCTTCCTGCAGCCTGACAGCGACCCGCTCAATACTGGGTATCAAACTTTCCAATCTCTTGTCGGTATAGCTAGCGGCGGTTGGATGGGGGTAGGCCCAGGAGCAAGCAGAGCTAAATGGGGTTTCCTTCCTTACGCCCATACCGATTTTATCTATACGGTTATTGCCGAAGAGATGGGNTTCATTGGTGCAATTNCTGTNCTNATGTTATTTATAGGNTTAGCGGNATTCGGGATACGTGCAGCTCTTAGGTGTGATGATAAATTCGGTTCNCTNTTGGCNNTNGGTATTTCAATGTGGTTCCTNCTCCANGCATTTATCAACGTAGGAACAGTNATAGGAGTCCTTCCAGTAACAGGTATCCCATTACCNTTTGTATCATTNGGAGGAACTTCGTTATTGGTGGGAATGGCAGCAGTGGGGATAATTCTTAACATTGACCGGCAGGGNCACAATGAATGAGTGCTTTGTCGTCATTACCGGCGGAGGAACCGCTGGCCACATCCATCCGGGTTTAGCCGTAGCAAACGCTCTTGCTCGCGATGGGTACAATAAAGAAGAAATATTGTTTGTCGGTAGCGATCGGGGTATAGAGCAAGATCTTGTTCCTTCCGAAGGGTTTGAACTTGTCACCATTTCTGGAGCCGGAATACCCCGTCGAAATCCACTCGCAGCTTTAAGAGCTGTTTATTTACTAATCCGAGGAATAATTGAGGCGCTGCGGTTACTTAGTAAACGGAAACCAAAAGTTATNCTAGCGCTAGGAGGGTTTGCATGCTTCCCATGCGCCTTAGCATCACTAGTATTAAAGATTCCAGTGGTTGCTCATGAGCAAAATGCAGTTCCAGGACTAGCTAATAAAGTAATTAGTCGATGGGCTCGNNATTGTGCCGTTTCCTATGAAGATACTTCCCTTCGAAACACCGTTTACACCGGAAACCCCGTAAGGCAAGCAATCATAGAAGCACGGCGGATCGACTCAAGTCACATTCGAGAAAAATTGAATGTTCCTAACGAGAATCTCTTCATCGTCGCTACCGGAGGATCTTTAGGGGCGAGAAGAATAAACTTGGCTTTGAGAGATGCCNTCCCTCATTTCGATAAAGGAATAGGCTTGACGGTTTACCATATAATCGGCCGTCGAGATTGGGAAAAGATCGCTGGCTCTGAGGGAGAACTTAGAAAGTATGTCGATTATCGGCCGATTGAATTTGAATACGATATGCCGAGCGTTCTGAGATCAGCCGATCTAATCATCTCAAGAGCAGGTGGCTCAATTACCGCAGAGATAGCCGCATTAGGTTTACCTGCAGTGTTAGTCCCNCTACCGAATGCCCCTGGCGACCACCAAACAGCTAATGCACAATCTATGGTGGCTTTGGGTTCAGCCCGAATATTAACCGACGAAAATTGTGATGGGATCAGTCTTTCTAGTCTTGTGAATGAAGTAATAAAAAATCCTGAAGAGCTTCATAGGATGAGGCAACGAGCAGAAATGAATAATCAGATCAACGCATCCGAAGCCTTGGTAAGTTTNTTAAAGAAGGTAGCGTCATGACCGGAACTTCAGTCAAGGGTGGATTGGATTTAGACACTAACTTGTCGATACATATTGTTGGTATAGGAGGCGCAGGAATGAGGGCTATCGGACTAGTCCTTGCAACGATGGGCCACTCGATAACAGGAAGCGACCTAAAAAGTTCAGCAGGCCTAGATCGCTTAGCAGCTGCTGGAATTAAAGTTTCGATCGGACACGAAAGGCACAACGTTGGACAGATAGACCTTGTCGCTCGGTCCACTGCTGTAGCCGATGAAAATATTGAGATAAGGGAAGCTCGAGATCGCGGTATCCCTATAGTAAGCCGAGCAGACCTCTTGAGCGCTATTACTAGAATTAAACCTACTGTCTCTGTAGCGGGAACGCATGGCAAGACGACTACCTCATCAATGCTGGCAGTGTTGCTCGCTCAAGCCAATCTAAACCCTTCATTTATAATTGGTGGAGAGGTTAACGAAATAGGGTGCGGGGCGTTGTGGGAAGCAGAATCCAACCTATTTGTAGTAGAAGCAGATGAATCAGATGGAACGTTTCTTACGCTTGACTCGGACTACGGAATCATTACCAATGTTGAACCTGATCATCTGGGACAATACGGAAATGAGGCGAATCTTCGAGATGCCTTTCACCGATTTCTGAAAAATATAAAGCATAAAGCATTCGTATGTTTCGATGACGAAGGCTTAAAGGATTTGATAGGGGAGCCTGACGTCATCACATATGGGGTTAATCCCGAAGCAGACTACTCTATTGAGGACTATAAGGGTTTGCGATTCGGTTCTAGTTTTTCGCTTAATGGGCCTTCAGGCAACCTAGGTAATTTTTCTTTAGCGACGCCTGGTCTATATAACGTTCGAAATGCGGTAGCTGCTTTATCATTCGCCGACTACCTAGGTGCAGATATCAACTTGTTGCGAGAAGGGCTCGCCCAGTTTGGAGGAGTAGCTAGAAGGTTTCATTATCGAGGAGAAAAAAATGGCATATCGTTTATAGATGACTATGCGCATCTACCAACTGAGGTCAGCTCTGTTCTCCAAGCGGCAAAAGAAGGTGATTGGGGTCGCATAATTTGTGTTTTTCAACCACATAGGTATTCCAGAACGCAGGACTTTTGGAATGACTTTTCCCACTCGTTCCAGGATGCGGATGTCGTGTACGTAACTGGTATTTATTCTGCTGGTGAACCCCCGATACCGGGAATCTCGGGGCGCCTAATTGCTGATATTGTCCGAGAATCAGAATCAGGAAAGCAGGTGGTTTATTGCGAACACCGAACAGATCTGGTTGATCGTATTCGTTCGGAACTAACCCAAGGCGACCTATGCCTTACTCTTGGAGCCGGCGACATAACAACTCTGCCAAATGAACTTATGTCTGGATTAGCATGAAACAAGAACAACGCCCTTGGGGTGAACTATACGAGTTCTTTGAAGCCTCTTTAGACCGTAGTGAAGTCAGACTTCATGAGCCACTTGGGGAAAAGACGACGTATAGGTCCGGTGGAGTATGCAATATCTATATTGAAGTCGGTACCGAAAACGATCTTCAGGTAATTGCTAACAGTATTCACGACTTGGATATCCCTGTAGCGGTTCTTGGGAATGGGTCAAATCTATTGGTTTCCGATAATGGATTTAGCGGATTGATTCTTCGTTTAGGGCGAGAGTTCAAATCTCTGTCTATCGAGGGAGAAACAGTTGTTGCTGGTGCAGCAGCAATTCTGCCTGTCGTAGCAAGGAAGACAGTAGCAGCTGGTCTAACAGGCTTTGAATGGGCAGTGGGTGTTCCCGGTTCAATGGGTGGAGCCGTTCGGATGAACGCTGGAGGGCATGGTTCTGACATGAGCAGAAGTGTTAGCAGGGTTGAAGGGATTGATTTAGATACAGGAGATTACTTCTCCTTATCGCTTGATCAGTTGAGATTCTCTTATCGGAATTCTTCAATAAGTAGCAGTCAGGCTATTACAAAAATTGTCTTAGAGCTAAAGGAAGGAAATACTGATGAATCTGAGAGAGAGCTTTCTGAGATAGTTAGATGGAGGGTCGAGAATCAGCCTGGTGGTCAAAACGCTGGGTCAGTATTTACAAATCCAGAGGATGAATCAGCAGGACGCCTGATAGATGCGGCTGGATGTAAGGGGCTTCGAATAGGAACAGCGTATGTTTCTGAGAAGCACGCAAACTTTATACAAGTTGACCATGGGGGAAATTCAGAGGATGTTGCTGCTCTTATCGAAGAAGTAAGGAATCGAGTCTTTGAAAAATTTGGTATAGAGCTGGAATGCGAAAATCATTTTTTAGGATTTGGGTAACATATGGATCCTCGTATTGAATCTCGAAGAATAGATGTTATGCGAGCTAAAGGCCGACGTCGCCTTAGAGTAGTTCTTCTCGTTGTCGCAGTTCTCTCTCTAGGGGTAGGAGCGTATTTTCTGTCTAAGAGCTCACTTTTCGACGTAGATGAAATTGTCATTGAGGGTGTGTCCGAAGAATTAGAAGAAGAGGTCAGGAGGGCAGCAGGTGTACAAAAGGGTAAACCTCTACTTGAGGTTAATAGTTCATCCACATCTGATAGGATTGAAACGATACCTTGGGTTAAAGAAGCCCGCATTTCGAGATCGTGGGGAGGGATCATTACCATCCGTGTTTCCTCAAGAGATCCTGTTGCAGCTTTTGTGAATGAAGAAGGTTGGGTAGTGGTCGATATCGAGGGGCGTGTGCTTCAAAAAGAAGATGTACTGCCATATGACTTGTTGCCGATAGAGGAACAGATAGGAAATCCTTCTATAGGAGAATGGGCTCCTGAACAGGTCATACCCCTCATCGAAGTTGCTGGGACCATCTCGTCTGAGCTTACCGGGGATATCTCTTCAATTAAAGGAGGCGACCAGATTGAGCTGCTTCTATTTGGTGGTGGGAAGATCCTTTTTGGTGATAGCTCTGATATTGAAGGCAAGGTTCTAGCGGCAGCAACCATACTTTCCCAAGTGGATCAAAGTTCTGTTTTGCATATTGATGTAAGAGCGCCGCTGACGCCTGTGTTGTGTCGTGACCCTAGTTGCTCGTACCCTTCTACTTAGTAGGCACATTTTGAGTGTGGCTCAAAGACTAAACCTCTCGTAAGACTTTAGAGTTCTAAAAATATAAGGAGACAAAATGACTAATCCGCATAACTATCTTGCTGTTATTAAAGTGGTAGGTGTCGGCGGCGGCGGAGTGAATGCTGTAAACCGAATGATCGATGCTGGTCTCCGTGGAGTAGAGTTTCATGCAATTAACACAGATGCTCAAGCGCTTTTATTATCNGACGCNGAAGTCAAAATTGATATAGGNCGAGAGCTNACCCGAGGACTAGGAGCAGGNTCCGATCCTGATATNGGTCGTCANGCAGCNGAAGATAATCGGCAGGAAATCGAACAAGCATTATCTGGNGCAGACATGGTTTTCATAACGGCCGGTGAAGGAGGAGGAACAGGAACAGGTGCAGCTCCGATTGTTGCTGATATAGCAAAGGGATTGGGTGCCTTAACGATAGCCGTAGTAACTCGACCTTTNGGTTTCGAAGGACGAAGAAGAGCGGTTCAAGCCGATCAAGGAATTACCCGCCTTCGAGAAAAAGTCGATACCCAAATTGTTATACCCAATGACCGTTTACTGTCCGTAGCAGATGAACAAACAACTGTTGTTGAAGCTTTCGGTAAAGCTGACGAAATTGTTCTTGACGGAGTGAGAGGCATAACTGAACTCATCACCACTCCTGGCTTGATTAACACAGACTTTGCAGATGTAAAGATGATCATGAATGATGCCGGTTCAGCGTTGATGGGTGTTGGCGAGGGAAGTGGCGAACAAAGGGCAACAAGCGCTGCTCGAAAAGCAATTTCCAGCCCGCTNATGGAATCACCTATAGACGGAGCACGTGGTATTCTCCTGTCGATCACTGGATCAAGTGGTTTAACGCTAAATGAAGTTAATGAAGCTGCAGAACTTGTTGTTGGTGTAGCCCACCCAGATGCGAATATTATTTTTGGAACTGTCGTGGACGAATCTATTGGAGACACAGTCAGGGTCACTGTCATNGCTGCTGGATTCGATCGATGGGANAATGGCAGTCGCCCTGTAAGGCGTACGCCCGTCGAAAGTGATATACCTGATGTATTCGGAGAGCCGGAAGGAACGAACGAAGTGCATACTGGTCTTGATGTTCCGGATTTCCTCCAATAGTCGAGAGTTTAGAAGTCATAGCGGTCGTCCAAAATTTGTGATACATGAGGCATGAGAAACCTTCTTGGTCTTTTCGACTTGAGGATGGTAGGAAAGCCTGCGTACTTTTCACTACAAAAGATCACGGCGATTTGTCAACGGATCAGGACCCGCAGGTNCTTGCTTCAAGNCAGCGTTCTATNGTCGATGAGAAGTGGGCTTATCTGACTCAAGTGCATGGAACAGAAGTTGTCCATGTGGAGTCACCAGGCGAGTGCCAGGGAAGATCTGGAGATGCGATACTTACAAATAATTCTGGAGTCCCGATTTCTATACAAGTTGCAGACTGCGCACCTGTTGCACTTGTGAGCCCTTTAGGATCTCTGAACTTAGTTCATGCAGGTTGGAAGGGCTTGACGCTGGGGATCATTGACAGGGCAGTTGAACTGATGGGAGGGCTTGGTAAAGAGCCAACTGTGGCAGTAATTGGTCCTTGTATTCATCCAACCGTTTATCAATTTGGTGAGAATGAAATGAAGGGGATATGTAATATTTTTGGAGATAGCGTGCGCTCGCAAACTCGAGAAGGGTATTTAGCGCTTAACTTACCAAAAGCAGTAGAAATTTCATTAACTCAAAATGGCATTACTGAGATTGTTAGAATCGATGAATGTACATCAAACCCAGTCAAATTCTGGTCGTATAGGTTAAGGAAAGACCGTAAACGGCAGGCAATGGTCGGGTGGATAGAGCCGAGAAAGGATGATTTTGGAGAATCTCGTTAATGATCAACTAGTAGCAGACCGCGTAGGGAATATTCGAGAGATGATTTCTTTAAGATCTGCCAACCCGGTGACTATCGTTGCGGTAACTAAAGGTTTCGGAGTCGATGCTATAACAGCAGCGGCCAAAGTTGGAGTGCATGACATTGGTGAGAATTATGCGCAAGAGCTGATCAAAAAAAGAGACATTCTAGAGAATCTAGATGAAGAAAAAAATTATCGATGGCACTTTATTGGCAACCTTCAGAGAAATAAGGTTCGAAAACTTTCAAGTTCGGTTTTTATGTGGCAATCGACTGATTCTTTTGCTCTAGGAGAGGAGATCGCTAAGCGCTGCATCAGCCCCAAACTTTTGCTTCAGGTTAACATGACAGGCGCAAAGACTCAGGGGGGGATACCCCCTTCCCAAGTGCCGTCTTTAATAGAAAAGTTTGAAGAATTTGGTATTGATGTTGAAGGCTTAATGACAATCGGCGCAAGCGAAGATCGGGACGCAACGCTGATCTGCTTTCAAGATTTAAAGAAGTTAGCTAATTCCCTTGGGTTGTCGGAATGCTCTATGGGAATGAGCAATGATTATGATTTAGCTCTTGAAGCTGGAGCAACAATTCTTCGTCTTGGAAGAGCAATTTTTGGAAACCGCAAGCCTGATTGATAACGAAGGCTCTATGGTGTTAGGTTATAGATGTTGAGGTTATAGATGTTGACTTATGTCAATAGGAGAAATTGATGACCAGTTTTCTGAAAAAGACGATGCTTTATCTGGGGCTAGGCTCTGATGAAGATTTTCAAGAGTTGCATGACCATGTAACTGCCCCCACGGCAGGTACTCCACCTGCTCCACAGACAAGTGGAGTGACCACTGTTCGTCCGATCCCTAAGAGTGAAGATACGGGACAATCTCGTTTGGCTAATGCTGTAAGAACTATCGCTCCGCCGAAAGTATCTAAACCTTGTGTGGTAACTCCAGTTAGATTTAGTGACGTTAAAGAGATTTCAGAAGCGATTAAGCGAAGGCAACCAGTGATAGTCAATATTCAGCAGGCCGATCATGAAGTTGCAGTTCGTGTGATTGATTTTTGTTCAGGTTTAAAGGTCGGTATTGATGGAGGATTTGTCAAAGCCGGAGATGATGTATTCCTTCTAACTCCGAAAGATGTAGAAGTGTCTGACGAAGAACGCCAACGTCTTGGCGGTTCTGTTTCTGTCTAATTTCTGTCTAGCATTCAAATCATATCCTCGTAAGGCAATCCCTGACCCTGCCTGCTAAAGCTAGTATTATTTTTTGTATGGCTCTATCCGACACAACTCGAAGTTTTTTAACTCCAGAATTTATTCGAAATGTTCGTTTTGCAAGGCACCGAAAGGGAGGGTACGACATACAGGAGGTTGATTCCTTCCTTAGGAGATTTGCCGAATTGCTGGAGGCGGAAGACTCTAGAATTCCTACAAACGCGACAGAAGATTCGGACCTGTACGATCCAGAAGGTGCTGCACAACGGTTACTTGCGGCAGCTCAGCGAACTGCGGATTCNCTCACAAANGAAGCAGCAGCCNAGTCCGAGCAACTCATAGCNTCAGCCGAGGCGCAAGCNGACAATATTAAGAGAGTTGTGGTTGAGGAAGCCCGAAAAATGGCTGAGGAGTCTCAAACTNNCCTTAGNGAGAAGATAGAGACGCTCGAATCAAAGCGTAAAAANCTTGAAGAAAGATGTGGANATCTGGAAGGCCAGCTTCANGCAGGAAAAGANCAACTTCTTATAGTTCTCGATGAAATGCGAAAAATAATTGAAGATAGCGAACTTGAGCTAGAAATTNGTCAAGAAATCGAAGATNTCGAAGAAGNTTCAAGTGAGTTGGGGCTTNGTCNTNTTGAAGTTTCAGAAGAAGATATAGAAGCTGAGACGGTTGGCCAAGTTGGCATTACCACTATGAGCGAAATTCGGGATATTAGCCCAGCAGATCGAGAAGATTCGATGGAGGTTGATGAAGCACGACGTGAAGGGGAGATGCCGCCAGAATTGAGTCTTGTCCATTCAACAGAAGACCTTGAGTCTTGGATTGACGCAGCGGCAGCGGGCGCAGAGGAAGGGATAGGGGAGAATTGGATAGAGGATGAANAAGACGATGGTCCTCCGACTCAGGCTACTCCTGTTGTTCAAGGAAGNGAAGGNGTTTCAGGCGACCGGTTTTTTGAAGAACTACGTGACTCTGACCCCCATGAAAGTGTCCTCGGTTTGGTCGATGATGAAACTGATGAAGCTATTTCATCTTTTTTCTCTGACGAAGATTAGCATCAACTAATCACTAAGATAGCGATTTACTGATTGACTGTTGTGAGGGAAATCGAAACATATTCACCGTCTATGTTGCCCTGGTGAATCATGGCCTCAGTGTTGATGGTTCGGAAGTCGATTGATACTGCCAAAACTTGATCAGCAATGTAAGGGAGGTGGGTATTGATAGCCTGTTGGATGTTTTCTGGCGCGTCAACGATCACCTGAATTCGATCAGTTACAACTAGATTNTGAGTTTTTCTGGCTTCCTGTATTGCTCGTACCGTGTCACGGGCTCGCCCTTCGTTTATGAGTTCCTCGGTAACGTTTGTATCNAAGATGACNACTCCGTTGGATGATGTCAAGGCTCCAGCAGTTATTCCCTCGTTAGCTTCCAGATGGATGGAAAANTCATTTTTCTCGAGGANGTGGGTTCCTACTTGCACTTTTTCGTCGCTTATCCATTCCCAGTTTCCAGATTTTGCAGCTTTGAATACATCTTGTACGGATTTGCCCAACCGCGGGCCAAGAATTTTGCCATCGGGTTTNAAAATAAACTGCGCATGATTAGCGATATCGTCTGAGAAGATAACTGCCTTCACGTTCACTTCGTCTTTGATGATATCAAGATATTTCTCAAGTTCGGAAAGGTCTTCGCCAGCTATGGTGATACTACTGAGAGGTAGTCGAACTCGAAGGCTCGCATCTTCTCGTACCCTAAGTGTGGTCGACACAATATCTCTCACTAGGTCCATTGCTTTCACAAGGTTGGGGTTTGATGGAAGGGAGCTAGCGTCGGGCCAGTCAGCCAAATGGACACTTGGATTAGCTGTAATTCCGGAATAGATTTCCTCAGCTGTCATTGGGAGTAAAGGCGCACTTGTTTCGCAGAGGACCTTAAGGACTGTGAACAAAGTGTCGTAGGCGGCTTGTTTATCTGTATCACCTACGGGACTACCTGGAGCCCAGAAACGATCTCGACTTCTTCTTATATACCAGTTATTTAAAGCATCAATGAAGGCTTTTATTTCGTTTGTTGCGCCTGGAAGATCGTACTGATCCATTGATTGGGTGACTGTTTCGACCATAAGGCGAGTTTTTGCAAGTATGTATTGATCGAGAAGGTTCGTGCTCTCTACATTCCAGTTAGCTTTGTAATTGTCTATATTCGCGTAGAGCGTAAAAAACGAGTAAGCGTTCCATATCGGAGTGATTATTTGACGAACGACATCGTCGATACCTTGATCACTTATCCGAGAATCGCCTCCCCGAACAATATTTGATGACATGAAATACCATCTGAGAGCGTCAGAACCTTGGACCTCAAAGATCTCTGCCGGCTCTGTATAGTTCCGGAGTTTTTTCGATAGCTTTGCTCCGTCATCTGCAAGGAGAATTCCATGACATATCACATTCTTGAAAGCTGGTTTCTCGAATAATGCACCTGCTAGGACGTGTAGCGTGTAGAACCACCCTCGGGTCTGGTTGATGTATTCAACAATGAAGTCTGCAGGGAAATGTTCTTCGAACCACTCTTTGTTTTCAAAGGGGTAGTGGACTTGGGCGAATGGCATTGAACCAGATTCAAACCAACAATCAAGAACTTCAGGGACCCTGCGCATCATTGATTTCCCAGATGGGTCATCAGGGTTTGGTCGGACTAGGTCGTCAATGAAAGGCCTATGGAGGTTGTCGGGCCTTACACCAAAATCGCGTTCTAGTTCGTCAAGGCTTCCATAGACATCAATTCTCGGATATTCAGGATTATCGCTTTTCCACACAGGAACAGGCGAACCCCAGAAGCGATTTCGGCTGATAGACCAGTCACGGGCGCCTTCAAGCCATTTTCCAAAACGCCCATCACGGACGTTTGATGGGATCCAGTTAATTTCTTGATTTAATTCAAGTAGCTTTTCTCGAATAGCCGTCACCTCTACATACCAAGAAGGTACAGCTTTATAAATTATCGGCGTGTCTGTCCTCCAACAGTGCGGGTAGTTGTGTTCGTAGCTGTCATGGCGAACTAGTTTGTCTCTTTCCCGAAGTGATCGGATAATGTCAGGGCTTGCCTCGAAGACGTTTTGACCTTCCCAGTCCTTGACTTCAGAAGTGAAACATCCGGCATCATCAACTGGGGTTAGAGTGCCGATTTGATTCTCCGCCGCGATTCGTTGGTCATCTTCTCCAAATCCTGGAGCAATATGAACGATTCCAGTTCCTTCTTCTGTGTCGATAAAATCTCCGGAGATGACTTGAAAGGCATTTGGGTCATGGTCAGCGAAAAAGTCGAAAAGTGGAGTATATTTTCTCCCTAAAAGTTCAGTTCCTAGAAGGGTTCCTTTGGTGGTAGCTTCAGGGAATTGGCTCTCGTAGTGCTCAACGGTTTCTTCCCCAAGGACAAAAAGCTGACCTTCGTAGTCAAGAATGGAATATTGTATGTCACTTCCAACGGCAAGGGCTAAATTACTTGGCAGCGTCCAAGGTGTC
>PAEG01000088.1 GCA_002703045.1 Acidimicrobiaceae bacterium
GGTCATGGTACCGAGCCTCAGATGCGTATGGGTTGTCTTCTACTGCTGTCATAATTTCCCTTCCCCTGGAATTATTTGTGTTATTTAGTGATCTAGACCTGTCGCCTCATTCAGCTCATCAACGCCATCTTCAGGGACGATGTTGTGTTCTTTCGTAGTCTCAGCTTCAACTAGCTCTACGAGTTTGTCAACAACCGCCTGTGGGTCCATTTGATCTGTTGTAGCTGCGCTTCGCATCATGGTAAACATTTCCATATTCGGCGACTGCAACGAGTCTTCTCCGAACCATTCCCACATTGATTCTGCCATGGAGTCATTGAATCCCGTGTCATGAGGTCCAGGGTTAATTAAAGTGACATCCACCCCTTGTGGTTCAAGTTCTATACGCATGGCCTTGGCCATACCCTCGAGAGCGTGCTTGGTCATGTTGTATGGGCCAAAGGCGGGAAATGAATGCAGCCCACCTATTGAAGACATNACGATTANTCTTCCNTCACCGCGCNCTATCATNCCTGAGAGCACTTTTTGCGTTATTGACAATGTGCCAAAGACATTGACTTCAAAGATCGCTCGTATACGTTCCATTGGCACATCAGCCATCGGGCCCGTTTGACCCATGGCCGCATTGTTTATAAGTACGTCAATATCCCATCGAGCAACTTTGTCGACATCATCTGTGGTGATGTCGATCTTCTCAACTTGTAGCTCCGGATGAGCCGCCGCAAGCTCAGTTGCTTGTTCTTCAGTTTCAGTCGTGGCAATAACGTTGTGGCCGCGTTCAGCTAAAGCAATGCTTGCTCCCTTGCCGAAGCCTGATCCAGCACCTGTTACTAGTACCGTCTTTGCCATAGTTTCCTTCCCGAATCGGGTATCGGTGACGACTGGTGTCTATGCTGCAGCTTCTGCTTTTGCGGCATTATGCGCATCGACGATTGCTTTAACCTCTCGCCACGTATACGTAGGGCCTTCTGTCCCNTCTTCATTCATGAAAATCGCGCCGTTNGCCACATGAACAAAATAGATNGTATCAGTNTCATGTTTGGTAGCTTCATGAACGGCTCCNGCTGGCTCATAGATGTACCCNCCTTCGNATGCGNNACCGCCACGGTATTGCAGGTCACCTTGAAGCACAAAAACCACTGTTTCACCCAGGTGGGTGTGTGGAGGAATAANTGTTCCGGCTTTGGACTTTATAAGCGCCGTGTAACTTCCATTTTCTTCACTGATCCGAAGAATCATCATGGCGTTCTCCCCTGGTTCACTGTTAGGCAAACCCAGGTCGATCCACTCACCATTCTTTGTATCAATCATGATTTCAAGATCTTCATTCATATCTTTTCCCCATCTCATTAAACATGAGGGCACCTAATGCTGTAATTAAGGACCCATTACCAACCATGTGGTTGGTAAATTAAGTATTACATAATCGTCTGTGGTTCGCAATTGACGAAAAATCAGAGGGCTTTATCGAAGAAAGGGAGCTTGATTCCTTCTCTCTGCCATAGAAATGAGCGCAGGGTCCCCGAATCTGAACAGGTAATAAAAGCTGTCTGGTGATCCTTTCCACCGAAGCATATATTGGTTGTCATGGGGTCACCTGTTGGTATGATGCTGGCTTCCCCTTCAGGCGAAATTTCACAAATGCCTCCTGAGTCTTTAGCCATTGAGCCTAACGATAGAACACCAACGTTTACATAGCCACTTGCATCTACGGCCATTGAGTCGAAACGAAGACCATCCGATAAAGCGTAGAGCAGTTTCGATCGCGGTCGTTCGCCCTTCCCGCTATCAAGTTGACCCGGTCCGGTAATCGCCCATTGGTAGATCCTACCTGTGCTTGTTTCTGCAACATAGAGGGTGGAGCCATCTGGAGATATACCAATTCCATTTGGGGTGATAAGAGGATAAATGACTTCTTGGATGTTTTGGCCGTCGATTGATGCATAGTATACGCCTCCATGGTCATGAACTCGAGGCCATGTCTTCCCTAGATCCGTAAACCAGAATCCCCCACTTTCATCAAATATAATGTCGTTGGGACCTCGAAGACTATGCCCGTTGCATTCGCGGTAAAGATCTTCTGTTTCTCCGGTTTGAGGATTGACACGCTGAATCGACCCTCCGACATATTGTCGAGGCATTTGCGAAGCGAACCGTCCAGATGGATCTGTGTCATCATCGAATCCCCCATTGTTACAAACATATATGAACCCGTCGGGACCGATGGCTGCTCCGTTTGGCCCCCCACCCAAATCAGCTACGACACTGACAACGCCTTCCGTATCAACTCGGCTGAGGGTTCCTCGTGCAAGTTCGACTAAGACAACACTCCCGTCGGGCATAGCTATAGGCCCTTCTGGGAAATATAAATCTGTGGCAAGTGTTTTCATTTAGTCTTTAAGTCCTTCCGGTTGGCCGCCACAGGGGAAGCGCCATGGACTCATCTATCCGTATTGCGTAAGCTTCAACGTTTTGCCCAACATGAACATTGTCTATATCCACCTCAGTAATGTTCCCCATGAGGCGGACACCTTCAGGGAGATCAATCATAGCGAGTACAAAAGGAGCGAGAGATGAGAATGGTTCGACTCCGTGTCTTCGAACAATCGTGAAGGTGTATACCTGTCCTTTCTCCGATGTTTCAATCCACTCTGGGGATTGCCCGCATGACGTGCAAAGCGTTTTTGGTGGGAATTGTGTATACCCGCAGTCTGGGCATTTTTGTATGATGAGCTTGCCTTGGGCAGCCGCCTCAAAATACTCGCGGTCAATGGGGCCCGGATCCATGAGCCCTCGGGTCCAAGGTTGGTCGTCAATAATGTCCATCAACGCCGTTCCCTTCCTAATATTGTGGTCCCGATATAAGAAAGTAACCCTCCGCAGCCAGCTGCTAGAGCGAGTTCGCAATCAGGAACTTGTGATTCTCCGCCGTGGCCACGGAGCTGGCGAACTGCTTCAGTAATGAGCATGGTTCCTCTCATTCCAGAATGGCAGCTGGACAATGACCCGCCATCCGTGTTCATCGGAAGTGACCCGCCCCTACGCAGATGGCCTTCTTCCACGAACGCTCCACCTTCACCTTTTCCACAAAACCCATGGTCTTCAAGAAGTAAGAGAGCTGTGATTGTAAATGAGTCGTAGAACTGAATCGTATCTATGTCTGCTGGCTGAACGCCGGCTTGTCTGTAGGCTTCCTGGCTGCTTACGGTTCCAGCAGTAGTACTGAAGTCCGGCATAGAGTGAATGTGCCAGTGCGAATTAGCTCCAGCTGCTCCAAGCACATGGATCGGGGATTGTTTCAGGTCCTTTCCACGTTCCTCNGTCGTGATGATAAATGCCGCTCCTCCATCGGAAACCACACAGCAGTCAAGTAAATGCAGGGGGTCGGCAATCATTGGGCTGGNAAGGACGTCATTCACCGTGAGTGGTTCTCGGTACATGGCATTTGGGTTCATGCTGGCGAACTCTCTGACTCCTACTGCTATGTCAGCGAGCTGCTCGGGGCGTGTCCCATATTCATCCATGTGTCTAGTAGCAGCTAGGGCGTAGCAGGTTGCGATGGTGCTTCCGTATGGCTGCTCGTAGAGAAGCGGTCCGGATAATCCGTCGTCAACTGCGAGACCTCCTGTACCAAGGGTCCGCCCATAGCGCGTAAGGAAGTCCGACCCGTACGCGAATAGGATTGTTTCTGCTCGCCCTTCACGAATAGCAGCAATGGCGTCGGGAATTTGGAATTGGGCGGCTGAACCTCCGGTATAGGTTGTATTGAGCCATCTCGGGGTTAGCCCCAAGTGTTCAATAGCTTCGACATGCAGTTCTGGGTCTGTGGGCATGGCGGCACAGGCAAAACCGTCAATGTCACTAAGANTGAGGCCACAATCTTGCAAAGCTCGTTGAGTAGCCTGAGCGATGTGCATGAGAGAGTCAAGGTGGGGGGCTTTGGGGTAATCTGATAGGCCAATTCCGACGATGACCGGTTCCCGAGACATACTATGCACCTAATTTTTTCTTTGTAGCTATTTCGCGAAGGTCAAGTTTCGATATTTTGTTCGAACCCGTTAAGGGAAACGAGTCGAGGATTTCAAAGTATCTGGGTACTTTGAAATTCGCCATGTTTTCGCGGCACCAAAGATGAAGNGCCTCTGGATGAATTTCTTCACGTAAGATCACGAATGCGCACCCCACTTCACCTAGGCGGTCATCTGAAACACCTATAAGTGCAACGTCCCGAATACTCGGGTGTTCTCGCATTATATCTTCTACTTCGGCGGGGTATACGTTGAATCCTCCGACGATGATCATGTCCTTTATGCGGCCTAGGATCTTGAAGTAACCTTTTTCATCACACGTTCCGAGATCACCAGTGTGCAACCAGCCTTCATGGTCTATTGCTGCCGAAGTTGCCTCATCGTCATCGAGGTAGCTGTCCATNACTGCATACCCGCGGACNACGATTTCNCCTTTTTCTCCGGGGGCTAAAGGATTATTTTTCTCATCTACGATACGAACTTCCAAATCTTTGGATGCTTTGCCGATTGTTGTCGCAATAGTTTCAGGACTATCGGAGGCTACCGTGTTGGTTGCTGTTCCGCATTCGGTCATTCCATAAGCTTGGACCACTCGGTCGAATGTGAGTTCGTCCAGCATTTTTTGTATGAGGTCGACGGGAACATCTGCTGATCCTGTGAGTGAGAAACGGAGCGATTGCATGTCGTATTCGGATAGTCGCGGATGTTCAAGAAGGGAATGAAAGATTGTCGGCGGGCCCGGGAAATAGGTAATGCCTTGATCCTGGATGAGTTCCAGCACTTGATCGACATCAAAAACAGGAAGCGGGTACACGGTGGCTCCACTGAATAATGCAGGAACCCAACCGCCCGTGTAGCCGAAGACATGGAAAAAGGGGTTTATAACAAGCATTCGATCTGCATCTGTAAGATTATTCTCTTCTATCGTGTTAAATGTCTGACGGACTGTCGGCCCATGAAGATGTCGTACTCCTTTGGGTTTTCCTGTGCTTCCCGATGTGAACATGATGTCGCACAATGTCGAAGCCGAAATATCTGTGAAACTTCGGGAACGATGATCGCCATCATTGCTTTCAGCTGACGATAGGAAGGAGGAAAGTGAATCTTCTTTCGCCTCATCTTCATTGATGTTGATGGTGCGAATGTCGTGCCCTCCTTCTTGCCTTATTTTTGCAACTACGGCCTCGCCTTCTATTCCCATNAAGCCATCAGCCGTAAATAGCATCTTTGCTTTTGTTTTTTGGAGGGGGTACGCGGCTTCACCAGGCTTGTATCGAGTGTTGATGGGAACGAGCGCCGCTCCAACCGATTGAATTCCTAACGCGATCACGATCCATTCCGCTGAGTTCGGTGCCCATAGCCCTACNCGGTCTCCTGGCTGGACGCCCGCTGCGAGAAAAGCCTTCGCGCAATTCGTGATACTTACATCTAATTCTCTGTAGGTAACACGNTTGTTACCTACAATGATTGCGTCTTTGTCCGGGTTCTTCAGGCATACATTATGAATGACTTCAGGTATGGTTTCGTAACTACCCACTAGAGACCCCAAGGAGGACCTTACGTCCNTTTACTTCCTCTTGTGGTTTCCGCATCTGATCTACCCTTGTTTCCGTATACCACTCAGNTTTCGCTAATCACTCCAGAGTCATGTACATCAACAATCTCATCTTCTGTTAGCCCAAGAATATGTCTGAGCACATGTTCATTGCTTTCTCCCAGAGTAGGCGCTGGCTTTCTGATTGGCGTTCTTTGGCCGTTGACGCTCCAAGGTGTAGCAACNATGTCGCGCTCGCCGGTGATTGGATGCAAACAGGCCTGCCGGACGTCAGTGCCTGTGAAAATCTCTGAATGCTCAGTCTGNCCGAGGTCCTCTATTTTGGTTGCAACACTTCCGCCGGCTCTAACTTGCGCTAGCACTTCATGTGTTTGTGTCTGTTTGACCCATTCTTTAAGCGCGTCGAGTGAATGGAATGGCGCATCTGGTTTTGATGATGAATCTATTGAGATAGCCACGAAGTCTCCTTCAAGAGTTTCAAAGATGCCTTCGCTTGGCGATTTTTCGGCATTTGGTCTTTCTGGAGTTTGCATCAGGCTGGCGACGGCTTCTATCTGTGAACATTCGTACGTTGCTCCTACGCCAGTTTTTCGAGCGTGGAGGCTACCGGCCAATGCGGCGAAAACACCAAACAGCGCTGCGTTGGGGTCGCTCATAACAAATGTTGGGGAGCCGATGAATTCACTGTTTTGGTCGATGACATGATTTTCGTAACCGCCTAGTGCTGAGAGCATGAGGCCATAAGAGCGAAGAGATTCGATTGTGCTTCCGCGGCCGGTAGCGCTGAGAGAGATTGAGACTAGTTTGCTATTGAGTCTGTCAAGTTCTTCGGGTGGAAGCCCAAGCCGATCAAGTGTTCCAACGGTGAAGTTTTCCAGAAGAACATCTGATTCAGCAATAAGGTCTTTAACGAGTTGGAGTCCTTCTTCGTGCTTTAGGTCGGCGGCGAAGCCTAGCTTGTTGCGGTTGAGGCTTTGAAATGAATATGAGGATTCTCGGCGGATTGTTTCAGGTAGGGAACCTCGAAGTCGTTCAACGCCTCTGGTGCGGTATAAGTCGAAACGTTTATACCACTCAACCTTGATCACTTCTGCACCAAGGTCGGCAAGATGTTGGCCCATCATGGGACCAGCCCACACCCAGCAAAATTCTATGACCCTTAGTCCTGCCAAGGGAAGGTACACGGCAGACATACGCCCCTCTGCGTCAGTAATTGCATAAACCAACCATTCGGTTGATTTATCTAGATTGGCTCACAGAGTGTTAAATTGTCAAGTCTATGCCCTGATCAGAGCTGAAAAAGGTGACAATAGTCGAAGCTACTTAGAAGGAGTGAACTGGATTTACGAGGTTTAATCCTCTTGGAAGAAGCTAGTCTTCTTCGTTGATGGTTCCACTGAGGATAACCGAGAGGATAGCGTTGCGGATCTCATCTTTATCAAAGCGCGTGCGCTCTGGGTCGTACCATTCAACGAGCCAGGCAATCATGCCAAAGAGAAGTCGGGATAAGAGAACGGGATGTATGTCATCTCTGACGTCGCCGCTTGTTTGAGCTGCTTCGATGATGGCTGAAAGTCTTCTATCGTGTTCTCGTCTTCGTTCCGTAATTTGTTCTCCTGTGACGCTGTCAGGTTTTTGCCGTAGTACGAGACTGACTTTGCCAAGGTCATTTAATGTCTGGTCGATAGCGAAGGTTAGGGCATCGATCAGTGCTTCTCTTTTATTGTCTTTTGCCTCTGCTTTTGCCATGTTTGTTTCGGCATCACTTTGCGCTTCGCTTGTAAGTTTGCCTAGGAGGTCCTCTTTGCCTGAAACGTAGTGGTACAGACTAGATTTGTGAAGCCCGACGCTGTCAGCAAGTTGTTGCATGCTCGCACCGTCGNATCCCTCTACTAANAAAAGGTCGGCGGCGGCCTCTAAGAGNCGTTCTAAATTTTTGGGGTCTGTTTGCCTTGGCACGAAGTTCTCCCCTAGTTCATTCTTGTCTGAGGTGTTGAGGTTCTATTCATCTGTTAGCTGTCTTCCGCTAGCCGGTCCCATGCGTCGCCGCGTCCCTGTTCACGAAGNGCATGGCGTTCAATTTCTTGCTTAGTAATTGTTCGGGGGAATTCGGTTACGTANTCGATGAACCTGGGAACCTTGAAATAGGCGAGGTGGCCNTCACACCATTCGACGACTTNTTCAGGCTTGAGAATNTCGCCNTCTTCGAGGTGGATATAGGCCTTGATGTCTTCTTCTCCTAAATCGCCGGGAACGCCTACGATGGCACAGTCNTTTACCGCTTCATGACTGGTGAGTACTTTCTCGACTTCAAAGGCGGAAACGTTTTCGCCGCGAACACGGACCCAGTGTGCTTGACGCCCGACAAAGTGGAGGTAGCCGTCGTCGTCGAGGTACCCAATATCGCCACTGTGATACCAGAGATTCCTCCATGCTTGGATCGTTTCCTTTGGTTTATTGATGTATTCGAGCATGAAGCAGTTCGCTCCATTTGGGCGTAGAAGGATCTCTCCTTGTTCTCCAGTTGGGACAGGGCAATCGTTTTCGTCCACGATGGATATGTCAGCCCATCCGTAGGTCTTTCCGCAACTGTCTTCTGTTTTGTCGTCAATGCGTTCACTGCACAGAAGGACGCCTACTTCTGTCATTGCGTAGACTTCCAGGAGGGGAACCCCGAAGCGTTCCTCGAATTCATTTCGAAAAGCTGATCGAACCTGGCCTGAGGCGATTCCGATGCCAACTCGTACTTGGTGGTCTCGGTCTTGCGGAGATGGGTCTCGGGTTAGAAGCGCAGAAATCATCGTTCCGATAGGATCGATGATCGTTGCCCCAGTTTCTCNGGCTATGTCCCAATATTTTGAGACACTGAACCATTTGGTCATCACTCCTGTTGTTCCACAATAGAGGGGCCCCATGACTCCGAATTGTTGCCCACCAACATGAAAGAAGTGTGAATTGGCGAAGTGNACGTCGTCTGGTTTGGACTGGGTTATTTCTTTGTAACGCTCAGCAGCTCCTATGTAGTGGAGGTGTGGTGCCAGTACGCCCTTGGGCATGCTCGTGCTTCCTCCGGTGTAAATAATCGACATGGGGTCGTTGGGGGCGATTTCGACATCTGGCAACACATTGTCACCTTCATAGAGATTGTCGAAGGGAATAAAGCCATCTGTATTTGANCCGCGCCATAGAATTTCGACAGGCTGGTGAGTGAANTTCGGTCGGGCTTCTTTGTAGACGTCGATGAGGTCATTGTCCACAATCAGTACTTTTGCGTTCGTATCGCCGAGGCTGTAGACGAGCTCATTAGGAGCAAGAGATACGTTGAGAGAAGCAAATATGGCTCCGAGTTTGACACATGCGTACCAGACCGCTGCGTGGTCGACAGAGTTATACATAAAGGTTGCTACGACATCGCCTTTGCCGACGCCGTACTCGATGAGGGTGCTTGCGACTCGGTTTGACCGTTCATCGGCATCTGTGTATGTCAAGGTTTCACCTTCACAAATCAAAAGTGGTTTGTCACCGAGTGCGGTTCGTGCGAGGAAGACATCCCGCATGTTTGTATGTTCGATCTCAACTCCGTTTAGTAACACTTTTCTCCTGTTCAAGTGGTCAATTGGAATCCGGGTTTTGTGTCCATCTCTCAGCGTCTCCCCCGAAGAGGGGTAGCGATACTGGTCCATGTTCATCTGAAGGTAAGGCCACTAGAGCCGTCCCCCTCGTACTTAAATCATCAAACTGATTTCTTCCTTCTATTTCTAGAGCAACAAAGGGGTGTTGATCAAACCACTTACCTGTGATTTTTGCTGAAAAGAAAGTTGTGTGGCCGACGAGGTTCGGTCTGAGCACATCGACATTGACTTCAGCTAGGTGGGCGCTATCCCCCATCCAGTCGGTGATCATCTCTATGACCCATGCAATTCTATGGAGGCCGACATCGTACGCTCCTCCCATTCCAACGTCTCTTCCCTCTTTGGAGGAGAAGTGGCCTCGGGCTGCTGAGTCTTTGGCGCCTGTTTCCTTATTGATCTCATAGTCGTCGTGGCGTCGCCGGTACCGTACTGCATCTCCATGGGCTCCGCCGTAGTGAAGCGCGCCTTGCGCTCCGGTATACCANTGAAAGATCCGGTTAAGCGTTAATGGCTGGCTCACGGGCCCGACTACGTCATCAATNTGGGTTTCTTCCCATATTCTGTCTAGGTTTCCNCGGCGGGNTTCTGTTGNNAGTTCAGGCCTGTAGCTAGCTTCGGGGGCTGGCCGTTGTGCTTTCTCCTTCTTCGCTTTNGGTTTTTTGTTTTCTCGTCTTGGCGTTCGAGCTACCCTGCCTTCAGCAAGGCACAAAAGGGACCCATCNTCTCTTCGGTATGTGATCTCACCGGTTTGCAGGACCCACAATCCAAATCTTTTTCCGGTTTTCTCCTCCATTTTTGTGAATACGACCGATACATCAAATTTGTCGTCGACCCGAATCACGTCATACCAACGCCACCTTGTCCCAGCGTAGATCCATTGCACGCCAGGTAATTTCGGGGCGACGATGGTTGCGTCAACGGAATAAAGGAAGCTGGGCGGGGCAAGCAAACTAGCCCATCGGGTGCTCGATGCGTAGTCCGAATCACGCCAAAGCGGATTTTTGTCGCCAACCCCGTCCGCGAACTGTCTTATCGCATCTTGCGTGGCATAGTCATTCCATTGCATCCTGTCGCGACGCAGCGGGACACCAAGAAGTTCTCGGGCTTCTTGGATCGATTCTTCGTCGATCACTCCCCATCGCTCAGGGGTAACGGTCACAGCGTTATCGGAATTTCGGGATAACGTCTTCTGCGAATTGGGCAAGCACGCGAGCGTTTTGTTCCCGAGTGTTGTATGGAGGGAAGTGCAGAATGAGTGAGTCAGCTCCGGTAACTTCTTCCATGTACTTGATCTTCTCAATAACGCTTTCAGGAGATCCGTAGATGATGGTATCTTCTCGGAGTTTTTCATAATCGGCGCCTTGAAGTTCTTCTTGGCTGGCATCGGAAACTTTTCCAAGATAGCCAGATGATGCAGCTCCGGTGAAGGAGTCGACGTGCTTCACGACTGATTCTTCTGCTTCTTCTTTCGCTTGCTCATCAGTATCGGCAACATAGACCATTCGGCCAATGCCGATTGTTCCATGTCCTGGGTTAGCGTTGTAGGGCGCTTCTGTTTCGTCACACTTTTGCAAGTAGTACTGGCATTTCGGCGCCAGTTCGGTGATGGGTGTGAGCGTGGATGTCAACAAACCGAGACCGTAACGGGCACAGTTGTCAATTGACTCGTCACTTGATGCGCCCATGTACATGGGAGGGTGTGGCAATTGAACTGGGCGTGGGAGGATTTCATAGTCTCCGGTGATCTTATAGTTCGGGAGGTATGTTCCTTGATGGTCAATTTGGTGTGTGTGGAAGAGTTCCATCATCACTTCGAGGGCTTCTGCCTGATATTTTCTGCGGTTTTCAAAATCGGCACCGAGGGCTTCGAATTCATGCTCGCGATACCCTGATCCGATTCCGAAGGCGACCCGGCCATTCGTCAAAATATCCACAAAGGCGATATTTTCTACGAGCCGGACGGGGTTGTGTAGCGGCGCAATCATTACTCCGCTGCAAAGGGTAATATTTTCGGTCTGCGAAGCGAGGTACGAAACGTACATGAGAGGATCAGGAAGGATTCCGTATCCCGTGCTTGCATGGTGCTCAGCTATCCAGCACATGTCATAGCCGCGTTGATCTGCTTCGATGATCTCTTTTGTTACTCTCTCATGGATTTCACGGTAGGGGTATTCTTCTCGTTCCCTGTCTGGCTGTGAGATCTCTATAATTCCAAATTTCATAATGTCACCTTTTCAGTTATCAATAATACTCGTAGTTCTTTCGCTTTCCGTCAATGGCCAGCTCCAACCAAATCACCATTTTTTTCGTTTCCGTTTGAAGCTCCACGAGGGATGATTTCAAAAGGAAGATTTGCAGTTTGGTTTTCGTTGAAGGTGCCAGATCGGGTTATTCCCCGTTCAAGCAGTTCATTAGCGGAATAGACGGGCGCAAGCGTTGCCCCGGTGCGTACTGATTTATCTAGAAGTTCATCACGGCCGAAGTCAGAAAGGGCGTCGGTTAGTAATTTATCGACTTCCTCGGGATTGGCTGCTAACTCGAATGGGTCATCAAATCTGGGGTCATCAGCCCATTGTGGTCGGCCGATAACATCGCGGATGGCTACCCAGTCTTTTCGGGAGCGACCGACAATACCTACATGGCCGTCCTTGCATGCGAAGTACCCTTGCGGGTAAATGCCGCCATGTTCAACAGCGACACTTCCATTTCTTCTCCACCCTTGTTCAACTTCAGCGTGGTTTCCGGCGTTCTGGTCGGCAAAGGAGCGAAGAATATCTGCACTGGCGATATCGACTCTTCGACCGGGGATAGTGTTTCCGAGTTCTATGCCCAATAGAGCCGAAAGCGCCCAGTTGGCTCCGATAAGNCCACACCACTTTTCGGGNATNTCAATCGGTAGGGCCAGTGGAGGTCCATCAGCATGTCCTATGACCCAAGATACTCCGGCTGCGGCTGCCGCGTGGAGGCCGTTACCGTCCCAGCCTTGTTGGAAGTCCCATAAGGTGATTCTGGTGATCCCGCCGATCGGGGGGTCCAGAGGGGATGTACCGGCAGGACGACCAGCTTCGACGATGACTTGAGAGTCCTCTGTAGTGGAGGTTTCTATCCCGATTTGGTTCAACCAATGTTGGGCGTAAAACACTGAGGCTGTTTCTCCGAGCACGCTGACGCGGGGAGGAGTTGCTAAACCTGAAAAATCAAGTGTTCGCATATGCGCTCCCCGTGTGCTTGATGACCAACCATACGGTTGGTTGATAATTAAATCTTGGCATTTTCAGCCCAGAAATGCAAACAAAAACAAGATTTTCTAAAAGAAAGCCCCTATTTCCCTACCTGTTACTGCTTGAACGCTTATTTTTCAATGAGAACGTGGGATTTAAAGATCTCCAGTTGGTTGTCGGAAATATGAAGTGCTTCGCGTCGAAGGTCATGCCATGTCCCGTAGTTGTCTGCGACTGCAGTGAACGTCGCTTGGATCATATCTCGGTGTGTGAGCATCAAGGTCTTCAGGGCCTTTAGTGATTCTGGATCGACGTCGTCCTCGCTGATACCACGTTCGGCGGCTAAGCGTTCCCTCCAGACGATGACTCGTTCATTAGCTCGCTCTTGGAGAAGGTCGTTTGTCAAAAGGTAGTCCTCCATAACGGTCTCGTCGGGCACGTCGAGGAATTTGAGGGTGGCTGCTGCGACGAATCCAGTTCGGTCTTTTCCTGCGGTGCAGTGAAAGAGAAGTGGCAGGTTGTCGGGGTTGAAAATGTATTCCATAACTGGGATATACCGATGAATGTTGTGGGTGATGATTTCCGTGTAGTACCTGACGGCTTCGCCGAGGATGATTCTTGCAGCATCAGGTTCATGGGCTCTCGCTGCTGCTTCAGCGAAGGCATTGTCGGGGTCGGAGACAGAAATGTGTTGGTTTGTTTCTTCTGCGAATTGGGGGGTTGGTCGTTCTTCGACTTCATCTTGGCGGCGGAGGTCGATGATGGTCTGAAGCTTCAGGTTCCGGTATATGTCTTTCTGCTCTGGGGTGAGTTCTGACATGTGTCCGCATCGGTAGAGGAGGCCTTTTTTGATTGTTTGCCCGGCGGTGGTTTGGTAGCCGCCGAGTTCTCTGAGGTTGCTTTCTGGAAGGTGGACGTTTTCGGGGGTCACGGGCGGTTTCCTAGGTGATTCGGGTAAGAGCAAAAGGTACCAATTTTGGAGCCTGCTTGCATAGTTTGGGGGATTTGTCTGTGTTCTGACTCTATGCTGTGCTTGGGGGATACCCGGTTTGCGTGTAAGGCGAGTGTTATGGCAGATGAAATAGATAAGGACGAATTTTTGGAGACGCTCCGTTCCCAGGTGGGGAAGACGGGAAGTCCCATGGTTGCCCGCGATCCGGTGAACCAGTCGACGATCCGGAACTGGTGTGATGCCATGACGGAGCACAACCCCTATTACACGATTCCAGAAATAGCGGAGAGTGGGCCGTTCGGAGGTATCGTTGCTCCTCCTGCGATGTTGCAGGTGTGGACGATGACGGGGCTTGTTCCTCGTTCTCCGGGAACGAATCCTGCCTATGGCGGGGATCTACAGCTAGGTGAGCAGGAAGAGGTTTTACCTGAGCCGAGCACGTCAACCTATGAGCTTCTCAATGACGCGGGGTTTGGAAGTGTGGTAGCGACAAACTGTGAGTACGTATTCCATAGATATCTGCGTCCCGGTGATCTGGTGACAGGGACAACCAAGGTGGTTGATGTTTCCGAGGAGAAGGCAACGGGTCTGGGAATTGGCCATTTTGTGACGACCGAAACCGAGTATGTGGATCAGGAAGGCGAGCCGATTGGGTCAATGTTTTTCCGTATTCTAAAATTCCGTCCCGGTACAGGAAAATCAAAAAAGAAAGAACCGGATCCCAAAGTTGAGGCGTTAAAGGCGGCTGGCCTTGACCCAGACGAGCTACTTCCAGCTCCTGAGCAGCCGACGCGACCGCGACCTCAATGGAATCAGGACCAGGAGTGGTTTTGGGAGGGTTTAAAGAAGGAGGAGTTGCGGATCCAGCGTTTTACCGATGATGGGACGCTGGTGTTCCCCCCAGCCAACGCCAATCCAAATACCCAATCTATGG
The DNA here is from genome assembly GCA_002703045.1 of Acidimicrobiaceae bacterium. GTDB lineage: Bacteria > Actinomycetota > Acidimicrobiia > Acidimicrobiales > UBA8592 > UBA8592. The sequence goes on from PAEG01000088.1 coordinate 14,323, forward strand.
AGTATGACTGGGTGGTGTCGTCGGGAAAGGGAACCTTGTACAGCTACACGGTTGTGCATTATCCGCAGGTCCCTTCATTTGAGTACCCGTTGATCGTTGGCCTAGTTGAGCTTGAAGAAGGTGTGAGAATTATTTCGAATATTGTGTCGGTGAAACCTGAACAGGTGACGGTGGGAATGCCAGTCGAAGTGTGTTTTCCCGATACGAATTCAGATGATGACATCGTCCTGCACCAGTTCCGCCCTGCCCAGCCGGAGAGGGTCACTGAGGCCCGAACGATCAGCGACGTAACCCTTGGGGAACAGTTGCCGTTGTGTCCGGTACCGTTGACGCCCCGGCTGATCGTGTCCACGGCGCTAGCTACGAGAGATTATCAGGACGTGCACCATGACCGAGACGCCGCTGTGGCGAAGGGGTCGGCCGACATTTTCATGAATATTCTCAGTACTGCAGGGTTAACGGCCCGATGGATTGGTGATTGGGCCGGACCTGATGTCGTATTTGAGGATATAAAGATCAAGTTGGGCGCCCCGAATTACCCCTATGACACGATGACATTCTCTGGATCTGTGGACGAACGTAGCGATGATGGTTCTGTGACGGTGTCTTTTGTCGGTGAGAACTCGCTGGGTTCCCATGTTCGGGGGACGGCGGCGTTACGGTTTCCCGCTTAGCTTCGCACCGTTGAAGGTGGTGCGGTAGTGTGCTTTCACGGTCCTGTAGCGCGGGGGTTTAATTTTTGTGACGGGATATGAAGGGCGCATAGCCGAATTATTGGGTGAGATGACAGTCGCTGAGAAGGCTGAGCTGGTCACCGGTAATGGTATCTGGACCACGCGGGCGGTGGAACGTCTTTCCATTCCGGCGATGACGGTGACCGATGGGCCAAATGGGGCCCGTGGTGGTGGTCTGATGGGGACAGGCACGCCCACGGCGTGCATTCCAGCTGGTTCCGTACTGGGAGCTACCTGGGACCCAGACTTACTAGAGGAACTTGGTGGCCTTCTTGCCGATGAATGCGGGGTCAAAGGGGCGAATGTTCTCCTCGCGCCGACCATTAATCTTCATAGGAACCCGTTGGGTGGGAGGAACTTCGAATGCTATTCAGAGGATCCGGTCCTAACCGGCGTGCTCGCTTCCGGGTTTATCCGCGGTGTCCAGTCTCGGAACGTTGCGGTCACTGCGAAACATTTCGTGGCCAATGACTCCGAGTTCGAACGGAACACGATCGATAGTCAGGTTGATGAACGGACCTTGCGTGAGGTGTACATGCTTCCGTTCGAGTACGCGGTGAAAGACGGTGACGCATGGGGCATCATGAGTTCCTACAACCGCATCAACGGAACGTTTGCGTCTGAGCATGAATGGCTTCTCGGGACGGTGTTACGCGACCAGTGGGGTTTTGACGGTTTTGTCGTTTCTGACTGGTTCGCGGTGCGTTCCACCGGCCCGTCGGTCGCAGCGGGGCTGAGTTTGGAGATGCCGGGCCGGGGCCAATGGTATGGGCCGGAAAAGATCATGGAGGCCCTCGAGGCAGGNGAATGTGATGAAGCTGACCTGGACCGGATCGTCGTGGACATGTTAAAGGTGCTTGAACGTACCGGAGCGTTTGATGGGGTCGGCGGCGGCGAGGAGGGCCAGCTTGACCGCCCCGAAGATCGGGCGCTAATCCGGCGTGCCGCTGCAGAGGGAACGGTGCTGGTCACAAACGACGGGTTNCTTCCCCTTGACCCTTCGACACTCGGATCGTTGGCCGTCATCGGGCCTAACGCGCAGGCGGCGAAAATCATGGGTGGCGGGTCGGCGGCCGTGCGCCCCTACCGTAATATCAGCCCGTTAGCGGCACTGTCTGAACGTTTCGACGTCGAGATCCGCCACGCCCATGGCTGCGACATTGACCGGTCGACGCCGCCGATCGGATCCCCACACGTCTCATCGTTAACGGCGGATTTTTTCAACGGGTTTGACCATGATGGTGATGTCGTTGCATCCAAAGCATATGAAAAAGCGGATTTTAANTTCTTCGGCTCCCCCACCGATGGGGTTGACGGAACGAAGTATTCGTTTAGGGCGACGGCGACCCTGACCGTGGACTTTGCCGGGNCGTACGAGCTCAAACTGGTTCAGAACGGNAAAACNCGGGTCATGGTCGGCGATGAAGTCGTGATTGACGCCACCGACGGGGATTTCGGCAAGGGCGATGATTTCTTCGGCCTCGGGTCGGCCGAGATCACCGGCACCATCAACCTTGAAGCTGATACTCCGGTTGATCTGACAATTGAATATTCGAGCGAGGGCGGGGTCATGATCCTCGGCTGCAGGGTCGGCCTTCGGGCGTTGGGTGAACGTGACCTGGTTGGTGAAGCCGTCGAAGTCGCCGCGTCTGCTGACGCNGCCGTTGTGATTGTAGGAACGAACGATGATTGGGAAACCGAAGGTAGGGATAGGGATAGTTTCNCCCTACCGGGCCAGCAGGANGAATTGATCCGCCGTGTCTGTGAGGCGAATCCGAACACGGTCGTGGTCGTCAATGTNGGCGGCCCCCACGCTATGGGGTGGATAGATGCNCCGAGGGCGGTTCTCAGTATTGGGTTCGCCGGGCAGGAACTCGGCGACGCNCTCGTCGACGTGCTCGTCGGAGATGTTGACCCGGGTGGTCGNATGCCGACAACGGTTCCGGCCCGCTACGAACACAGCCCCGCCTACCTCAACTACCCGGGTGAGAACAGTACGGTCCGGTACGGTGAAGGCCTCTATATCGGCCACCGGTGGTTCGACGCCCGCCATATCGACCCGGCCGTGCCTTTCGGCCACGGCCTGTCGTATGCGNCGTTCGCTTGGGACAATGCCAGAGTGANAGGCCCGGATTCAACATCCGTTGATTCCGATGTTCTGGTTGAGGTTGATATCACCAATACCAGCGAACGTGCTGGGTCCGACGTGGTGCAGGTGTATGTGGAGCCGCCAAAAAGTTTGCTTCACCGCCCGATACGTGAACTCAAAGGTTTTACGAAAGTGAAACTGGGGCCGGGTGAAACAGCGACGGTTCAGATTCCGCTCGACCGCCGGGCGTTCGCCTACTTTGACCCGGGTGACCAGTTCTTCGGGTCTATCCCTGACACGTCACCGGTGCCGCGCGAAAAGGGTGAACGCCATAGTGAACCNGGATGGTATGTGACTGAGGGAACCTATCGGCTGGTCGTGGCACGTTCCAGTGTTGACCATGTCGCCAGTGTTGACCATACGCTTGTCGGGGACGAAGTCCGTATCGACCCGTAACGTTACATTCCCCACGTGCCGTCCTCGCGTACCTTCCATGAACCGGCGGCGACTGTTCCCCCATCGACAGGAATGGTTGAACCAGTAACGAAACTTGCCAGATCCGATGCGAGAAACACGATGACGGCNGCGCATTCTTCGGGTGTGCCTGTGCGCCCCAGCGGAGTGGGTTGCAGGCCGGGGATGAGAGCGCCGGAAGCTTCAGCGAGATCAGCGTCTCCGGGGGTTGGGATCATGTCGGGGGCGACACAGTTGACTCTGATGGCTCGGGCGCCGAGTTCCACGGCGAGCGATTGGGTGAATTGCTGGACGGCGGCTTTCATCGCCGCATACACGGCGAATCCAGGGGCCGCATGGTAGGCCTCGACCGATGTGACGTTGATGATTGACCCGCCGTCAGCCATCAGCGGCGTGGCGGCTCGTACACAGTTCGTGACGGTGGAAAAGTTTTCGCTGACCAGTGCTTGTTCTCCTTTTNCGGATACGTCGGTGAAGGGCGCCCAGAANCCGCCGCCAGCGTTATTGACCAGCACATCGACCAGNCCCATCTCNGCGTGNGCGCGGGCCATGAACGCGTCGACGCGTTCAGCGTCACGAATATCAAACGACTCAGCAAGTACCGTGGCGCCGCGCGCTTCGATTTCGGCTGCGGTGTCGGCCAGTTCATCTTCGAGCATGTCGCATACGGCTATGTTTGCGCCTAAATCGGCGAAGGCAAGCGCCGTTGCTTTACCGATGCCGCGGGCGGCGCCGGTGACGACAGTGTTACGCCCGGTGAGTAAAAGCTGGCTTGCTTCCATGATGTCTTGGTAGCACAAGGAGACGGAAACGCCCAGACGAGCTAACTTATAATTATGGAATCGCCGGTAACCGATCTGATGGACGTCACAGCATACGGTGGTAAAGGCGTCCCCCATGACCTATGGACGAAACTCAGGAATGAAGATCCACTGTTCTGGTATGCCCAACCCGGACATACCCCGTTTTGGGCGGTGACTAAACACGCAGACATCATGGAGATCTCTTCTCAGCCAGATATTTTCTCGAACGAGGCCGGTGGGATCATCGTCCTCAACGACGACCAGATCAGGGCCTATATTGAAAGCGGCGGATCAGGAAGCGAACTCGGGCAGATGCGGACGATTATCACCATGGACCCGCCCGAACACCGCGACTACCGGAAAGTCGCAAGCGGCTACTTCACGCCCAAAGGGGTCACGAATCTTGACGAGATTGTACGCGAAAGCGCCAAAGCAGTATTTGATGATCTGGACGCGGAGGGTNAGTGNGATTTTATTGAAGCTGTCGCCCAGCAGCACCCGCTTCGGGTTCTCGCNACGATCCTTGGAATCAACCCGGAACAGGAAGAACGCCTTTTGGTGATCACCCAGCAGCTGTTCGGCGGTGAAGACCCTGATATGCGCCGGTCTGGAGAAGANCGCGACACAGCCCGGCGGGAATTGGGCATGGAGTTCTACATGCTGTTCGACGAGATCATCAAAGATCGTAAGTCGTGTCCGCGCGATGATTTGGCGACGCTGCTTGCCAATGCTGAGGTTTCTCCGGGGTGCCCGTTGGATGGTATGGAAATGTTCGGCTACTACCTGATTGTGTTCACGGCTGGGCATGACACCACCCGTAACGCCCTTTCTGGGGCGTTGGCTGCGTTNATGGACCATCCGGACCAGTTTGAACGAGTCCGTGAGGACCCGACGCTGGTGAAATCGGCGGTTGATGAGATTGTCCGGTGGACGTCGCCGGTGAATTACATGAAGCGTCAAGCTACCGCTNATTATGAGCTGCGNGGGAAAACNGTGAAAGCAGGCGACGAGCTTGTTTTGTTCTATTGTTCAGCNAATCGCGATGAAGAGGTATTTGAGGATCCGTTCACGTTTGATGTTGGGCGGTCNCCGAACCGGCATCTTGGGTTTGGCTGGGCGGAACANTATTGTCTCGGCGCCCATTTAGCGAAAGCGAGCATGAAAGCCCTGGTGGAGGAGATGGTNAAGNGGGTCGCGTGGATCAAACCCGCAGGTGAACCCACCTATACGGCGTCGAATTTCGTTGTCGGACTGAAAACCCTTCCCGTCCACTACAAACTGCTCGACGGGTGAACCACTGTGGGTGAAGGGGGCCAGTGGAAGGACCGTATCGCTGGGCTCCTCCANAAACGCCAAGCCGCGACTGCGATGGGAGGAGACGAGAAANTCGCCAAACGTGAAGCCGACGGNAAAACNAACGCCCGGACCCGCATCGAATTATTAGTGGNTGGNGGATCTTTTACCGAGATTGGGCAGCTTGCCGGTGGCGGGGTTGATAGTTTCGTCGCTGGTGTCGGCATGGTTGATGGCCGACCTGTCGCTATCGGATCCGAGGATTTCACTGTCGCCGGTGGATCNATCGGCCGGACAGANTCGGCGAAACGNTACCGGATNGCGGAACTCGCCCTCCAAGAACGCATCCCGTTGGTGATGTTACTGGAAGGNGCCGGNCACCGGCCGCCNCTNCCCGACGACCCNCCATCCACCCGTTCCCCCGGCGACCTGCAAGCCCAGGCTGACGCGTCCGGCCGTGTGCCTTTTGCCGTCGCCGTATTGGGCCCATCCGCCGGGCATGGGGCGTTGAGCGCGCCACTAGCCGATTTCACNGTNATGACNGACGAGGGGGCGATCTTTACCGCCGGGCCNCCTCTGGTCAAAGCATCGCTCGGCGANGACATCTCCAAAGAAGACCTGGGTGGCCCCGCNGTNGCNTTGGCGAGTGGGCTGATCCATAANCACGCGTCNGATGATGAGGACGCGTTNGGTCAGATTCGGANNTGGNTGTCGTACCTTCCTTCGTCGGCGTGGCAACGACCCCCANNCNGANGANGNCGCNGAAGGTGACCGNTCNACGCCGGAGTTAGCTGACTTGGTNGAGGCAAACCCGCGCCAGCCCTACGATATGGAGAACGTCATCACCACCATCATGGACGCAGACAGCTTCTTTGAAGTCCAGGCTGGGTTTGGCCAGTCGATTCTTGCTGGGTTCGCCCGCCTTGGCGGCCAGCCGGTCGCGGTGGTGGCGAACCAGCCCCAGCATCTGGCCGGGGCGATCAATGTTGATGCCGCTGACAAGGCAACCCAGTTCATCACCGTCGCCGATTCATTTCATGTTCCCCTGATTTTCCTCACCGACAACCCAGGAGTGCTCGCCGGGTCAGCGTCAGAAAAAGCGGGGATTCTCAAGCATGCGGGAAGAATGTTCGCCGCCCAACACGCAGCCACAGTGCCAAAAATCCAATTGACGCTTCGCAAAGCGTACGGGTTCGGCAGTACCGCCATGGGCATGAACCCTTTTGACAACCAAACCTTAAACCTTGCCTACCCCGGTGTGAGTTTCGGGGCCATGCCGGCGCGTGGCGCTGACGATGCGACCGGCGCCGACGATAACACCCGAGCAGCGTTACGGGAAGCGGAAGAAGCATCCGGATACCGGTCAGCGTCAGCGCTCAGTGTTGATGACATCATTGAACCAGCCGAAACCCGATCC
>PAEG01000089.1 GCA_002703045.1 Acidimicrobiaceae bacterium
TCAGTGCTTAAAGTTGCTTTGAAGTCATCTGACAGAGGTTTAGAAACCTCTAGTCGAACTACTTCCCTAAATTTCATACGGTTTAATTCGTTCTCAATTGCTGTAAGAAGATCATCTGCCTGTTCCTCATCAATATCTAAATCAGATGATCTGGTAACTCTGAACAGAACAGTATCTATGATCTCCATGTCTGGGAAAAATTCAGGTAAAGCAGACATGATAGCTTCCTCTAATAAAACAAATCTTTTAACGTTAGGTAATTGAATGAGCCTATTTAGATTCGGTGGAATTTTTATTCTTGCGAATCTCTTTACTAACAACGCTTTGTCCCTAAGCATCACTCCAATACTTAGCGAAAGGTTTGACACATATGGAAATGGGTGCCCCGGATGGACACCTAAGGGAGTGAGAACAGACGTCACTTCTGAATGAATGTAATGCTCTACAAAAGCTGCTTCTTTAGCATCTAGTTCAGCAATGCTTACGACATCTATTCCGTGCAAAGATAATTCTTTAATAAGTTCCGAAAAGCTATCCTTTGCGACTTCAATTTGTTTGTTCACAGCTAATTGAATACTGGTTAACTCNTCCACATTTGCTTCTGAGTTGATTCCGTAGTTCAGTTTTGCCTTTNTTTCAGCTACACGAATTTGAAAAAATTCATCAAGGTTACTGTTCCAGATCCCAAGGAACTTGAATCGCTCTAAAAGCGGAATATCGCCCTGTTGTGTTAAAGACAGTACGCGATCATTAAAATCTAACCAAGATAACTCGCGATTCTTGAATTCAGGCTTCTGAGACATTTAGACAGGATTTCCCTCTTCCTCTTCGTACCCTAAGTCCCATTCAATAAGAATATTCTCTCGTTCAGCATCGCGATTTACCCGTTCCCGGTTTCGTCGGAATTGTGGGTCATGAGGCGGAAGCAACACTAACCGGGCCTGAACTCTGGTCCGGAAACCGTCAATCATATCTTTGTCCCCAAAATCTGAACGCATTTCCCAATGGGGCGCTACAGGTCCTAGATACACCATTTTAATATGGCCTTTGGGGGGTTCNTTCGCGATCTCTACATCACTCATAAGGTTGCTCCTCACATTCAACTGGTAAGTCTACCAACAGAATTTTTTTTTATTCACGGGAACTTTTTCCTCTTACGAATCGTCTATTAGTTATCGGAGGTACACATGGACACNAAATGGATGACAAAGGGGAACTGTAGNANCAAGCCNCCTGAGGTATTTTTNCCNAGNGATGGGTTAGGGGTCGAAGTCGCAAAAAAGATCTGCGAAACGTGCAAAGTAAAAAACCTCTGTTTAAACCATGCCTTAGATAATCGGATCGACCATGGCGTGTGGGGAGGCACTTCTGAACGTCAACGCCGACGCTTACGAAAAGAACAACAACTGATTGCTGTAGGTTTTTAAATCAGGCCTCTAAAAAGCAGCGTTTAGCTAATGGCTTGAGACTCAGCGGTAACTTCCAGCGCAGCTTGACGTTCGAGAGCTCGTTGGCGTCGGATACGGCGACGTTCGCGTTCACTCATCCCACCCCAGATTCCAAATTTTTCACTATTTCTGAGCGCATACTCCAGGCAGTCTTCACGAACAACGCAGCCACGGCATACTTCTTTCGCCTCGCGCGTTGACGCTCCTCGCTCAGGAAAGAACAAGTCGGGGTCAACACCCAGGCAGTTAGCGAAATCCTGCCAATCTTTATCTAGTGATTCATCGGAAACCACAGTTTGCCCCTCCGGCCTTTTCTAAACACGCCAAGCTTGTTAGTAAGCATGGACGCTTATTTGACGTTTAGTCTCGCGACCTTTATCAAATTCATTGTTGTAATTACAATAGTGTTATTTAAGCAGGTCAGACAAGGAAAAAGCAAGGTATAGACAAGAAAAGCCTTAAAAATAGGGAAAATAAGTCAATAACGGCCCTATAGGAGGAATATAGGCGCTATTTAAGCGATCGTAAGCGTTAACTATCTGCTTAGCGGCGTGCAGTGACTAACCGCCTGCGGTGTTCAACGAAATCTACGAGAAGGTAATCTCCGAGATTGTCCCGATTCGTAAAGAACGCTCTCCCACCATTCATTTCCGTAATGCGTTCAATGAAGCGACTCAAGGCCGGTTCCGGGTCGAGCATAAAGGTATTGATACGAATACCGTCACGGGTGCAGGCCATCACTTCCTTTAATGTCTTTTCAACTGTTTCTCGAGTTGGTGGATAATCAAAATATGGATTCCCGGATCGATCAATATGAGCTGTTGGTTCGCCATCAGTCACCATGATGATTTGCTTGGTTCCAGTTTGCTTCGCGAGCAACTGCCTACTCAAGAGAAAAGCGTGCTGCATATTAGTGCCCTGCATGTAGCCTGTTGAAACCTCGGGCAACTGCTGTGGTTCTATTTCTCGGGCGACGATATTAAAGCCAACAATTCCTATGTAATCGCGAGGGTATTGCATAGTGATGAGTGAGTGAAGCGCCATCGCTACTTTCTTGGCCGGAAGGAGACGACCCGTCCACATCATCGAGTTGGACAAGTCCAACATCAGCACCGTACTTGACCGAACAAGGGACTCGGTGCGTTCAATTTCGAAATCCTCAGGAAGGAGATCTACCGGAGTACCGCCACCTGTTCGACGGATCGCATTGCTAACAGTGCGTTGAATATCTAAATTAAATGGATCTCCAAACTCGTGCGGTTTGGTGGAGTAATCCCTTTCATGGCCGATACCTTGTCGTTCGAGATGGTGTTTCCCCATTCGATCAGTGTTTAGTTTCCGGAAAAGATCAGCTAACGCCTGCTGTCCTATCTTTCGAATAGCTTTGGGAGTTAATTCATACCTTCCTTCCTTTGCATCGATATACCCAGCGTCTTCGAGCTGCTGTGCTGCCTCAGCAATCTTTTCTAAACTCATGGCACTTTGATCATCAAGCAATTCCCGAACCCTCTCAATATCTACTTCCGCTAACGAAGAAGGGTTCGTCACCGAAGAGAGCATACGTTCTAAAGCATCAAGATCTCCGAGCTCTTCAAAGATCTGTTGAGCTTCAGCCATAGCCATCGGATCATTACCGGAGAACTCGTAGGATTGCTCCCATCCTGAATTCGGAAATGCTTCCTGAAGATTTTGCGCTAGCTGGTTCATTTGCCATTGGAGGTCCATGTCTTCCAGAAGCTGATCAGAAAGCTCCTGTAATTGCTGTTGCTGTTGGGGAGTCATCGAGTTCATCATCGACTGCGCTGCTGCCATCCGCTGAGCCATAATTTCGAGAAGTTCATCTAAGGTCGATGGATTCTCCGGGAAAAAGTCACCAAATTCGTCCATGAATTTGTCAAAGTCTGGTTCCTGACCATTTGCACGTTGTTCCAGCATTTCATTGAGGTTCGATATCATGTCTTTGAGCCTCTGCATATCTTCAGACTGCATATTCTGCACCTCGTCAGACATTTGATCCACGTATTGCTGCATGAGCTGCTCACGAAGTTTGTCCATAAGGTCTTCAAACTGTTGACGTGCCTCTGCAGAGGTAAAGTCGTATTTCTGCAGCTCTCGAACCTGGCCAGCTAAATCGGGAGGAAGCATATCTAGTTGCAAATTCCGATTTGTCACAGTCTCTTGAGTGATGTCTTCCCTGCGGTCATCACCGGATTTTCGGGCTTCTTCGAGAAGTTGATCTAACGATCCTCGTTCTTCGTCTAGAACAGAACGCAGCTCGCTTGCTACTTCTTCATATACGCCACCGAGGTCGTAATTTTCCAGCCGGTCTTGCCGCTCTTGACGGATTTTGTCGAGTGTTTCCTGAAGGCCTTGGATCCGCTCACCATCAATATCGAAACCGGATTGCATCATTCGGCGCAAAGCCGAATTAATGTCACCGTCATACAAAAGGTCGTCGCCAAGTTCAGCGAGAAGATCTTCAGCCGAAATATCAAAACCTGTCTGAGTGCCATCCCAAGCAGAGTAAGCGTAGCTAAGGTTTCGTTGTTTACGCTTTCTCCATTTACCAAGGACCATACCGAGACAGTAGCCAGTGAAAAGCTCTCATGCCTATCGATAACCAAAACAGTTTCAGAAGGCTGGAAATCGCCATTTCGCCGCCACCTCGAATAGAGTTGGTTTCATGATTGTTGAATATGAAAAAGATGGGCGGGTTGCCGTCATAACATTGAACCGTCCGGAAGCGAGAAATGCGGTGTCTGGAGAGCTTGCTCACGCACTTGAAGAAGCAGTAGACCGTTTCGAAAACGACGATGACTTATGGGTCGGGGTTTTAGCTGGGAATGGTCCGGTCTTTTGCGCAGGAGCTGACCTNAAGGCGGTTGCTTCTGGAAATGCGAANCTTGGAACTTCGCGAGGCGGGTTCGGTGGGTTCGTNACGCTTGANCGGACAAANCCGATCATCGCAGCTGTTGAAGGGCCTGCTGTCGCAGGAGGATGCGAACTGGTTCTTGCATGTGACATGGTTGTAGCTTCTGATACTGCTTCGTTCGGCTTACCTGAAGTTAAACGCTCNCTCGTTGCCATGGCTGGAGGAACAACAAGNCTACCGAAACGTCTCCCACCGAACATCGCCATGGAAATGGCACTAACCGGAGACACTATTGATGCAACGAGAGCNTACCAACATGGACTGGTCAACATTCTTTGTGAACCGGGTGAAGCAATAGCAACAGCNAAGGAACTAGCGGAGCGTATAAATGCAAATGCCCCTCTTGCTGTTCAAGCAACAAGAAAAGCAATTCTCGATGGTGCCTTGGTACCAGATNAGGATGGGATTCGTCTCGCTATTGAGCTCTTCGGTCCTGTGGCTACAAGTGAAGACGCAAAAGAAGGCCCANTAGCCTTTGTTGAGAAAAGACCTCCTGANTGGAAAGCACGCTAAACGACAACGGTGGGGANCTATCGTTCTCTGAGGATTTTCGAAAGCGAGTAGCAACTAACCTCGAGAACCACCCAACTGTGACACACGATGGGCATGATCTTCGCAAAGCTGCAGTGGCTATCGCCATCGCCCCTTTAGAAAACGGGCAATCTGGATTTATCCTCACTCGAAGAGGNAAAAACCTTAAGACCCATTCTTATCAATACGCCCTTCCCGGTGGAAAGATCGATGAAGGTGAAACCCAAGAAGAAACCGTCCTTCGAGAAGTACAAGAAGAAGTAGGCATCCAAGCAAATAAAGAAAACATAGTTGGCTACCTCGACGACTATGAAACTCGATCGGGCTTTATGATCACACCGATCGTTCTCTGGACTCCAAATCTTGAAGACCTCAGGCCAGANCCAGGAGAAGTAGANGACATTTTTATCATTGCTTTCAGTGAGCTTTTCCGCCCAGANAGCCCGAGGTGGGTCGAAATTCCNGANAGCGANAANCTNGTNNTNCAGCTTCCAATACGAAATCGACTTNTACACGCNCCNACNGCTGCCTTNATCTATCANTTNCGNGAAATNGGAATNCAAGGNAANTTGATTCGGACAGATCATATTGAAGAACCNGTATGGGCTTGGCGATAAAACCCTTATTTTTCAAGGTTTTTATAGAAAAAAGATGAAGAACCATGGCATCTAGCCCTAGAAAAGGCTATCTTTAACATGTGTGTCATTTGACACATGAACTTTCAGGCCCAATAACGTGTTGGTGCCTACTATGAGAGGGAATTTTTCATGAAAAAAGTAAAACTGCTTATTGCGGCATTGGGAGTAGCTTTGGTGGCTTCACTAGCACTCGCTCCTGCTGCTCAGGCACAAGATGTAAGGACTGTGATGGCCGACCCCATGTTTGTGGATGCCGGCGGTGAAGCAACTTTCACTATCACGGGTGCTGACTGGGTTGGCGATGCTATCGCTGTCCTTCCTTGCTACTCCGTAGCTGATTACGCTGCTGCCGCTGCAGGTGGCGCAGACGCATGCGACCTCGCGAATTTAACAATCGCCCCTAATGCTGGTGATGGAACGTTCTCCGTTGAGGTTACCTACGATGTTCCAGCCGAAGGTATGTGTATCGGTGCTGGTACTCTTGACCAAACTGAGGTTGGTACCTTCTGTATCGGGATTGGCGCTCCAGTGCCTCCTCCCGGACAGCCAAATACTGGTGCTGAGTCAGGAATGATTGCGGTCATTGGTATCGCAGTACTTGCTGCAGGCGCATTGGTTGTTGGCATGACACGCCGTAGGGCATTCGTCAGCTAGTAACGTTCCCAGATCCCTGGGATAAAAAAGCTTAAAAGAACCGGGCCGTAAGGTCCGGTTCTTTACTTTTACAGCCTTCTTAAGTCACTATGGCTGCTTGTAAGTCTCCCATGCCGATGTCAGCTCTTCTGTCGTTGTCAACGTAGCCAGCAAAGAGATTGAGTTATTTAAGACTTCACGTCCGTATTCCAGTGGAACTCCGGCTACAGCATCTGTTGGAATCACAACTTGATAGCCTAAATCGACAGCGGACAAAGCTAAGCCAAGAACCCCAATGTTTAACGACACCCCGAGAGCCACAATTGTTTGGGCATCAAGGTTACGTATTATCTGGTCAAGTGAGGTACTTGTAAATGGAGTTAGGCCATGGAGTCGTGGGACAAGAATATCTTCAGGTTCCGGTCCAAAAGTCGGAACAAGTTCTGCGCCTTCTGTGTGTTCAACGAGTCCAGCTCCCGCTTGTTTCATTTTTTGAGAAGCGGCAAGCATCCTACAGTTAGTTATTGAACCCGCATTATCCGCTCGGTTTGTCGCTACCGCATGAAGTACCCGGATACTCACTGCTCGTGCAGCGGCACATATTGAGGGGCCGTTTGAAAGGACACCAGAATTTTCAGCAGCGCTCTGAAGGTCTGGAAAGCTCGATAGGTCACCGATTACCCCTCGTTGCACTTCCATAGTGACAACCACAGTATGTTTTGGGTTCACTAATTCTGTTAATTCCATATCTTGTCCTTCTGTAAAGAATAGGAAACTCTAAAGCTCTATGTGTGCACTTCTTATATTTCAAGAAGTTAGATGAGTTGTGAATAAAAGCAGCAGAAAAAACTGGTGAGGGTCCACCACTTTAGTTGATTTTCATACGACAGTTGGCTTGTTCGTTTCCCGGAAATTGCCACCGCTGTTAGGGGGCAGGCCGTTAGGCCTGCCCCCTCCGTATTTAAGGGGATTTTCTCTCCGGCCCTCAGATATGATTCATACCAACCTTGGTTTGCCATGAGGTAACTGCCCTGATCAATGGAGGACATATGGATGCAATATTATTGGCTGCAGGCCAGTCTTCTCGNTTAGGGCCAGANGCTGATAAACAGCTNTATCGAATTAACAATAAGCCACTTGTTGTCTTTTCGGCTGAACGCCTACTCGCAAATAGAAATATTGANAGGTTAGTTGTTGTNGGTAGCGAACAAGGCATGGACGANNTGCAAGCCGCTCTGCGTGAATTTGATTTGTTTGATGTCTGCGATTTTGTAGTCGGCGGGGAAGAGAGACAAGAATCTGTTAGAAATAGCCTCTCTGCCGTTAAGAGCGACAGGGTGTTATTACATGAAGGGGCGAGGCCTTTAATTAGCTCGGCGCTGGTTGACCGGGTGCTTGTTCCAGATGATGCGTGTGTGAGTCCGACAGTTCCTGTTACCTTTACTGTGGCTAAGGGTGGAACCGTCATGGAGGAAGAATTGGACAGGTCCCTACTTCATAATATTCAGCTCCCTCAAGCNTTTGATTCACAAATACTTTTTGAAGCTCATGCCCATGCGTTGTCAGAAGGTTTTGTTGCAACAGACGATAGTGCTCTTGTTTTTCGTTTGGGCTATCCGGTCAAATTTGTAGAGGGTGAAGTTACAAATATTAAAGTCACGTACCCCAAGGATTTATTGTTCNTAGAGGAACTTCTCAAAGANCAATAGGNTTCATGGNATGAATTTTTTAGGTAGATAGTTTTGACTTCGATTCTCATTCTTGCCNGGTTTTATGCAAGGCTCAGACAATGAGCGAATTGATNTGGGAAGGCGAAGCAGATCTGAATCGGCCTTTTTTTGTCATCGCNCTTGAAGGACTATTTGATGCTGCTGGGGCAGCCACNAATGCTGTTGANCGGCTAGTTGATTCATANNAAGCGAANCCTCTGGCTCATATAGAACCAGAAATTTTCTTTAATTTTCAGGAGGAAAGGCCGATTGTAAGAATCAATGAGGGGGAACGTGAAATTGTTTGGCCCTCGAATTCTATTTGGGCGGCTTCGTGCCCAAACGAAAATCATGACCTGGTGCTTCTCTCTGGTATTGAACCGCATCTTCGGTGGAAAACGTTCGCTGATTCTCTTCTNGAAGTGGCCCGCGCGACAAATGCTGAAATGGTGATAACGGTGGGAGCTATGGCAGGTATGGCACCGCATACTCGGGCATTGGGAGTCGTCGGTAGCGCTGCTGATGCGGCTACGGCTGATCGTCTTGGCCTTGGACGCCCGACCTATGAAGGTCCCACTGGGTTAGTTGGCGCTCTTCACGATGAGTTAGATAAGGCGGGAATGCCNGTNATATCNCTTCGAGTGTCCGTGCCACACTATGTTCCTAATCCCCCAAATCCTGAAGCGACAAGATCATTGTTATCGCGTTTGGAATTGGTAACCGGAGTAAAAACGTTTCATGGGGAATTAGACCATGATGCAAATGAATGGCGGAAACGGATAGATCTTGCTGTTTCTAACGATGGGGAGATGGCGAGTTACGTTGAGCAACTAGAACAACGTGTTGATGAAAGTGAAATTTTGCCAACAGGAGATGACTTGGCTGCAGAATTAGAAGCGTTNCTTCGCGACAGGAGAGAAGACTAAGCGTTCAATAGTTGGATTGTGTTATAGGTCTATCTTCCCAAGCGCCCGAAACCCTACAGCTCCTGCTCCTATGAGAGGGCCCTTACCTTCTAGCTCACTCGGAAGTATCTTTGTTCCTTGAGCGTGATCTATTTTTGAAAGCTGATCTATGGTGCTTTGCGCAGCTTCAAAGAAAATATCTCCGAATCCAANTGCGACAGAGCCAGCAACTACCGCTANCTGGAGGTCAAGAAGATTCGCTACTGAAGCTACGGCACGCCCCACTAAGGTCCCTACTCTTTTCCTCGTTTCATCATTTGCATTAACTGCCGGAGATCCGAGAGCTCGGAAGAGTGCCGATCCAGAAGCAGACCCTTCTAAAAGNCCTGAAACTCCATTAGCGTCCTTNCCTCCTTCTGGGTCAACGAATACATGTCCAATATGCCCTGCATTNCCATCTGCNCCATCAAGTAAGGTTCCGTTTAGGACAATNCCTCCNCCAACTCCNGTGGAAACGACCATGGCGATAAAATTGTTGCAATGTTTAGCGGTTCCNACCCAGCCCTCCGCTAAAGCTANGGCTTTTNCATCATTATCAACATAAGTTGGAATTTGAATNTCATCTTCTAGTTTTTTNCNGAGCGGGAAGTCTCTCCATTCAGGAATNTTGAGAGGAGAGACAAGTTGGTATGNGTTTTTTGCTGGACCCCCGCACCCTACTCCTATTGCTTCAANNGGGTCAGAGGTTGTATCTAAGGTTTCTTTAACAAGACTGAGGAGACGTGGGTAGAGCTGCTCGGCGTCTGGCAGCACAGTTTGAATCTGGTTTTTGTGTGATGGTCTACCATGCGAATCTACGATGCCAGCCGCAACCTTTGTCCCTCCAATATCAACAGCTAGTACATTCGACATTGAAAATTCGAGGCAACTAGGTGCTNGCCCTGTAGATGCCGGCATCACCGACAGCATCTTTNTTGAGCATCTTGCTTAGNTGAAGTCCTTCGAGAATGAATTCGATTCCGCTTGCGACATGTGCNGGATTTTCGAGNTCAGCGGCGCTTAGACCAATATTCTCNAGAATGGGTTTAAAGGGTTCCATCTTGTTGAGGTAATCGATATATGAGGTAGAGGAAATGTCATCACCGGCGCTTACCACTGCCCCGTTTTCAAANTCGTCAAGTAANGGAGAGCACAANGTATGGTCGACAGCTTCCCGGAATACTTCGAGNACAGATTGTTTNATGAGGTGTCGGATNATCTCAGTTTCTCTTCCGTCCTCAAGTGTTTCAATTTCAATTTTTCCTGAAGTTGAAGCNACTAACGAACTTAAGTCACTTACGCGTGGAACGGCGTATGTTTCTTCATTGAGAAGTGCCCTGCGNAGGGATCCAGCGATTAACGTTTCGTAGTTAGAAACAGTTANTCGGACTGAAACACCAGATCGCTGGTTAATGTTGGGNTTNTCGCGAGCTACATGTGAGAGAGTTGCGATTATCTTTTCCATAAACTCGGGAATATCTACATTAACGGATTCGTGGGGGAACGTATTNGCTTCTTGNACGGCGATTTGTCGTTCCAATTCAATATCAAATGGGTAATGAGTNCGTATCTGACTTCCGAACCGNTCCTTTAATGGAGTGATGATCCTCCCACGGTTTGTATAGTCTTCGGGGTTAGCTGAAGCTACGAGGATTACGTCCAGTGGTAGGCGAACTTTATATCCTCGGATCTGNACATCTCTTTCTTCAAGAATGTTTAGCAGCCCTACTTGGATTCTTTCTGATAAATCAGGAAGTTCATTAATAGCAAAAATNCCCCGATTGGTTCGTGGNACAAGCCCGTAGTGCAGTGTCAATTCATCTGAGAGGTAGCGACCTTCCGCTACCTTGATCGGGTCAACTTCGCCAATGAGGTCGGCAATTGATGTATCTGGTGTGGCAAGTTTTTCACCGAATCTCTGATTTCGATGAATCCATTCAATTGGCGTTCCGTCACCTTTCTCACTTATGAGGTCTCGCGCATGTTTTGAAATTGGGTTGAATGGGTCATCGTTAATTTCTGATCCGGCGATGATTGGCATCCATTCATCGAGGAGCTCTACGAGGCCTCTGATCATTCTGGTTTTAGCTTGGCCGCGTTCGCCGAGAAAGATTACGTCATGTCCGGCAAGGACAGCATTTTCTACCTGAGGGATAACTGTGTCTTGAAACCCGAGCACGGTTGGGAAGATATCCTCGCCTTCTCGGATAAGCCGGATAGCGTTTTCACGGATTTCTTGTTTTACNGTTCGCGAAAGCCATCCAGATTTTTTTAATTTACCTAGGGTATGTGATTTCCTCATGCTCGAAACATAGCGGAAGTATTCGCTTATTTCTCTATCGGAGGGACAAGGTTTACGACTTTTTCGATTTTTTTCAATTCGTTTGAAATATTTTGTCGAGCTTTTTCCTCCCATTGATGCTCAAAGGCTTGTATCGCAAAGATGGGAGTTAGTTTCAACAAACTATGTAGGAATCGCCCGCGACCGAGAAAAAACTGTTCATCTGGTAAATGCTCGTATTCCTCACGTATGCCTCTCTGATATTCCAAATAGAAATCTTGCTCGCTGGCAAGGATTGCTAGATCAATGTCGTGAAGGACTTGGTATGAAAGCTGACCTTTGACTGGCTTAAGATAATTTGCCGTTGAGAGAATAAGGTTCCGGACATGCTTGGAATTACAGACTTTTAGATTCTTTAGCCATTGATACGCTATTTTCGCGCTTTCATTCTCATTTGACTCTGATTTTGGGTCATAAATAAAGTCATGGAACCATATGGCGAAACGAAGCTCAGTCTCCTTTTCAATTGCTACGGGCACCCTGTCGAGGACAGAAAAACAATGGCTAATATGTTCTAGTGTGTGATAACTCCTTTGGGGGCTGGAGTAGGCGTCGGCGATCTCTTTACCCATTGTGGTTGCGGATTCAAGGTCAATTTTCGTGGTGTAACACAGGTCAAACCATTGGCTCATAATTTCTATCTCTTTGCCTTCCATACCCAAAGAATACTTTGAAAACAGAGAAATGGATGAAAGGAAGTTTGAGAAATACAGATCTGTTATTAGGTAGACGGTTAGTGTTTAAAGAGTGGGAAACACTAATCTAGTAGGAAGACAAGTTTGCTTGTCTTCCTATTGATTTGCCTGGAGGCAGAAAAGTAAATGGCACAGACAAAAACGCGGTCTACTCCGCAGCCAATTCGGAAAAAACCGAAACAGCTTCCGTTTCCTCTTAACCTGTATCAAAGCGCCGTTGGCAGGAAATGGGTTATGGCTGTCAGTGGGATTGTTCTTCTTGGGTTTGTTGTTACCCACATGATTGGAAATCTCCACTTATACGAGGGTCCTTTGGAGATACATGAGTATGCAGAAACGCTTAGGAATCTCGGAACAGATATTGTGCCAAGAACATGGCTACTTTGGGGAGTGAGACTTCTACTCATTGCGGCTTTCGTAGTGCATATCCATTCTGCTTACTCTTTAAAAGAGATAGGTCGCAAGGCAAACACAAGAGCGAACTATGTGGACGGGAATAAGAAGTATGCGGCTTCACAGGATTTTATTGCCGCAAACTATGCGAGTAGGACAATGCGCTGGACAGGCCCAATTATCCTCCTCTACCTAATCTTTCATTTAGCTGACCTAACCTGGGGGTGGTTGAGCGACGATTGGGTCCTTGGAGACCCGTATAACAATGTTGTGATCTCCATGGGAAATATTGGAGTTGCAATAATTTACATTGTTGCCAATATTGCTCTTGCGATACATATCTTCCATGGAACATGGAGTTTGTTCCAGAGCTTAGGTATCAATAGTCCAAAATATAATCAAGCTCGTAAAGTTTTCGCCAGTGGGCTCGCAGGCCTTATCTTGGTTGGAAATCTTAGTTTCCCGATTGCAGTTCAAGCAGGCCTCATTGATCAAGATAATTGTGAGGCACCCTGTGGTATAACAGCAGTTGAGGCAGAGGAAGGACACGAATGATCGGTGAACTACAATCCCTAATTCCTGAAGGGCCCGTTGACGAAAAGTGGGAAAGTCACAAGTTCAACATGAAGCTAGTGAATCCTGCAAATAAGCGAAAATTTGAAATTATCGTTGTTGGGACGGGACTAGCAGGAGCATCGGCTGCAGCGACACTTGGAGAGCTCGGATACAACGTTAAAGCGTTTACCTACCATGACAGCCCAAGACGAGCGCATTCAATTGCTGCCCAGGGCGGAATTAATGGCGCGAAGAACTATCANAATGATGGCGATTCTGTCTATCGCNTATTCTATGACACCGTNAAGGGCGGNGATTACCGAAGTAGAGAAGCCAATGTTCACCGCTTAGCTGAAGTTTCTCTAAANATTATTGATCAATGTGTGGGNCAAGGCGTCCCATTCGCTAGAGAATANGGTGGCCTACTNGATAATCGNTCTTTTGGTGGCGCTCAAGTTAGCAGGACCTTCTATGCGCGTGGGCAAACAGGCCAACAGCTCTTATTGGGCGCGTATTCTGCGCTAATGCGGCAAGTCAGCGCTGGGTCGGTTGAGCTTCATACCAGAAAAGAAATGCTTGACCTGATTGTTCATGANGGTGCTGCTCGAGGAATCGTAGTCAGAGACCTTATTACCGGAGATATCCGAAGCCACACCGCCCATGCAGTGGTACTCGCAACTGGCGGGTATGGAAACGTCTACTACTTATCGACGAATGCCATGGCGTGCAATGTAACAGCAGGATGGAGGGCGCATAGGAAAGGGGCCCTATTTGCTAATCCGTGCTATACCCAAATCCGCCCCACATGCATTCCAGCTAGCGACGAGTTCCAGTCAAAACTAACGCTTATGTCTGAATCGTTACGTAATGATGGCCGTATTTGGGTTCCTCGTGAGCACGATGAAGCCCGCGGCGCCTCCGATATTCCTAATGCTGATCGTTATTACTACCTTGAGGAAAAATACCCGTCGTTTGGGAACCTCGTTCCTCGTGATGTGGCGTCAAGAAATGCGAAGACTGTCGTTGACAAAGGGTTAGGCGTAGGAGATATGAAAAATGGGGTATATCTAGATTTTGCCGATGCAATCGCCCGTGATGGAGAAGACTCTATTCGCTCAAGATACGGAAATCTTTTCCAAATGTATGAACGTATAACCGGAGAGGACCCCTACAAGACTCCTATGCGTATCTACCCTGCAACGCATTACACCATGGGTGGGCTTTGGGTGAACTACGAACTTATGAGCAACGTTCCTGGACTGTTCGTTGCCGGCGAAGCGAACTTTTCTGATCATGGAGCAAACCGCTTGGGTGCATCTGCTCTAATGCAAGGACTCGCCGATGGA
>PAEG01000090.1 GCA_002703045.1 Acidimicrobiaceae bacterium
CCTAGTTCAGTTGCAACGGACTGTGAAAGCCCTACAACTCCATGCTTAGCTGCTGTATATACATGTGGGCCAAGTCCAGCTCGCACCCCGGCCGTCGAAGCAGTATTAATAATTGACCCAGAACCTTGTTGAATCATCACTCTTGCCGCATGCTTGATTCCATAAAAGACGCTGCTCAGAAGTACGTCTATCGATCTAAGCCACCCGTCACCGTCTATCTCGCTAATCGGCCCAACTGAACCCAGTATTCCAGCATTATTGAACATAATGTCAAGGCTCCCGAATTCAGATACGGCGAACTTAACAGCTTCCTCTACTTGGGTTTCTTCCGCTACGTCTACACAAAACGCGGAAGCGTTCTCGCCCAGTTCACCAGCAAGTTCCTCGGCTAAGTCGTTTTGAATATCTGCAATTACACACTTCGCTCCTTCCGCGATGAAGCGACGGACAGTACCTTCCCCGATCCCACTTGCTCCTCCTGTTATAACAGCTACTTTATTTTCTAATCTTCCGCTCACACATTCTCCCTCTGTTAAAGATTCCAAAGCGATAGTTGCCTATCTCTATACTCACGAGACGATCTTAGTCTTGAGATTTAAATGAGGAAAAGCCAGCCTTTGCTCGCTGTGATGAAAATCTCAGTCGAGAATAGGGGTCGCCTCAGGAACAGCTTCCAATGAAATGTCGAGAAGTATTAGAATTTAAGGTAGGAGTTCAGGAGTAAGAACGGCTATCTTGTCAGGGTGTCAAAAGAACTTCGCTTATTAACAATTCACGCTCATCCAGATGATGAATCATCGAAAGGGGCAGGAACTGTTGCGCTTTATGCTGACTTAGGAGTTGGGACAACGCTAGTTTGCTGCACTGGGGGNGAAGAAGGAGATATCTTAAACCCAGCTATGGATCGTCCAGAGGTTCGATCGAACATTGCTTCAATACGGAAAGAAGAATTAGATAAGGCCGCAAAGATCATTGGATATGACGCTGTTCACTACCTGGGCTACAGAGATTCCGGGATGGAAGACTCTGAAGCTAATGCACATCCGGATTGTTTCGCTATGGCGCCCTTAGAAGAAGCAGTTGAACGTTTAGTAAGGATAATTAGAACCGAGCGGCCTCACGTTATCGTTACTTATCCCGACGACCAACAAGGCTATCGGCATCCCGATCACCTAAGAGTTTTCGACATAAGTATTCCAGCTTGGGAAGCAGCTGGTGATCCCAACCTGTTTCCGGAAGCAGGGGATCCATGGCAGCCTTTAAAGCTTTACTACACGACTTGGAGCCGGAAGAGAATCGAGGCTTTACATAAAGTTTTTCTCGAGTTAGGTCTTGAATCGCCTTTTAATGAGGACTGGTTTAAACGACCTTCTCAGGATCACAGAATTACAACAAAGGTTGACGTATCGCAGTATGGGCAAATACGAAATGATGCCCTCTTAGCCCACGCCACACAGGTTGACCCCGAATCAACATTTTGGTTNGGACTTCCCTCAGGGGCAGCAGCNGAGGCNTACCCTTGGGANGATTATGTGCTTGCATTTAGCCGTGTAGGTGAAATCGCTGAAGAGGGTGACCTGTTTGTAGGAATTAGAGAATCCGAAGAAAGCGAAAACAATGGCTGACTTTCTATCTGACGAGTGGGTTGAGGCATTACAGAACCTTGGAAGTAAATTACCAAAGATTCAGGGCGTATCAGTTTCATGCCANTACGAAATTTCGGGAACTCCAGACGGAAAAATACGGTATTACATAGTTTGGAAAGATGGGAAAGTATCAGAGGTTTCCAAAGGAAAGATGGACCACCCAGAGTGCCGATTTACTGCGAAGTATNAAGATGCCAAAGAAATCCTTTTTGGCAAAGTTAGNNCCGAAGAAGCATTTATGCGGGGTGATCTTAAGATCGAAGGAGATTATAAAAAGTTCCTGGTTGATTTACACGACTGGAGACATTCCCTTGAATACAGGAAGTTGTGGGAGGATNTAGAGTCCANCTAGTTGNTNATGGCNACCACTANGCGGCGGTATTATTATCCCATAGAAAAGGTCGAGTTTGGTCAAGCGCCTTCCGACAAGCAGCTATTCCACGCTTAGCCCGTTCTTTGTCTAAATCGGTTAATTCCCAATTTTTCGGCTGTGAATATACGAGATGTAGTTGTTGATTCATACCTCAATTATGTTTGAGGGGTATGACATTTACGCATTAGCGCCTTCTCCGGTAGTAAAATCTAATCCACCTAGCACTCGTCAGGGCCANACCCTTACTAGTACGATNAAGGCAATAATAGATGGGAGAAGGTAATGTCAATCAGTAAAGTTGGGGTTGTAGGCGGCGGAACTATGGGCTCAGGGATAGCAGAAGTTTCGGCCAAGTCTGGCTGTGACACAATCGTGGTAGAGGTTGATGCTTCTTTAGCTGAACTCGCTCAACAAAAACTAGANCAAAGTACTGAAAAAGCCGTTGCAAGAGAAAAAATGACTGAAGAAGATAGGGATAATCTTCTTTCAAAGCTCTCATTTACTACCGAATATTCAGAGTTAGCTGACAGGGATCTTGTTATCGAGGCTGTCATAGAGTCACCAGAAATAAAAGCAAAAGTATTCTCTACTCTTGACGAGATCGTTCAGCCCGGTGGGATCTTGGCTTCAAACACTTCATCAATATCTATAGGGGAGATCGCAACAGCAACNTCAAGGGGTGACAAGGTCTTAGGAATGCATTTCTTTAACCCTGCTACTGTTCAGCCNCTAGTTGAATTAATCACTTCAGAGGTGACTTCTGAAAATACTTTGAAGATTGTGGAAANCTTCACAAGGGACANACTGGGAAAGCATCCTATTACAACTATAGATCGCGCTGGNTTTGTCGTTAACCGGTTATTGGTTCCTTATTTACTTCAAGCAATGCACATGTATGATCGTGGCCAAGCGTCTAAGGAAGATATAGACGCGGGTATGAAGTTTGGTTGCGCTCATCCGCAAGGACCCCTTGAACTCTCAGACCTTATCGGGTTAGACACCCTTCTTCTCGTAGCTGAGGTCCTATATGAAGAGTTCAAAGAACCGACGTACTCTCCGCCCCCTGTCCTTCGAAGATTGGTAACTGCTGGGCATTTAGGAAGAAAAACAGGACAGGGATTCTACTCTTATGAGTAAATTGGATTCCGGCAATTACGCCATGACGATTCCACTGCCGACTTCGCTAAGCGATCAAGGCCCCAGCTTACGTGAGTTGGTCGATTTAGGTTACAAAGAAGTTTGGTCTTCGGAAGCAAATGGGGCTGATGCTTTCTTGCCGTTGGCCCTTGCCGCTGTCCATGCTCCTGAACTTAGGCTGGGTACTGCAATTGTCCCAGCCTTCACTCGAGGTCCCGCTCTTCTAGCTCAGTCTGTAGCAACCATGGCTTCGATAGCTCCGGGGCGATTCGTATTTGGAGTTGGTTCCTCGTCAAATGTAATCGTCGAACATTGGAATGGAATTCCATTTACGGACCCATACAAAAAAACCCGTGATGTAGTTCGTTTCCTCAAGCAAGCACTAACGGGCGAAAAAGTCTCTGAGGATTATGAAACATTCAAGATAAAAGGATTTCGCCTAGGGATGGAACCACCCAAGGAAAATGTCCCTATCCTCATAGGAGCCCTTCGTGAGGGAATGCTCCGACTTGCTGGACGTGAAGGAGATGGAGCGATTATCAATTGGCTTTCTGCAGAAGATGTAAAGACAGTCTCAGAAATTGTTCATAGCCAAGGTGACGGGAAAGAAATTGTCGCACGTATTTTTGTATGTCCAAATCCAGATACTGAGACAGTTCGAAGAGAAGCAAAGCGCGCTATCGCCGCATACCTCAACGTTCCTGTATATAGAGCTTTCCACGAATGGTTGGGAAGAGCTGAGCAACTTCAAGAGCATTGGGATCTCTGGGATCAGGGCGAACGAGCAAACTCGCTCGAAGCGATGCCAGATAGCGTCGTAGACGAACTCATTGTCCATGGAACACCTGAGGAATGCAGGAGCCACATTGATCGATACTTGGAGAATGGTGTCAACACAGCGGCGCTAATGGTGATGCCTTTTGGGGGGATAGAACCTTCCCAAGCGATTCGCGACTTAGCTCCAAGATAGAGTTATAAATAATGTGCATAGGACGCCCAAAAGGTGGGATACTAAAGAAGTAGGAAAAAATATCCTGGCGGAGAAAAATGACAGACACAAATGAACGAATAAATGAAGCGTTTAACATGATCGATTCGGAACTTTCGAGGTTGCAAAGTCGCGAGGTCGTTTCAGCTGTAGAAGCTAGCGATCTACTTTTAGATCTTCGTCTGCTAATTATGCAGATAGAACCTGTTGAAGATCCTGTCTCAATATCAAGCTAGGGCTATCCAACTTTTCTGCGTTGTTCATTGAGGAACTACAGGCTTTGAATTGACCGAACTAGTTTTGAAAAGAACCAGCCAACCAAAGCTCCTGCGATTACATCTGATGCATGATGTGCTCTCACGTGCAGACGGCTAGTTGCTACTACTGCTGCGATTACTTTAAAAAGAGGCGCAGCAGAGCTGCTTTCCGAAAGCAGTGATGCTGCTAGGACAGCTGAACTTGCATGGCCGCTAGGGAAACTAGATGTAGCAGGCTGCCGGAGTTTGTGGGGGTGACTACTTGAGCCCATCTCTGGCCGGCTTCTTCGAAAAAGGCGCTTTATTCCCTGATTTACGATTATGGACTCTACCCCAATTAAAATAGCTAGCCGGACTACTGAGCGTTTTCGGTTAGGGTTTAAGATTTTTTGAGTGAGGTTCAGAATATGCCAGATAACACTAAAATCGCCTACGGAAGAAGCTACATAGAAAAGTCGATTTAGGCCTTCAGAAGACCTCAGCAGTTCCCATCCCGTATCTACTGCAGAGTCAAAGTCATCAACTTTTTGGGGAAGGTTTAATAGAATTGGGTCATCCATCAATCTGTTCCAATCACTATTTGAGGTATTTCTCTAGGGCCAGTCGATTTGATCGAGCTTTGTTGGTATGCCCCATCTAGGTTGAACATATTTGAACTCCATCTGTTAGGAGTTAATGCTAGAGCACGTGGATAGTCTTCAAACATCCATCGTGCGAAATTTCGTCGGGTCCAGTTATTGTAATTAGCAACTTTAAGAGCTAATTCAGTGGTTTCTGACTTTTCTAGAAGCTTTTGCAGTCGCCCAGCGAACTGGTGATCATGTCCTAGTTCAGCTGATATAGCTTTCTTGTAAATCGCCTCGGCTTGTTGAGGTTTGAAGGGTCCGGATTTTATAATAGCGAGTGCCGATGATTTGCCTGTTCTTAAGGCTTGTGCGATACCCTCTCCCGTCATAGGGTCGGCTGCTCCAATTGCATCTCCAACGAAATGGANTCTTCCTTTGGAAGGNAGCAGTTCCATTAACCGAGAGGGGATNGGCCATGCCTTTCGGTTCCCCTCTGGGANGGCATTAGGTCCGATNACATCACGGATATGTGGACGTTCCAACAAGTTATTCCANAGTTTTCCNAGNTCGCCTATTTCGTAATGTGATCCCCGTAACACGCCGAATCCGATATTTGCCCTCTGTCCAGGNAAAGGGAAAAGCCACATATATCCCGGAAGTAAATCGGGCTCGAACCAGACTCGAAGGTGTTGCGCTTCTGGTCCAGTCTGAGAGAAGTATTGACGGAAAGCATGCCAGTCTCCTCTGTAGTTGTTTATCCCTACACCAAGAGCTTTACGGACTGAAGACCACATTCCATCTGCAGCAATAACGTAGCGGGCTAGAATTTTTCTATNAGTCGAAGTCGTTACCTCTACGTGTTGATCTAACTGNCTTAGGCTTTCAAACCGAACTGGGGTTTGGATACTTGTTCCCGCATCGCGAGCTAAGTCGAGTAATCGTTCGTCTAGTTCTGTGCGCGGAACGATTGCGGCGTATTGTCCTCGCCCTTGAGGGAGTGGGAGTTCAATAGTATTCCCGTTAGGAGAATGAATTACTACGTTCATAATTTCATTCCAATTTTTAACGGTGGAAGGTTTGAGCCCCATACTTTCAAGTATGCGAAGTGCATCTGTAGTTAGGCCATCTCCACAACATTTATCNCGAGGGAAGTTTGCTTTATCGATTATTGTCACATCGCGGCCCGATCTTACAAGTTCGATTGCTGCAGCGCATCCTGCAGGGCCACCGCCTATAACTAGAATCTCCGTCTCGAGAAATTTATCCACACCTTGAGCGTATCCTGATAAAGCCAAGAACAAGAATTTGAAGGGTNCTATGGTTCAGGCGTTGGCGTCGGTTCTGGTTCAGGTGTTGGCGTCGGTTCTGGTTCAGGTGTTGGCGTCGGTTCTGGTTCAGGACCGGGTTCTGGAGCTATCTCGATTGACGGATCAGAGTCTTCGCTATCACCTTCTGAGTTTGTGGCTAGAACTACGAACGTGTAAGGGACACCATTATCCAAGCCACTTATTACACAAGTCAATTCAGCAGTCGTGCATGTATTTCCGCTTGGGCTTGCAGTAACCGTGTATGAAGTTATAGGAAAATACTCGGTTATATCAAAGTTCCCTTCAGGTTCTGGGATGTCCCAGAAGATAGTTACCTGTGTATCTCCTGCCTGTACCCCTATATTTCTTGGTGGATCAGGAGGTCTTGGGTACGTTGGTTCTCCGTTGCACCCGATCCCATTTTCAGGTTGGTATCTCGCTGAAAAAGTATCTAATTCCTCCGATCCATCGGGAAGCAGTCTTTGTCTAGTTGTTTGGATGATTTCGCATTGGTCAGACATTGATGAACGTTGGCCTGATACTTCAGTTTCAGCGTATTTTGTTGAGTAAAGGCTCACAGTTAAAGATGTCGAAGTCCATGTTGGCCATACGAGGATTGGGAATGGGGAGATGTTTCTGACTTCCAAATTAGGGCTGGGCCATGAGATCGTTGATTCGATACCTTTTCGCCCTTCAAAGTCTGCGTATCTAGAGAACCATATTGTATGGGGGAAGTATTGAACAATATCGAGCCCCCCATAGAATGCTGCTTGGAAGAATGTCGTAGCGAACTGAGAAATTCCACCTCCCACATCTTCGGTTAATTCTCCATTGACAATTACTCCCGCTTCTACAAACCCTTTAGCTTCTGTTCGTTTGCCGATAGCTTCGTTAAGGGAGAGAGAGTCGCCAGGCCCAATAATTGTACCTTGGATAAGCTCCGCGAATCTTTGAATATTTGTGACTCGACTTTGACAGCATGGATGGTTTGTAGTTGCTTCGGATATTAACTCCGATACTCCGTACGCCATCAATAATTCATCCATTCCATCCGTGATGTCGATAAGTTGGAGATTCACTGAACTAGCGCCATTGAGTAATGACTGATAGATCAAGTCAACAGAGTCTTCAGCGCAGCAAGCTTTTGCAGAGAGGTTAACGATACTGGGTTTCCCATCATTCACGATAATTTCTGGTAGTTCGTTTTTATCTGCGACAACGCCTCCAAGCTGGTCTCCAATAGCTCCTCTCACCAAAGGGTTGTTCAGAACCCAAGTTGGTTGTCCGTCTTCTAATGAAAAGATAAGCCAATTTCTAACTTCTTCAGGAGAAAAGGTGTGGGTCCTTTCACCAACAATAATCGTTAGTCCAGATTCCGTTAGATCATTAGTGTTTTGGGCAAATTCTGCTGCTTCGGAATCACTTACTTCTGGACGTATTTCTGTGAAATCTGCGTTTACGACTATCGGGCTAATTCCAGTTGCAGCCGCAAGAAAGATCGAATTTCTAATTGCCTCTTCGTTAAAGATTTGTGCTGGAATTCCATTGATGTATTCAATTTGACCGTTTTCTACTTTCCAAACGGGTTCGATAGGCTCGGATTTGCTGTTGGAAAGATCTACGGGGAGTTTAAAATTCTGATCTTTTCTCAACTGGACAGCGATTGGAGAAGATCGCTCAGCAAAAAAGTTCTTTACCCAGTGGAAAGGTTCGACAATGAGTGGGACATCACCTAGTTCCAGTATTTTTTTGAAAGTCTCTTCAATATGTACTGTGATACCGACTTCGCCAGTTGTTGTCTGGATATCTCCCAAGTCCGATTTAATAATTACTGGAGTTGAGGCATAGCTCGTAGCTATCGAAAGCAGCACATCGGAAAGTTCTGATGGGTGCAAACTGCCTACATCTTGACCTATTACGGTGATACCTCGCCCAATCTTGTTTTTGTTAATTGCTCGGTCGATACTCCAGATCGCAAGCCAGAGAGTCAGGATTGTTATTAATGCAGTTGTAATTAACGTAACCCTAGAGATTGGTGTGCGTTCAGACGTCGAAGATCTCTTCGCCCGCTTAGGGCGATAAGTTTGCGAAGAATTGGACGATGAATCGATCTCTTCAGAATAATGGAGAACAGATCGCTCGCTATGTCACCGGCATGTGTTTTCTTCCTGACGTGAGTTAGTCCGCCTAGAACAGTCGAAGAATATCCGACTCTATTCCCTGTAATTGCTCGTAATCAATTTCAACCCAGTCTATTTCTCGATCCTTCGCTAATGTCTTTGCCTGAGGAGTTATCTCTTGTGCGACGAATATGCCCCTGACTGGTCGTAGCTTCGGATCACGATTTAAGTAATCGAGGTATCGTGTAAGCTGCTCAACTCCATCGATGCCCCCTCGTCTTTTAATCTCAATAGCGACAGCTTTGCTGTCCCTATCGCGACAGAGCATATCAACGGGGCCAATATCAGTTGGAAACTCTCTCCGAGTTAAAGATAGGCCTTCCTCAATCTCCTCAGGATTTTCAGCGAGAAGGAGCTGTAGGTGGGCTTCAACACCATCTTTTTGCAAACCCGGATCCTCTCCCAGGTCAAAGCTGGTGTCAGATAAAATCTCTTCAATGATTATAGTTAGACGTTCGCCTTTAGGGTTTGAGATAACCCATGAGCTCTCAGCTTCTTCGATTCTATTAGGGGCGTTCATCCACATGAGCGGCTTATAGGCACCCCGAGTGCCCGAATGAACGGCGACGCATCCATCTGCCTTTGTCATGATGAGTCTTTTAGCACTTGGCAAAGTTGCTTTCAGTCTTCCTTTGTAATCAACTGAACATGTAGCTATAACCAAACGCATTCTCAGGACTCTACACCTGAAAATTCATCTGAGTAATGTNAGNANGGGATCTACCAGCTCTTTTCTNCAAATAAGGAGATCTGGCACGTGNAGATCNTTTTGGTTATANCGCAAAGGAGTTCCNTCCANNCTNGAGGCATGGATTCCTGATGCTAGTGCTACAGCGACGGGTGCGCAGCTATCCCATTCATACTGGCCTCCAGAGTGAACATATATATCGGCATTGCCATTGATGACTGCCATGGATTTTGCTCCAGCAGACCCCATTCGCAACAGCTCTCCATTCATCTCCTTCGATAGGAATTCAGCGACTGGAACTGTTCTTGTCCGACTATAGACGATCTTGATCGGGCCTNTAGATAATGGGGTTTGGGGTGGATCAAGAGTGCTGTATGTTTTTTCAAAATTTGGAAGTGCAACCGCGCCTACTTCAGGCATCCCGAAGTTTGAAAGCGCCACATGTACAGCCCAATCAGTTCTCCCTTTAACGCAGTACTCTCGAGTTCCATCTAGAGGGTCGATAATCCATACTCGGTCTTTGCTGATCCTGCTGGGGTCGTCATTTGCTTCTTCCGAAAGGATCATATCTTCGGGAAACTGATCAGATATTAATTTAACGAGAAGTTCATGAGACTGGATGTCACCGTATGTCCCCAGATCAAGGTCGGAAGAGTTTAAATTATGGTTACCGGCACGAATATCTAGTAGTAATTTTCCTGCTTCGGTCGCAGCGTAGCTTGCAAATTCATGATCCAGTTGAGATATTTTTGCCATTAGCTGTCGCGGCGTTTCCTTAATTCTTTTGAATGTTGTTCTAGACGTTTTCTCTGGTCTTTTGAAAGGCTTTCGACTCCATCTTCAGCCACTTGGTCCAAGATTTGGTCAATCTCTTTTTCCGTGTGCCGATCGCGGAATTCGGTAACTGCCCGTAGGTGGTTCTTTTTGAATCGCCTCTGACGTTTAGGGCGCTGGCGTGATTCTCTTCTAGCATTTCCGCTAATTGGTAATGCTGGAATCCAATGCAGATCAGATGCATATCCCAGTGAACGCATCCCGACAAGAGCTGTGATAGCTACGCTAAGTAATGTTAGAGCATGCAGTCCCGATCGCATTTGAAGAGCGTCAAGGAACTGGAGGCCAACAATGACNGTTACGATTCCCCAGGCAGGAATACCCGGCCAAAATCGNGCAAAGGGAAATTGAGCNGCAAAGGCGATCAGCACACCAAGTTCGACGAAGCGTAATCCGTAAATAAATGCAGGTGAAGAATTTGAGATACTGGCAAGTGTGACCACGACAGCAGGGATAACTGTGAAAGCTAGGAGCAGATAGAGAAAAGTCCTTCTTCCCATTAGGTTCTCTAATTGGTTACCGAGCATATAGAGAATAAAAAATAAGAAAATAGTCCAGAAACTAGCTTGATTGACTAGCGGCCAGGTGATCAGTCTCCAGATTTCACCATCTTGGACCCTTTGTGGATCGAGCAGCAGCTTTAAGCTTATTTCATGGCTTCTTCCCTCAATAGCCCACACAAAGACAGAAATGATTCCTAAGCCGATTAGGCCTACTGTCGTTGTGACGTCGATTTGCCCTATTCGAAACCACGGGTCGTTTCCTCGGGACCATGGGCTGGTGTAGGAGTATCTTCCTGGCATATTAAATAACTTACTCGCTCTATTCTTGATTTTGATTATCGGTCTATCGTTTCACGCCGGCACGTGTTATTGCTACTTGCTGCGCAAGATTTTCTAAGGAGTTGTCTAAAGGGGTGAGGGTGGGCATCTTTCCTGTTTTGTGTTCAATCGCCCATGAAAGAAGTTTGTCCGCTAGCCAGGGGTTTTTGGGCAAGATAGGCCCGTGCATATATGTGCCGATTGCNCTTCGTTGAACAGCTCCTTCGGTTCTATCTATGCCATTATTTCCATGGCCCTTAAGTACTGAACCAAGTGGAGTGGCATCAGGGCCCAGAAATGTTCTTCCTGCATGGTTTTCATAACCGACAATTTTGCAAGTATCTCCGTTGAGTTCTGCATCTAGGACAAGGTCTCCGATGAGCCGATTTTTTCCTGCAGAAGTATCTAAATCAAGGATCCCAACGCCGGGGATCCTTCGGCCTTCGGAGTCTGTGTATCCTGCGCCAGCAAGCTGGATTCCTCCACATACCCATAGAAAAACCATGCCGTCTTTAGCTGCAGAGTGTAATGCTGCAGATTTTTTTTGAAGGTCGTACGCGACGATCATTTGATCTCTATCTTGGCCACCTCCTAGGTAGCAAAGATCGAACTTGGTGGGAGTGAAGTCATCTCCAGTGTTTATTGGAGTTATCGAGGATGAGTACCCGCGCCATTCAAGTCGCTTCTGCATAACAGCGATATTTCCACGATCGCCGTAGATGTTCATTTCCTTTGGGTAGAGGTGGCAGATTCGTATTTCTGTCATTTTTCCTCCCAAAAAGAGTGGGTCGCTCCTATTTTGTTAAGTCCTGCTCGTAAATCAAGCATTGACGTATACGTCGGTAAGACGATAGCCCTTCCGTCTATTTTGATGGAACTTTTTAAGTGCTCTAGAAGCTCTTGGATTGATGGGACGACATGCATGCTCGTAGTTGGGAATCCTGAATAGCGAAAACGAAGGGCAAGGTCGTAAGCTCGGTCTCCGCTAATGGTCAGAGATGAAATGCGGTCAAGGATCATTTCATAGTCAACGTCCCAGATCCAACTAACATCTTTTCCATCAGCAGTCCTGTCGTTCAGGANGATAGCAAGNTGNATGNTTCCTTCTTCTAGGAGAAGGGTTTTAAGNTTNTGGTTTGCTCCTGCGGGGTTTTTTGCAAGCATTATCATNAGTTCANTTCCATCGAANTTGATGATTTCNTTTCTCCCGAAGGCGGCTGNAATTNTCGAGAGGCCCNTTTGGATCTTTGTTGGTGAGATGTCGATCGTAGAGCAGGTGGCGTATGCGGTCAGGGCGTTATAGNCGTTATGTATCCCGGCAAGGGGTATTTGAATTTCTAGTGAANCTTTTTTGGATNCTGCGATGAACTCNGATCCGTTAAGCCCCTTAAGGTTAATTTTGTCGCCTGTAAAAGAAGGGTTTGGNCTGCGGAATCCGCAATTNTGGCATTCCCAGTGGCCAAGGTGNCCTATNGTGACTTGTTGGAAANTGAGAGNACTGTCGCATTTCTGGCANTGGAGTGAATCAGCTGCGTGNGGAATGGTTTCGCTTCCNTAGTCGGTTAGCTCNAGTCCGAAGAATTCAACGTTTTGATGNAGNGANCCGAGGTANGCGAGGGCNGGGTCGTCNGCGTTGATGATGAGTTTCGTGGNTTCCGGNAGAGATTCGATCATTTCCTTCCATTTTTGNATAGTTGTTTCTAGTTCCCCGTATCGGTCAAGTTGGTCGCGGAAAAGATTCATNAAGACAANGACGGTAGGTCGTANTTGCGGAATAAGTTCAGGTAGNGCCGCCTCATCGACTTCGAAAATTCCGAATNNCTCATCTGGGTTTCGTTGNAGTAATGCNGTAGCGATTCCGCTTGNAAGGTTGGCTCCAGAGGTATTGGCTACAAATGAAATTCCNGACTCGTGANCAGNATGGCTTACCATTCTGGCNGTNGTTGTTTTNCCGTTNGTTGCTGAGATNACTATAATNTCTTCCAGTTCTTGTGCCATTTCCTGAAGNGNGTNAGGNCGNAACTTCAGGAGAATCATTCCCGGTATAGTAGTTCCTCCTCCAAGACCCAGCGCACGGGAAATCCATCCTGCTGCTTTGGCTAGGGAAAGTGCGATGAGGCGCATGTATCTATGTTAGATGCCAATTTGCGGCGATTGAAGACAGCAGCGGATGTGAGGCGACTTAGAGGTTGTTAGCAGCCTGAGTTGTCAAGCGACCCATCAGTCCATATAGTTCCGCATTTCTCCGTTCGCCTATCGATTAGGCCTTCCACAGATGCCCCAGTGAGGTTCGCAGAACTAAGGTTCGTTCCGATCATCACCGCAGTATTTAAGTCAGCTTGTGTTAGATCAACGTGTGTAAGGTTTGTTTCAAAGAACACGGTTGCTGGGGCTCGGACTTGAGTCAAGGTTGCGGCTGACAAATTGGTATGAGCGAGTGAGGCGCCACTAAGGTCAGCTCCAGTCAATTTTGCACCGACAAGAAGTGCTCCATCAAGAATTGCTCCGCTGAGGTTCGCTCCTCTGAGATTTATTCCGGGAGCTACTATGGCTGACAAGTCTTGGCCAGAAAGATCAGCCCCGCTGCAATCTGCGTTAACTTCGAGAACACAATCTCCTCCGCTCGGAGTTTCGTCACTTTGGCTTTCCTGGGNGCTAGCACTATCACCGGTAGCGTTTTCAGAAGAACTCTCAGCATTTGGTCCTTTATCTTCCCCACCTCCACCGCCACAGGCACCAACAAAAAACAAGCACGATGCAGCGGCAATCGCAAAGATCCTGAAAGGAGAGAACTTCCTATTAGGGCTGGTCATTATGGGTTTAGTAGGAGAATTCATAGATTTCCCCATCAATTTCAACAGTAACTCCGGTTGCCCCAGTAACTGCCGTTGCGCTCACCCCGTCATAGTCTACGGTGAAGGTCATTCCATCTTCCGAGATCGTTGCGGATCCGGCTCCAGAAGTGTTAATAATCGTTTCACCAAGTTCGTAGAAGATATCGTTCACACCGGTTACTCCGGTAGCGGGATCGTATTTGAAGGTTTCCCCATCTACTTCCACTGTCAGAGAGCCATCGTCATCAATATCTAGCTTCCTGAAGGTATTGTCTTCTAGCGTCCATGAGCTTAGGGTGTTTGTTTCTTTGTCCCATTCAACATTCCCGACAGCATTTCCAGAAATACTGTTAGCCTCCCAATCGATGCTAAGAGTACTATCGGTTTCCTTTATGGCGGTATCACTGTTGAGTGGCTTTCCGGTTGGATCTAGTTCAAGGACGGTACCGTCCTCAAGAGTTATGAGATATCCTCCATTTTCGGTTCGCTCACTAATTTGCATGTTCCCTTCAGCATCTATGAACGATGAAGTGTTTGCGAGAGGGTTGAACTCTATGGTTTCTCCATTCGAGTTGGTAAGGACTTCGTTTCCATCTTGGTCAACTCGGAGAACTTCGATTGATCCAGATGGGTCAGCGAAGGTTGTTTGCTGGGTTTCTGCGTCGTATCGAATCGATGAACCGTCACTTCCCGTAGTGACGTACGACCCATCAGAAGAAATCACAGTATTTTCCACGTAGCCATCAGGATATGTAACTCTAATACTGGACCCGTCTGGGGAGGTTGTTGAGGTCCATCCGTCGGAAGATATTTCTGTTCGGCGACCTTCTTCGTCGTACGTGACGATGGTAGTTATTCCATATGGATCTGTGAACGTTTCCGATCCGTCTTCCCGTACTATGCTGCTCGAACCGTCAGCATAAGTCATAACGAGGTCACCGTCAGGGTTGTACACTCCTGAATCTCGGGTTCCGTCAGGGTAGATCACTGAGAATGACCCGTCAGGGGCTTCTCTTATGACCGTGCCGTCGCTTGACGTTTCAGTTCTGACTCCGGTCTCTGGATCAACAATGATCTCAACACTAAATCCTGATGGATCTGTATAGCTTGCTCTTCCATTTTCATACTCGGTATAGGTACTTCCGTCATCATATTGGGTAACCCACCCAAGGGAATCTCCTTCACCAATACTTATAGTTCGTGATGTTTGGCCATAGGGGTCCGTGTATTTAGATGTGCCATCTGCAAACTCAACGTACGTTGATCCATCAGAGTAACGTTGGACAAGCGAACCATCTTCCATGAACTCCTCTTCGAACCAGGTACCGTCTGGCCAAGTTAGCCTAAGACTTCCATCAGGATTTATGATTTCTACAGTTCCATCGTCGTAGGTTAGGACGATAGCGCCGTCCTCACGGATCTCTTCTTGAGGGGGGGTCCATGAGTCAGTATTCCCGTCAATATCCGTAAAGGTAGTTGTTCCATCTTCACACCACGTCCAGATTTCGCCCGTGTCGTATTCTTCCGTTGTACATCCTGTCGCTTCGTCAATAGTGATTACTGGAGCGGTCCAAGTCTCGACATTTCCCTCAGGGTCAATCCAAGTTCCTGATCCATCCTCACACCATGTCGAGATAGCCCCATCATCGAATACTTCTGTGCCACAACCCAGCTCTTCGTCGTAGGTATAGGTACTAGAATTTCCGAACTCATCGGTCCAAATAGAAGTTCCATCGTCACACCACGTTGAGGATCCGTCTGAATATACCTGTGTGTAGCAGCCTGTTTCAGAGTCGTATTCAGTTGCGCCCCAACTGTCGGTTTCACCGTCAGGGTTTGTGAAAGACCCTGATCCATCTTCGCACCAAGTATCTTGTCCCCCGTCTGGATAGAACGTCTCGCTACATCCAGTTTGAGCATTGTATGAACCTCTTGTTCCGTCTGCATCTTCCCAGCTCGAATCTCCATTTGGGCACCATGTATTTGTCCAGTCGTCGAAGACCTCAATAGTGCAGCCGGTTGCAGGGTCGACATTGATTTCAGGCGCAGCCCATGTTTCTGTATTCCCATTTGCATCGGTGTAAGAGCTGAATCCATCTTCGCAATAGACGCTAGATGATCCGTCTGCGTAGGTGTCTGTCCAACATCCTCTCTCTTCATCGTATGAAGAGATATTCACACCCCCTTCTTCGTCTTCCCAGTAAGAGGTGCCATCTTCACACCAGGTTTCAGTAAATCCATTGTAGGTCTGGGTGGTGCAGCCACTTTCGGCATCGTAGGTAGCTGGTGACCAGGTTTGTGTTTCTCCTGTAAGGGGGTCAAACCATGAGCCAGATCCATCATCACATGATTCATATACTGAGCCATCTTCATAAGCCTCTATCCAGCATCCTGTGAGCTCGTTATACTCCCCAGCTGGTTCGTAATTGGCTTCATCCCATTCTGACATGCACCACCCATCAGAATTTTGGGGGTCCTGAGGGTCGGCTAATTCCCAAATACCGTCGCGTTCGTTGCAGGTTGCTTCATCGCGCGCATCCCAAACTTCACCCGAATCTTCCCAGCAGTAACCCCAATCTTCTTCTTGTAGCCATTGTCCGCCGCGTTCGCTGCAGGTTGCCTCATCGGGCGCGGACCAGATAGAGCCATCGTCATAGTCGGGTGCCCATTCCTCATAGCAGTAGCCGTCATCGGGTTCCCAAGTACCGCCGCGTTCGTTGCAGGTTGCTTGATCGCGCGCATCCCAAACTTCACCCGAATCTTCCCAGCAGTAACCCCAATCTTCTTCTTGTAGCCATTGTCCGCCGCGTTCGTTGCAGGTTGCCTCATCGGGCGCGGACCAGATAGAGCCATCGTCTTGCCACTCTTCAGAGCAGTAACCCCAGCCTTCTTCTTGGGTCCATATTCCGCCGCGTTGAAGGCAGGTTTCCTCATCGGGTGCGGACCAGATAGAGCCGTCATCATAGTTGTCATCGCCGTCCCATGGGAAGCTACACATTTCGCCGTCCCATGTGCCGCCCTCGTCAGAGCACCACTGCTCTTCATCCCATTCCTCATAGGGGAATTCACACGAAGTTCCGTCCCATGTGCCGCCCTCGTCAGAGCACCACTGTTCTTCATCCCATTCTTCTTCATATTCAGGGAATTCGCAGTACTCTCCGTTCCAGATACCGCCCTCGTTGGAAC
>PAEG01000091.1 GCA_002703045.1 Acidimicrobiaceae bacterium
TGTCATGGCTCCGAACCGTGATGATTTACGTCGAATGAAAAAGAAATTGAATTCACCCGAATGGAAACATTTAAGAACACGGGATAATAAGATTTGAGCATCACCACTTATGATGAATTAAAAACGGCGGTTGCCTCCTGGCTGAACCGGGACGATCTTGCCGATCGAATTCCAGATTTTATAGAGTTAGGTGAAGATCGAATTGGGCATGAACTAAGAATACCTACTTTAGAAAAATCTGCATTGCTGAGTGCGAACACTTCGGGCTATGCCAATCTTCCAGCAGACTTTTTAGAATTAAAAGATGTTTTTTGGAATTACAAACCACTTTACCGAGTAAGCTTAACGCAGCTACACAGTTACACAAATGAAGTAAACGAACCAACGTATTTTGCCAGGGAAACCTATCAACTGAGATTGTTTCCAGTTCCAAACGCTGCGACGACAACATCCTTGCGTTTGATTTATTATCACAAGCCTACGCAGTTGGGATCTTCCAACAGCAGTAATTTACTTTTGCAAACAGCCCCCGCACTTTTGTTGTACGCCTCATTGTGTGAAGCCGCTCAATATCTCGCTTTCTCTCCCCAGCAAATGTCGAGCTATGAGCAGCGGTATGCGGTTGGGCTTGCGAGGTTGTTGAAACACGCCTCGGATGCTGAGAGTGCGGGGGCCACTCCAACTGTTGCGAATGGATACGGCTAATGAGTACATTTTATCAACACATCACCACCGATGATTCTGTAGAAGCTGCAACTGCTGATGCCGAGGCAGCAAAAACTGCTGCACTGGCCGCGCAGTCTGCTGCTGAAACTGCAAGTGCTGCTGCTACAAGTTCAAAAAATGCGGCAGCTACAAGTGAAACAAATGCTGCTGCCAGTTCAACAAGTGCGGGGACATATTCAACTACCAGCACCCAACAAGCTGCGATAGCAACTACCAAGGCTAGTGAAAGTGCAGCATCTGCTGTAGCAGCATTAGCGAGTCAAAACGCTGCGGCCTCAAGCGCATCGGCCAGTAGCTCATCGGAAACCAACGCAAGCTCATCAGCTACGAACGCTGCCGCATCAGCTACAGCAGCGCAGAATTCAAAGACGGATGCCCAGGCCTCGTTTGTCTCATTTGACTCTAGATATTTAGGAGCAAAAACAAGTGACCCGGTTGCCGACAACGATGGCGGTACATTAACAACTGGAACGCTGCACTATAACAGTTCCAGTGGTGCGATGAAGGTGTACACAGGTTCAGCCTGGGCTACGGCATATGTAGATACGGCAGCCGGAACTGCGGCATTAAAAGCAAACAATTTATCGGACCTGGCGAATGCAACCACTGCCAGAACAAATTTAGGTTTGGGAACTGCTGCAACAACTGCATCCACGGATTACGCAACCGCTGCCCAGGGAACAAAAGCAGATGACGTTAAGACTTCAGTAAACAATATCACTGATGTCACTATCACCTCGGTAGCTGACAATGAGGTCCTGGCGTATGACAACACTTCCTCAAAATGGATTAACCAAACGGCAGCGGAGGCGGGACTTGCAACTTCAACTCAAGGCACAAACGCTGACACCGCACACGGCTGGGGAAATCACGCATCAGCTAGTTATCTAACAAATATTACCGGGCAGTCTCTTGCAAATTTATCAAATGTGAGCAGCACTTCCCCAACTGACAATTATGTACTCACATACGACTCATCTTCATCAACCTGGGGTCCAGAAGCGGCGGCGGTGGGTGTAACCGAGGCAGATGTTGTGGCGTTAGCAATCGCACTGGGATAGGAGAACTATAAATCATGGCCAATACATTTAAAAACGCCTTTGCTGCGAATGTTACGACGTCATACGTCGATTTATACACTGTGCCTTCTAGCACCACTACGATAGTGTTGGGATTAACACTATGCAATAAAACAGCTAGTGCAGTAGATGTCACGGTTCAGATACAAGATACCTCTGATTCAAATAATGATTTTCAAGTATTAGATACAGTAAGCATCCCCTCCAGGACAACCTTGGAAGTCATGGCGGGGCAGAAATATGTGCTCGAGCAGACAGACATACTCCGACTTAAAGCGGGTACAGCATCAGCCCTAGACGCTACCCTCGGCATAATGGAAATTACCTAAATGGCAATTACTAAAATAAATTCTTTAGCTATTCCAGCAAATACGGTAATTGCCGCCGATATTGCTGATGGAAGTATTACAACTGCTAAGTTGGCTAACAATGCTGTCACTGCGGATAAGGCTTCTGGAATTGGTTTAACATGGGATTCGACTGTAAAAACCGCAGCCTTTACCGCAGTAGCTGGGAACG
The DNA here is from genome assembly GCA_002703045.1 of Acidimicrobiaceae bacterium. Lineage (GTDB taxonomy): Bacteria > Actinomycetota > Acidimicrobiia > Acidimicrobiales > UBA8592 > UBA8592. Next base: position 2,325 of record PAEG01000091.1, read on the forward strand.
GATATTTTATCAATACTACCAGTGCTTCATTTGCAATTACATTTCCAGCTTCTGCAACTGTAGGCGAAGTAATAGAAATAATTGACGTTGCCGGAACAGCAGACACTAACGCTATCGAGTTAGACCCTAACGGATTGAAATTTAACAGCAGTGCAACTAACAAGGCATTGCATGATGAAAGAGTCGGTGCTTCGTTTGTCTATACTGGTGCTACTTACGGATGGGTAGCCGTAGCCTCTACAGAAGCCGCAGCCCCTATATTGATAGACGCACCTTACTCAGTCGCTGCATTAATCATTGCTGGCGGTGGAGGCGGTGGCGGTGCAAATGCCAATACTCCTACTGCGGGAGGCGGTGGTGCTGGAGGTATGCAAGAAGCAACATCAACCTTAACTCCTCCAACTCAATACACTGTTACGGTTGGTGCGGGGGGTTCTGGAAACGCAAGCTTTTATTCGGGAAGTGATGGAGGTGACTCTTCTTTCAATTCAACTACTTCTACAGGAGGCGGTGGAGGCTCTGGACAGGGTTATAATGTAAATGGTTACTGGGGTAGGGCTGGAGGCTCTGGAGGAGGATCTAACAGCCACCAAAACGCAGGGTCTGGTGTAAGTGGTCAAGGTAATGCTGGAGCGCAAGGAAGCGCAAGTGGAAATAAGGCTGGTGGAGGCGGCGGAAAAGCAGCAGCCGGAACGTCAGGTGCTGAAGGAAGTACAAGTGGCAGCGGAGGTGCTGGATCTGGCGCATGGTCAGCTTGGGCAACAGCTACATCAACTGGTGTGGGTGGGTATTATGCCGGAGGCGGAGGTGGCGGAGGGTATTCCGTAGCCAACGGGTCTGGAGGTTTAGGAGGTGGCGGTCGTGGGGGCTATTACTCTGATGCTGTCGCTGGAACTGCTAACACTGGTGGAGGTGGCGGTGGTGGTGGTAGAAACAGATATAGTTCTGCCGACAACGGAGCAAACGGAGGCTCTGGCCTAGTTATTCTTCGTTATGCAGGTGCACAAAGAGGCAGCGGCGGGACAGTGGTTACGACAGGTGGATACACTTATCACACATTTACTTCTAGCGGAACATTTACGGCTTAATTATGGGAACTTACGCACACGTACAAGATGGCGCAGTATTAGATTTTATTGTTGCCGACGAAGCTCATATAACTGAAAGACCAACTCCTACAGTCGGAGAGTGGATAGCTGTCCCAGATGGCCAATCAGCATTTATTGGCGGCAGCTACGACAAAGAAGCAAATACATTTTCTGAACCCACATACTGGGAACCTCCGCCAAAACCTGATGATGGAAAAAATTACGAATGGGATAATGTTTATAACGTATGGAAGGAGGTTGCCTAATGCCTTTTATCGGACAAGCTCCAGCCTCTGAGGTACTTGACGGAAGTATCACTTCAAGCAAGTTAGCCAGCGATTCTGTCACTACTGCTAAAATATCTAGCGATGCTGTCACTACTGCTAAAATATCTAGCGACGCTGTATCTCAAGCGTCCGTTGCCGATGAAGCAGTTGATGAAGCCAGAATTCAAATTAGCAACGCTGGCACAAACGGACAGTTTCTTAGCAAGCAGTCTGGCAATACAGGAGGTCTTACGTGGGCGACAGTTTCAACTACTCCATCGGCAGGTGAAATAATTGAGACGCTCACAGGTCAATGCGATGGAAGGCAAGTAGCAGTCGGCTCTGGCACATACACGTTGACTGATGTAACCGCACAGCAAATTTTAACGACTTCACATGCGGATATTACCGGAAGCTCTATTTCATACACACCACCTACCGGAACGAAATATCTGCTTTATAGATTTGGGTTTAAGTACGACTCAACCGAGCTTGTGGGTCTGGGTCATTTCAGAATTCAAATTGACGGCAGCACCGTAGAGCCTTCGCANAAAAGTTTTGCTGGCGGTAACGCTTGGGAAGCGAGTGCTGGAGAAATGTANGCTGTNATGGANTATGTTTTTAATTTGAATGTCGGATCAACTGATACCTCTGAAGGTGAATACAACGGATGGACAGGCGCAAAAACAATAAAAGTCACTGGACGAGATTACACGGACACACAGGGCGGTAGATGTCACATGAATACTTATTGGGATGGAGGCGGTGCTAGTGGAGTCAATGCAGCCCCGATAAAACCAATGCTATATATTCAAGCGATAGCGTAGGAGAACTAAATGCCTTTNATTGGAAAACANCCAGCNCANGGNAANAGNNCGCTTTTAGANAGCATNACNACNTCAGCNACAGCNACGTATNCNCTCCAAAAGAGCAGTNCTACCTTTACTGCGGCTAGTGCTGAATCGCTAATTGTTTCNCTCAACGGAGTTATCCAAGCACCAATTAATGCCTANACTTTAGCCAGCAACAACACTCAAATTGTCTTTGCAAGTGCGCTAACAAGTAACGATGTTATCGACTTTATCATTTCGGTTTCAGACGCTGCTTTGCCGATTGGAACACCCTCAGATTCAACCGTCACATCTGCGAAGCTTGTGGACGGAAGTGTCACGGTGGACAAGTTGGCTGCGGGTACACTTAAAACACCTTCATCTTATAGTATTGCAATTGGAACCAATGCACTTATTGATGGCAGTCTTTCAGGTAGCTATAACGTGGCTGTCGGAGTCAGTTCGTTAAAAGAAAATGAAAATGGGGCGTACAACTGTGCGCTGGGAGCTAGTACGTTAAAAGCGCAGACCTCAGCATCTTACAACACCGCAGCGGGCTATGCTGCGGGGGCAGCAATATCAACAGGGGGTTACAATTGTCTCTACGGCTACCTTTCTGGCAACGATTTAACTGATGGGGTGTCGAACAATCTTATAGGTGCGTTTTCGGCTGAAGCGGCAACTTCGGCAAGTTACACTAATGCTCACGGCTATGCAGCGTTATATAAATTAACCACAGGGAATCACAATTCTGCATTTGGACAACAGTCCTTGCATGAAAACACTACAGGACATTCTAATTCGGGATTTGGAAATTACAGTTTGTATGGTAACACAGAAGGATTTTTAGGAACGGCAGTCGGTTATGCTGCTTTGTATGGTAATACCGAGGGTGATTACAATACGGCGGTAGGAGTCCAAGCTGGCTATACCAATAGCACAGGGTATAACCAAGTTTTCCTCGGAGGATATGCGGGGTACGCCGCCACTACAGGGAATTCCAATTTGTGCGCGGGCTATACTTCTGGATATGGAATCACTACAGGGTCGAATAATATTTGTGTAGGAACTTCTTCTGGTAGAGCAGCATCACCTTCTGGAAATATAACAACAGCTAGTAACTATGTGTGCATTGGTGATAACAGCATTACTAATGCTTATATTAAAGTGGGTTGGACTACTGGCTCAGATGAAAGAGACAAAGCAGAGATAACCGATTTTACACACGGATTGTCTTGGATAAATAAAATGCGCCCAGTTACGTACAAATGGGACATGCGTTCTGACTATTTAGAAAAAGATGCCGAAGATGACGAAGACCAAGACATCACCAAAGTGACTCGTGACGGCTCAAAGAAAACAAGCAAAATACATATTGGCCTCATAGCGCAAGAAGTTTTAGAAATAGAAAATGCAGATAATTTTGCAACCACCACAGACAATGAACTTCTTGTATCTTCAAATGCCGACAGGACTGCAATCGGTCTACAATACGAGCGAGTTGTTCCTGTCTTAATTAACGCAATCAAAGAGCTAGAAGCTCGCATCAAAGTGCTGGAGGGATAGCCATGAAATTTTTAGGATTACTATTAATTGTATTTATAACAGGGTGTCAGACAGCAGGTATGGAGTATTACCAAGCTGTAGAAAAGATTGCGATTGCACAAAGTCAAGCACAACAAGCAAAGTCTGAAGCCCTTAGTAAAATAGCAGCTAGTGGAGACAACAGCGCAGCAGGTTCAGCAGTAATGGCCCTCGCGCTCATGCAATCTCCAAACATGCAGGTGATACCACAACAATCAGCTGCTTTAGAATGGAGTAAAGCTGTTTTGCCAGTAGTAGGCTCATTGGGAGCAATGTGGATATCTAGTGACGCACAAAAAACTACTGCTAGACACGCTATGACCTCTAACCTTGCCAGGATAGAGCAGGAAGGAAATAAGACTACAGCGTTGTATGAGATGCTCGGATCGAACAACGACAATATGTTGAATCTTGGCTTGGGTTCTTATGATGCTATCAATGTTGCTGGGCAACAATCAGTTGATTTGGGACTTGGACTAGGACTAGCCAGTATCAATAGTGTGTCAGGTAGCACAGATAATTCTGCTGTTTTGGACGCTTTAGGTAACCTACAGTTTCCTAATTACACTAGTAATTTCCAAAGCATTCTTGATGCAATTGGAGGAATTTCAATTCCTAATTACGATGCTCAATTAGATTCTATCCTGACCCAAGTTACAAATTCCAACACCGTATGGATCGCTGGTGTCAATTGTGTAAACAATGCTACAAGTGGTGTTATCGGTGTAGGCGGTATTGGATCAGACTTACCTGTTTGCCCCAATTAGTTTGCCTAAAGTTATTAGTTCGGCTAACAGTGGAGCGACTTAGATGGACCCGCTTACTGCCCTCTCAATGGCATCGACAGCGTTTAAGGGCGTTCAAACGCTCATTGCAAAAGGTCGGGAAATTGAGGATGTCGCACAACATCTTGGGAGATGGTACGGATATGCAAGTGATATCAAAGAAGCAGAAAAAGAGTCTAAAAAACCGCCTCTCTTTAAAAAACTATTAGATAAACAGTCTGTCGAACAGGAGGCGTTAAACGCAATTATTATTAAAAAGAAGCTAGAAGAACAAGAGAAACAGATTAGAGATTTAATTGTAATTCGCTATGGGATTGACACGTTTAGAGAAATGATCCAGATGCGAAAAACAATTAAAGCAAGTCGAGAAAAAGTGGTTTATGCACAGCGAAGGAGACAGCGACATATACTGGATGCGATTGTTATCTTCATAGGATTAGGTTTATGCGGAGGAATAGTTTACGGGTTTTATAACCTTCTAATCACTTTTTCAAAATGAAACTGATGGCTTTTTTACTGATCGTCATTGTGGCGAACGAAGAGGTTAATACCAGTAATATGTATTTTAAAAACGTAAATCGCTGTAGGTATTTTGCAGATAGGCTTGAAGATAACGAAGCCAAAGTCACCGCTTATTGTAAGCCAGTGATGGTTTCACCAAATACAACCTTTAGAGACTGACATGGATAACGAGAGCCAGTACTGGGAAGCAATAAACAGGATATCTACCCATGAAGCTATGTGTGAGGAGCGATCAAAAACAATCTTTAATCGGCTCGATAATATTGATAACAGCCTCGCAGGGATTGGGAAAAGTGTGTTCGTTCTGGGTATGACAATAATAACTGGAATGGCAGGGTTAATTGTGACCCTGCTTTTGAGTAACTGATATGACATATTTTAGAAGAGATAGATTTGGAGGTATGGTTCCTGCAATCACCTCTCGTCTTTTAGGTGACCAGTTTGCCCAGAACGCACAGAATATTGATTTTGAATCAGGGTCAGTTACACCTATAAAAATTGATCTGACAATTACATCTAATCTGGGTTCTAACGCATCAGGTACTTTAAACGGCACAACTCGTAATTCTATATTCCTTTATAACCATACCGATGGTAATGATTACTGGCTGGAGTGGGATGGTGACTATATCAAAGTAGTAGAGGGTCCGATTCCAGGTGATTCATTAGGCCGCTTATACTGGACGGGCGAAGCTTGGCCTAAGATGAGCGTCGCTGCTGCAATTAAAGATAACAGTACGGGTCCGTGGCCTGGAGTTGGTTATGTACTCGGCATTCCAGCAGGTGATAATGGTATTTCTGCATCTATCGGAGGGACGCAAGATGCCGATGTATCACCAGAAGATGCGTCTTGGGTTTATACATTTGTTTCGATTTTTGGTGAAGAAGGACCGCCTAGCCCTGCAACCACTGCTGTTACATTTACACCTTCAACACAGACTGCAACTGTAAGCATACCGAATTATGGGGCCTCTGGTTATAGCGCTGCGTTCGGTACTGATGCAAAGAAACGACTCTATCGATCTAACACAGGTTCTACTAATACCCAGTTTCAATTTGTGAAAGAAGTATCCTATGCAACAACCAGTACAACTGATAACACATCAGCAGCAGCATTAGGTGAGGTACTTCCCTCAGAGACATGGATAGGTCCACCCAACAACAATACAGCACTTTATCCAGATGGCCCGTTACAGGGACTTATTCCTGTCGCTAATGGTGTGTTTGCAGGGTTCACTGGTAAACGTTTATGTTTAAGTGAAGCATATTTACCTCATGCGTGGCCTGTTTCATATCGAATAACTGTAGAAGAAGATATTGTAGCAATCGGTAGTACAAGTAACGGGATTGTTTGTTTAACCAAAAATAAACCCTATTTTGTAACTGGTGTTGATCCTTCTGCAATGACTTCTATACAGATTGATCTTGCACAATCTTGCCTTAATAAATTTAGCGTTGTAGACATGGGAGATTACATTCTATATGCAGGGCAGGATGGGTTATGTGCAGTTTCAGCTTCGCAAGGGCAAGTAGTTACAGAAAATATTATATCTCCTGCACAGTGGAATAGTGATTATTATCCAACTACTCTTAAAGCATTTAAGTATGAAGGAACTTATGTAGCTTTTTGGACAGACGGAAGTAATGAAGGTGGTTGGGTTTACGATCCAAAAGGAGGAGAGGCAAGTCTTTCTACAGTTACGATTGACGACCCCGTTAAAGGTGGTTGGTATAACCATAAAGATGGTGAGTTATATCTTATATCTAACCCATCTTCTGGAAGTGATGTAATACAAAAATATCGCTGTGGTGC
>PAEG01000001.1 GCA_002703045.1 Acidimicrobiaceae bacterium
ACCCTGAAGGCATCCACTGACTCAAAGGGCAGGATCGACGGCGACCCTTCGAAACCAGCCATTCGCTTCAGCTCGAGGGAGTCCTTGGATCTCGCACATCGGATAAGGGGTGAATCAATGGCGATACTCGTCGGGATTGGCACGGTCATCAGGGACGATCCCTCGCTGACGGTCAGAGGGCCAGACATAGGTCCCAGGGAGCAGCCTACCAGAGTGGTGATCGACCCGCGGAACAGGGTCCCAGCGGATTGCAGGGTTATGACTGACGGGGAGGCGCCCACCCTGCTGGTCCAGTCGTCCGAGTTCGAATCCGAGGGCGACTACCCCCATGTCGAAAGGGTGGTGATCCCAGAGGACGAGATCCCCATCCCAAGGATCCTCTACATGCTGGGTGACAGGGGGCTTCAATCGCTCCTAGTTGAAGGCGGCCACGACACATGGTCGAGGTTCCTGGGAAGCGGTATGGTCGACATCGTCAGGACCTCGGTATCTCCCATCGAGTTGCCATACGAGGACGCGCAGTGCTTCGATTTGGCATCCCTGGGGACTCTGGGCTTCGAACCCGTCTCAAGCGAGCTCTGCGGCGGTGACGAGGTGACCCTATGGGAGATGGTCCGAGAACCGTCCAAGACTTAGCGAGCGACGGACTTAATAGAGCAATATTTGGCCGCACAATGTATGAGTAACACCAGTGCAAGCAAGACAAGAAGCCTGACGATGACCCTGATGATGGTCCTGATGGCATTATCACCCATGGCCTCGGTAGAGGCGGACCACGACGAGAATTGGTTCGGTGACTACGAATTACACGTCGATGGGACGTTGTACGATGAGGTCGAGGTCCTATGGCCATCCGACGTGGAAATCCTATCGTGCACCCAGAACTCCTGGGACGATGGATGGAACTGCGAGATCGACATCGATGGCGACGGGAGTTACAACTACCCGGACTACACCATGTACTTCCAATACTGCGATGACTCGACGGGATCTTGGGTTTGCGTAGTAGACAACGTGGATCCTTTGATGGAAGAGGGCAACTACAGTCTGGAGTACTACGTTTCCGGTCTGGACCCAGATACCAATTACACTGCTAACATATACGTGTATGTATACGACTTCAATGAACCATTGAGCTTCTACAATCACGTCAACCAGGTCTTCGAATCGGACAGCAACGGAGAAATCAGCATAGAACTGGATGAGCTCTACTGGGAAGTGAGCAACTCGACCTGTTCAGGATATTCCGACTTCAGGTTGGATTGGGTAGACAACGGAACAGAGGCTTTGCGTAACCAGGACGACTTCATCGGCTGGGGCGATGGAGAGCTTGCCGTAACGACAGAGCTCGACGGAGAGGAGTATGAGATGATACCCCACTACTCCGCGGATGTAGTCGACTGCGAAAGGCACGGGGGATTCTGGTTCTGCAGCTTGGACGAACAGGGAAATGACGGCGAAGCAGACCGTTTCATGGTGAGGTTCGATCTAGACAGGTGCGAGGAGGACTCCAACGGCGAATGGGTCTGCATACAACACACTCAGAACCCTCTTATCTGGCCTGGAGACCACACCATCGAGTGGATGGCATCCGGTCTGCCTGACTCGTCTTGGAGGATGATGACTTCGGTGTACGCCCCAGATGGCGACATATACGAGGACGTCTACTTCAACGGAACATCTGAATCAGTTGATACCGACTTCACCACGGACTGGTTCACTTGCGGCCTAGGAGCCCACTACATACTCTACGAGGGAGAATGGGTAAGCGGATCATGGTCCACTTTCGGTACCTTCGAAGCCAATCACTACAACTGGCAAGGGCCCTGCGACGAGGAAGAGTCCACCCTCACCCTGTTCATGGACAGCGAGGAGTACGTGGAGAACCCGGTTTACGAAGAGTTCGACGAGTGCATCGAGGACGGCTTCGATCACGAGTGCTGGAACGACGACTACGACTACGACGAGGACGGGGAGCCAGACTGGACCCGAAGGCACATGCAAGACTGCGAGGAGGACAACTCGACAGGGACTTGGACCTGCATCGTCCACTACGACAGACCGCTGGTCTGGCCTGGTGACCACTCCTTCGAGCTACTAATCGATGAAATCGAGGATGGGGAGGCCTACCAGATATCAGGAAACTTCTACGCTAACGAGCAAGGCAGTCCTTCCTACAACGAGCAGGTTTCCATCTACTTCAATGGGACTTCCTCAGGCGACCACACAGAGACGTGGGACTGGGAGACATTCGAGTCGACTTGCAGCCTCAACTACTACTTAGACGTACGACACGGGTATTGGAACTCCGACGGGGACTTCCAGAACAACGGGACGCAAGAGAGCGAGAACTTCTACTACAACGGACCGTGCGAGACTCCCGATATATTCACCCTGACCGTGGACGGCGAGGAGTACGAGGTGGAATACAACATGGATTACTTCGACCACTGCGAGCAGGACGGATTCAACTGGCTTTGCTGGAACGACGACTGGGACGAGAACAGCGACGGGGAGCCAGACTGGACCAGCCATCAGAACGATTGCGAGGAGGACAACTCGACTGGAGAATGGTACTGCATCAACGAGTGGAACTTTGAGAGGCCGGAGATCGAGGAGGGCAACCACACCATGGAACTGACCATTGACGTGGAGGACAACATGTCGTACGGACTCACGATCGGCGTCAACATCTGCCAGAACATGGGAGGTTGCGACAACGAGAACACGGAGTTCGAGTTCAACACGACCTCTGACACCGAGACCATCACGTTCTACGTAGAGACCGACAACTACACCTGCAGCGTGGACCTCAACATCCAGAGGTACAACATCGATTGGGACGACAACGGCAACTCGTGGAGAAACAACCACATCTACGATTACTTCAACTTCAACGGACCGTGCGAGCAGCCCCCATCCCCGTTCACCCTAACGGCGGACGGCGTCGAGTGGGAGGAGCAATGGAACTACCAGACCTTCGACGAGTGCGACGAGGACCCGGAAGGAGACGGCTACGAGTGCTGGAACGAAGGTTGGGACTGGACCAACTACTACGAGGATTGCGAGGAGCTATCCGACGGCAGCTGGGAGTGCGCCGCATGGTGGAACAACCCGGAGATAGAGCCCGGAAACCACACGATGGTGCTCACAGTGGACAACCTGGATGTAGGGACAAACTACAGCGTCAGCATCTCGGCCAACATCTGCGAGAACATGGCAGGGTGCGAGCACCACGACATGGATTTCGAGTTCAACGCCACGGCGGAGACGATGTCCGAGACCTTCCACATGGAGACCACGGAATACACCTGCAGCGTGAACATCTACGTAAATCTCCACGAGGAGATGGACTGGGGCTCCAGCCACATGGGATCTGACAGCTTCAACTACAACGGGCCATGCGAGCAGCCCCCATCCCCGTTCACCCTGACATACGACGGCGTCGAGTGGGAGGAGCAATGGAACTACCAGACCTTCGACGAGTGCGAGGAAGCCGATGGCGACTTCGAGTGCTGGGACGAAGGTTGGGACTGGACCAACTACTACGAGGATTGCGAGGAGCTCTCCGACGGCAGCTGGGAGTGCGCCACATGGTGGAGCGACCCGGAGATAGAGCCCGGAAACCACACGATGGAGCTCACTATCGAGGACCTCGAGGTAGGGACCAACTACAGCGTAGAGTGGTACTTCGATGTCTGCCAGAACACGATGGGTTGCGATGGCGACTCGGATCAGTTCGAGTTCAACGCCACGGCGGAGACGATGTCCGAGACCTTCCACATAGAGACCGACAACTACACCTGCGGTATGAGCATCAACGTCAGGCTCTACGAGGAGATGGACGGATGGAGTGACGAGATCGCTTACGACTACTTCAGCTTCAACGGGCCCTGCGAGCAGCCCCCATCCCCGTTCACCCTGACATACGACAGTGTGGAGTGGGACCTAGGTACTCCAGAAACGCTGGAGTTCGACCACTGCAGCGCGGACGGGTCTAGCCTGTATTGCTGGTATGATGAGTGGGACTGGGAAGGGGATGACGGCTATCCAGAGCACCGGATGTACATGCCTAACGACTACTGCGAGGACATGGGCACCCACTGGGAGTGCGATTCGCCTTGGATGACTATGCCGGAGATCGAGCCGGGCAACCACAGCATGGAGCTCTCGGTAGAGGACCTTGTGGTCGGCACCAACTACTCCCTGGCAATCGACTTGAGCATTTACGGTAATGATGGCTACTGGGACGAAATGGAGTTCGAGTTCAACGCCACGGCGGAGACGATGTCCGAGACCTTCTACATGGAGACCGACTCGACCACTTGCAACGTGAACATCTGGGTGGACCTGTACGAGATGAGCGAGGATTGGGACAGAGTCTCCAGCTACTCTTACGGCTTCCAAGGCCCATGCGAGGAGTACGGCGGCTCGGACGATGTAGCCCTGGAGTACGACGATGGCAGCGGCGCCGTAGAGTGGGAATGGTACCAGTCAGCCGACTATTACGACCACTGCTGGCAAGACGGACCCACTAACTACGTGTGCATGGACGACGGCGACGACTACCTATCATGGGAGAACGACTGCGAGGAACTGTCGGACGGAGGCTTCGACTGCTATGAAATGGGTTACCCGCAGATAGACGAGGCAGCGGAACTGGGCCTGACCTGGACCCTCGAGGACCACGAGGTGGGTAACAACTACACCCTCATGTGGTACTACTGCACTCAAGATTTCATGGGAGGCGATTATTGCTCGTACGAAGATCAGGAACCGGACGCTGTGAACTTCACGACGACCAGCGGCGGCTACTCCGCTGACTGGGAGATGGTGATCGAGAACACCACATGCGTCGTCGACATAGAATACACGATTCTGGACTGGGGACAAGAGGAGATCGACTGGCAAAACGGCGAGCCACAGGATGAGCGTGGGGGGAGCTTCGGCTTTGATGGACCATGCCAAATGGAGTGGCCCGTGAACGTCATCCTGGAGGTCGACGACAACGGATGGCAGGAAGTAGATGGCATCCCGATCGACGAACTGATGGAGGCCTTCGGTGAGAATGGGGAAGAGGAACTAAGCAGCGACGAGATGGCTGAATTCATCCTATCGAACATCGGCTACGAGCTCTCCGAAGGAAACTGGACGATGAGCTGGACCATGGACGACCTGGATGTGGATGGCGACTACCAGCTCGGATGGAGTGTAGAAATGGTCCCCGGAGACGAGGACGACGACGAGCCTACGTTCTACTGCGGGAACGGCGACGAGATACCGTTCAGCTGGGTCAACGATGAGGAGCAGGACTGCCCCGACGGCGCTGACGAGCAGCAGTACGACGACAATGGCGATCCAATCAACTGGTTCGACTGCAGCGATGGCTCCGAGGTCTGGATATACCAGGTCAACGACGGGGTCGAGGACTGTCCCGACGGTGATGACGAGTGGTACTACGACGGAGATGACGCAGACGACGATGACGACTATCACAATTTCACATCGACCAGCGACTCCGAATCCCTCGAATGGGAACTCGAGGTCACCGAAGACGTATGCCTAATCGCCGTACAAGGCGACCTAATGTCAATCGAGGAGCATGACGACGGATGGACTGATACCCATACGGTTGGGTTGTTGATAGCCTACATCCTGGGACCATTGGCAGAGGAAGACGAGAACGGCGATGGAATCCCGGACTGCCTCGAGATGCTTCTCGATCAAGACTTCGGCGACGGAGAAGGTCCGTCTCCGTCATTCGACATGCAGGACTTCGCTGTCGGCGAGGACTTCAGCGCAGAGCTCGTCGAGGTGGTTGACAGTGACGGCACGGCCGTGGCTGCGATCCACCAGCACACCACCCTCGACGACGAAATCAGGATGAAGATAGACTTCGACTTCTTCGACGGCGACGGCATCCTGAACGACACCGAGGCTGCCATGTTCGAGATGCAGTACATCGAGGGCACCTCAGAGGAGGGTTGCTCGGAACAGGCACCCCCATTCACGATGAACGGGGTCGAGCCATGGTGCGCTACGAACCACGTTTGGTTCGATAACCTAGCCAACAACTCCGATGGGCACTCCCCGGTAATGATGCAGGGCTGGGACCTCCACTACAACGTCACAGTCAACGACGAGGGCCAGATGATCTTCCACTACCCAGGTGACATAGTCGTCTGGGGCGAGGATACCGATTCGCTCGACTTCGATGGCTCCCTCTGCGGAGGGGCCCATGACGGAGCCGGCCTCGTAGTGGCTTCCTGGAGCTACAACGGAACCGAGATGACAGGCAACTGTGTCGAGGTGATGGCAGGTGACTACATCGAGGAGATACAGATAGTATTCGGGTACCCAGACTCCGACGGAGACGGGTACAACGACTTCGAAGACAGGTTCCCAGACGACCCAGAGGAGTGGTCCGACTTGGACGACGACGGGGTTGGTGACAACCACGACGAGTTCCCGAACGATCCCACCGAGTCCAACGACGCGGACGGTGACGGCGTTGGAGACAACGGCGATGCCTTCCCATGGGACGCAAGCGAAAGCGCGGACTCGGACGGAGACGGATGGGGCGACAACTCCGATGCGTTCCCAGACGACTCTACCGAGTGGGTCGACACGGACGGCGACGGAGTAGGCGACAACGCCGACACCGACGCTGACAACGACGGAACCGACGACACCGACGAGGATAGCGACGGGGACGGCGTGAACGACGATCAGGACGACTTCCCCTTCGACGCTAACGAGACCACCGACACCGATGGTGATGGAGTGGGCGACAACGGCGACGACTTCCCGGATGACGCGAACGAGACCACCGACACCGATGGCGACGGGACCGGCGACAACTCAGATGAGGATGCTGACGGCGACGGGACCCCGAACGACCTGGACGACTTCCCGCTGAACAGCGGCGAGTCCACGGACAGCGACGGCGACGGCGTGGGAGACTCCGAGGACGCGTTCCCGAACAACCCGAACGAGTACATCGACTCAGATGGAGACGGCGTGGGCGATAACGCCGACACCGACGACGACAACGACGGCACTCCCGACACCTCAGACGTATTCCCACTGGATCCGAGCGAGACTAGCGACACCGACGGCGACGGCTACGGAGACGTGGCGGACGCGTTCCCCAACGATGCGGGCGAGTGGAGCGACTACGACGGAGACGGCGTGGGCGACAACTCGGACGCATTCATGTCCGACCCATACGAGAGCAGGGACTCGGACGGCGACGGCGTGGGCGACAATGCGGACTGGGCCCCGAACGACCCCAACGAGATTCTAGACTCAGACGGCGACGGCGTCGGCAACAACGCCGACGCTTTCCCGACCGATGCAAGCGAGTCGAAGGACACCGACGACGACGGGATCGGCGACAACGCAGACGATGACGCCGACGGCGATGGAATCCCAGACGACGGGATCGACCCAGTCGACGACGGGGAAAGCGGAGGAATCCTACCAGGGTTCACGGCAATCACAGGCCTGGCATCAGTGCTGGGCGCGGCTATACTAGTAGCCGGAAGACGCAAGGACTGAGCGATCCTCGCCGATAACGGCGAGGGTCCTCGGGACCATGCAGGTGAGGCTGTGTCTG
>PAEG01000002.1 GCA_002703045.1 Acidimicrobiaceae bacterium
AGTTGAGTATGGTTTTGAGCTTGGTGACGAATTAAACAAGAGAGGTTTGCCGGGCATTGTTGAGTGTGAGGGAACAGCCGCACTCGTTTTAGATGGACCTTCTTTAGATGATTTGCGAATGATTCCTGAGGTAGAAGATGCAGTTATTCTTGATGAGCATAATAATCTCGTGTGGGGAAAACCTGGTCATGTTTTTGGTCCTTGGCTTGATGACCTATATGGGTCGCACGGCAGTCCTCGTTGCTCAACGCAAGTAGCGATCGTTGGAGGCGGACACCCTAAAGCAAGAGAATTAGCAAAGCAGGTTTCGAAGAAACGCCCTATGGCCTGGGAATGGGCGCGTCGCATAAATGACTTGTTAGGGCTTGACCTTCAGGTATAAAGCTTTCAGCTTTCAAGCTCTTCGGCAAGGTTATCTAAGGTTTTTTCCATTGTCATTCGGGTGTGGGAGGAACGGTTATCCACTCCGCTTACTTTCCCGCCTATGTAAACTAGAGCTTTTCTTCTCTTATCAATCCATGTCTGAGTTACTTTGCACCCATCTGGAGTTGGTGCAATGTCAAAGCTCCAATCGGAACCACCAATTAGCGGAAACCGCATCTTAAAAGCAAAACGGTCTGGTTCATTAAATTCAGTTATCTTTACGGGCGCTAACCATGATTTTCCTTCCCAAGAGTTTTTTCCGATAAACCTTGCTCCGAGTTCAGCTTTTTTTGAGCCTTTTACCCACTTACCACCATCATTTTCAGGTGACCAACGTCCCATGCTTGGTAAGTCAGTAATGAGTTCCCAAACTTCTGTTGGGCTCGCTGCTATCTCTTTTGAGACACTATGTTTTTTTTCCATACGAGGTCCTTAGAAAATTTTGATCTCTTGGGCGAAAGTTATTTGAGTACGTCTTTATATGGAATGCTTTTATCGACGCGAGGTTCGCCGGGTAATCCAAGCACTCTTTCTCCGACTATATTTCTTTGTATTTCATCTGATCCTCCGGCTATTCGATAACCGGGAGCTCCAAGTAAATGTTCATTCCACTCGTAAGTTCCCCATTCACCAGTGTCAGCAGTCATTCTGGCTCCAAGCATTTTTGAAACGACATCGCTCATGAGATTCATCGACTTAACCCAGATCATTTTCGAAATAGAACCTTCAGGTCCTGGAGGTTGACCTGCTTTTGTCTGCGCTGCAATTCGTTGGCCATTAAGGATCATTATTCGGTACTGGGTATAGAGTCTCGCTAATTCATCTCTCATTATAGGATCTTTAGTTAGTTCTAGGTATTGGGCTAGTCCTTTAGCTTGAGCCCAATTACCGCCGACTCTTGAACTTCCGTTGCTGCTTTCTCGTTCAAAGCCGAGCACAGTAAGTGCTACTTTCCACCCTTCACCGATATCACCAATTCTGTGTGCATCAGGGACTCTTACGTCTGTGAGGAAAACTTCATTGAATGAAGTACCGCCACTCATTTGGCGTATTTGACGTATCTCTACGCCAGGTGCGTCCATTGGTATGACAAAAACTGTTATCCCTTTATGTTTTGGAAGGTCACTGTCTGTTCTACAGACTGCCATTCCCCACTCAGAGAATTGGGCTCCGGAACTCCATACTTTTTGGCCGTTGAGAATCCATTCATCTCCATCTTTATCGGCTTTGGTCGCGACACTTGCTAGATCTGACCCAGCGGCAGGTTCTGAAAACAATTGGCAGCACATTTCACGAGCGCTTGCCCATTCTTTAACCCAATCCTCTTTTTGCTGTTCCGTGCCTAAAATTCTTATTGAAGAAGCCATTAAGTGAGTTGTAACACTATGAGTTTCGTGACCGCCTGGAGTATCGTATTCACTTTCAAGTTTGAAAAAGGCTTTCTCGTGTTCCTTAGTTAGCCCCATTCCACCAAATTCTGGTTCCCACGTTATTTTGTGATAGCCCACTTCCGCTTTCTTTTGTGTCCATGCTCTAGCGTCATCAATAATTGCCTTTTCTTCCTCAAATGAAAGGTTATGGAATACAGAAACGCTGAATTCCCCTTCTCCCCAAACGAGCTCTCTTTGCCCGCTATCATTCCTACTTCGCAATTCTGCATTGGCGTCCAGCCATGCCCGAGCTTCTGTTGTGAACGTTTCAATATCAGTCATGTTTCAATTATTGACCAGAAAATCCTTTTATGCTCCATCGGAGGGTGGGATTTATCGCCATCTTTTTATATTTTTGATAACCCTTGAGCTATCTCTTCGACGGTTTCGGGTGGTTTATCCTTAGGAATTGAGATAATCCCGAGAGAAACACCGGCTTCTTCGTATTCTTCAGCTTGTCGAATGGTTGCTTTAATATCACCATCGAACCGAAGCATTGTTGAAATAAGAATCTCGTTTGGGTCGCGTTCTGCTTCTGCGCAGGCTTGGAGAAAGACTTTATGGCGCATTTTGAAGTCGGTGAGCGACATAGTTTGTGTTCCATAGTTCCAATGGTGTGCGTGACGCACTGCAGCGGGTATTGTTCTTTTTAATCCCCCACCTCCTACGCAAATAGGTAGGGGACTCTGAGGCCCTTTAGGGTTATTCATAGCGTCCTTTAGTGAATACCAATTCCCTGCAAAATTTGACTGTTCTTGTGATAAGAGCATAGTTAAGACTTCCATACCCTCTTCAAAACGGTCGAACCGGTCTTCCATTGTTCCAAGATCAAACCCATACGCTTCGCATTCTTCTTCATTCCAGCCAGCCCCTATTCCAAGTTCTAATCTGCCGTTAGAGGTGATGTCGAGCGTAGAGGCCATATTAGCGAGTAAGGCTGGGTGTCGGTAAAGCATTCCAGTAACAAGAACGCCGCCTCTAATCCTTTTCGTTTCTTGGAGCAATGCGGTTAATGTAATCCACCCTTCAAGACAATCTTCGGTGGAATCCCCAAAGAGTGGATAGAAATGATCAAAAGTCCAGCCAGATTCAAATATCTCTAGGTCATCTGCGCGTTTCCAAACTTCTAATAACCATTCCCAAGAGCATCTCTGGGGAGAAGTACTAATAGCGTACCTCAAGAGGGTTTGCGGACGTTAGGGTTGCCTTCAGTCCAGTCTCCGCTCAGTTTTCGAAAAGTTATTCTCCACCCGTCAGGGGTTCTTACTAACTTGTCATCGTACCTTCCAGCAACAATAAAATTATCTCCGCCTTCAGTTCCTCTGAGAGTATGTTGTGCATGGAGATAGCATCTACAGGTAGCAGTGTCTCCGTCAATAGTAACTTGTTGATTACTCACAATATGTTGAGATGCATCTAACGAACCCAGTGCATCGGTTACTTTCTCTATGATTGCGGGTAATCCATCTATTATGAGACCTCTGTAATCGCATACTGCATCTTTAGTAAAAACAGTATCTAAACGTTCTCTTGGTCCATGGTCCAATAGCCAGCCATAGGCAATTGTTAAGTCAATGATTTCTTGCCGGTCTAGAATCTCTTGTAACGCGTCTTCCATATTGTTTCTTCTCCTTTGCTGAACTGTAGATGATATTTGACGAATTGTTTAATTTAGATAGAAGACACTGTTTGGAAGCTATTTGTATGACTGTTATCCTCCGAAGATGATCAACCGTTTTGATTCTGATACAGCTTTATTGCTTATAGATGTTCAGGTAGGAGTTGACGACCTTACTCACTGGGGTGGAAGCACAGGCCGAAGAAATAACATTAACGCGGAAAATGTGATGCTTGACGTTCTCTCTGCATGGCGTACTTGCGGTTTGCAAGTGGCTTTCACTCTTCACGATTCGGTTGAAGAGGATTCGCCGCTTAAATTGAGTTTGCCTTCAGGTGAGTTAAAACCAGGATTTGTAGTCGGCGAGGATGATATTGCCGTAGTGAAAAATGTGAACAGTGGGTTTGTAGGAACACATCTCCATGAAGAATTTTCGGATCGCGGCATTACCCGTTTGGTTGTTGCTGGTTTCTTTACAAATATGTGTGTTGAAACAACTGTAAGGATGGCGGGGAACATGGGTTACGATACCTATTTACTCCCTGCAGGATGTGCGACAACGAACCGTATCGGACCTGATGGTGTCGATTATGACCCTGAGGTGGTTCATGAAATGACTGTCGCTAATCTACATGGAGAATTCTGCACAAGTTTACGAGTTGCCGATGTTCAGAATTTATTAGTATCTGATTCTGAGAAGCTTTTCCGTGTTCAGGGGAATGAGTAGATGTTCAATGATTTCTGAATTTGGTGTGAATTCAATGTCGGGGAAACTACGCAAGGTTGCGATTCGCCGACCTTCAGCGATCCTTTCAGCAGATAATAAGGAGTGGAATTATTCAAAACCGCTAAATCAGGAGGGCCTTCTAAATCAATACGCTCATTTTGTTACTTTATTAGAGGATGCAGGCGCGGAAATTCTTTGGTTTGACGATACTGATGATGCTTTAGCTGACTCTATTTTTACATATGACCCTTCTTTCATGCTTGGCTCTGGTTCAGTTCTTTTGCGACCTGGAAAAGAGAAACGCTTAGGTGAAGTTGATGTTCACCGCCGGTTTTATGAACGTTCTGGTATCCCTATTATCGGTCAGATTGAATCTCCGGGAACTCTTGAAGGTGGGGATTGCTTTTGGCTTGATGAAGCGACGTTAGCTGTCGGAAAAGGATTCCGTAGTAATGATGCTGGTATCTCGCAGTTACGTGACATCGTTTCAGCGGAAGGTGTTGAAGTTATACAGTTTGATCTTCCATTTTATAAAGGGCCCGATGCTTGTTTACATTTAATGTCTTTGGTTAGTCCGCTTGATAATGACTTAGCTCTTGTTTTTAAACCTTTGCTTCCTGATGGGCTTGAAGAGTTGATGGGTGATTTTGGTTTTGACCTTATAGAAGCTTCTGAAAGTGAATTTGAAGAAAGTCTTGGATTGTCTTTAAATGTTTTAGCTACTGAACCTCGTAAAGTTATAGCAATTCATGGTTTCCCAGAAACTCACCGTTTGATGATTGAATCCGGTTGTTCCGTTTCTTTGTTTAATGGTGACGAGCTTTGCATTCCCTGTGAGGGGGGTCCTACCTGTTTAACTCGGCCAATTCTTCGGTCTTAGCTAGCGGTGACCTTCCCATGATTTACGTGCTGCAGGCCAGGGGTCATCAATAAGAGTTGTCTCGTCGGCAAATCGCATTACTTTTCTATCTGCAATATGGTATGTGGGCCATTGGCCTAATGCTTCCGTGCTTGGATTACCTTCGCGAATAAATGAAGCCCATGATGCATGCATTTTGTCCCCAACATGATTGGGAAGTTCAGATGTGCCGAGGAATAATTCTGTTCCTTTGGCATCTAAGGTCCCAAATGTAAATGGGATCTCTAACGCATGGCAGGAACCAAGTGCACCATTGAAGGCTTTACTTTTCCAGTCAAATTCATACATCCACGTTTTTCCGCCATGCTTTTGTCTAGATTCGGCCATTTGTATTGCTGGAATACGAAAAGTATGATCGGTTGAGATAGCGACAGCAGTTTCTCCTGCTGTAATGTCTCCCCTGTCTTCTTGTACTGCTTCTATAAAGTGTGCTGGGTCATTGACATAATTCTTTAACCATTTGTGGAGTTTCTCTTCAGGTATCTGGTTAGTTCCCCATAAGGTTGTTTCGTCTGTATTTGTTCCAGTTAGGAGAGGGATCTCTGCACCAATTCCTTCTTGAGTAAATAATGCAATTGGGTGGTCTACCAGTAGTTCATTTGTTATTGATGGATAAAAAGGCAACTGCCCAACTGGCATAAACTCGCTAGAGTTTTCTTCAACGTATTTCTGTGCTTCAAGAATGTCTTCTGTTTTGACTTCTCTGAGCTCCTCAACAGTGTGAACCTCTAGATATTTCATAAAGAGTTTGCCTGCAGCTTCTGCTTCTTTCTGCGTTATGACGTGATGGCCAGCCCCACTTTGTGTTATTGCTTTGCTGAATAGGCCTCGACTTTTGGGCATAGCCATAATTGTTGCAACACTGAACGCGCCAGCGGACTCACCTGCAATTGTGACTTGGTCTGGGTCTCCCCCAAAGTGTGCGATATTATTCTTAACCCATCCCAAAGCAGCGATTTGATCCAATATTCCATTGATTCCTGATGTTGGAGCTTCCGGTATCCTTGCAAAGCCAAGTGCACCTAATCTGTAATTGATTGTCACGACAACTATGTCGCTATCCTTCGCGAATCTTGTTCCGTCATACCATGGCGTCGCCCCAGTGCCATGGCGGTAAGCGCCCCCATGAATCCAAACCATAACTGGGCGATTTTTAGAATCTGCTGAAGGAGTGCATACGTTTAGGGAGAGACAGTCTTCATCCCAGGTAACATCATGTGAATCTGTTAGGCCTTCACCTGGTAGTTGCGGTGCTACGGGTCCGAATTGGGTTGCGTCATAAATTCCCGTCCATGGCAAAACCGGTTCTGGCGGGCAAAACCTCTTCTCCCCTATTGGAGCAGATGCATACGGTATACCTGCGAAAAGAAGAACCCCGTTTCTTTCTTTACCTTGAATTGAACCAAATTCTGTTTCAATCACGAGTTCCATTACAAAACCTTTATCCAATTTCACCAGTGTTAGTTGACTCAGCAGGCACTGGCTCTAACCCGGATTGGTTTGGCTCAGGTAATTCTAGACCGCTGTCTTCTAAGTGGTTAAGCACTATTTCGGTAATTTCATCTGCGATGCTGCCAACATCTGGATCAACAGGAATCATGTTCGTAGATAGAGCAATTGATACATCTAAATCTGGAAAATAACGAGCGTGAGATCGGAAACCGGGAACACCCCCGCCATGCTCATAGGTAGCGTACCCAACTCTCTGACTTAACTGAATACCCAATGCGTATGAAGTTCCTATGGCTTTTTCTGCGAAAAGATTAACTGTTTCTTCCTCAAGAATAGTCCCATCGAACATTGCTTTAAAGACGCGGGCTAAATCATCCATTTGTGCTTCAACGCCCCCACCGGTCCAACCAACTGATGAGAGAACTTCCTGAGGGCCGACGCTCAAATCAAGTATTTCTTCGCTGATTGTTGCATCTTCTACGTAAGGGGCAAGTCCTGGAAGGAGCGATATTAAGCTAGCAAGTTCTCCCTGAACGAACATTGAGGGAACCATTGACGGGGGAAATTCTTTTGGTGGAAGATACATATCAGGAGCGTCAGCTGGAATAGATATATATTCTCTGATTAATTCATGCGCTTCTTTTCCAGTGACTGCTTCTATTACTAATCCCGCTATGACATGGCCGACGGTATTGTATTGGTATTCCGTTCCAGGAATATATTGAGGGCCTCTACCGAACCCCCAATCAACAACTTCTTGAGGCTCGAAAGCAACGTCTAGCCTTGAACTAGCGAGCAAATAAAAGCCAGGATCAAAAGCGTACTCAGGGAAACCATCTGTGTGGTTTAAGATCTGTCGAATCGTAATGAGTGGTGCATAATCCACGCCATCAAGGACATAACCTGTGGCCCATTCTTTCCCAAGATAGGTCATTACTGGTTCATCTATTTCTATTTGTCCTTCTTCAACTAATTTCAAAACTACGGCTGAAGTTATTGGTTTAGAAATACTTGCTATGCGCCAGTAATCATCTACCGAAGCAGGAGTTCCATCTCTATCACGATCTCCAGTTGCGACCGTGACTTGGGATCCATCAGGAAGAAGTACTGAAGCGGACGACCCATACGAGCCATTCGCAAGTAACCAGTTTTGAAGAGCTTCTTGAATTCTTTGGGACAATTCTTCTGAAGCAAGCGTCTCAGGTTCAGAGTCAATAGTTTCTGTTTCAGCAGTTTCTATTTCAGCAGTTTCTATTTCCGCCTCTTCCTCTTCTGCTTCTTCTATCTTCGTTTCTGATTCATCAGCAGTTTCCATTTTTTCTGATTCCGAAGATTGTCCTTCTTGCGAAACTGGGATTTCATTTGAATCATCTGAATTTCCACAACTAGGGGTAACTGCTAAAAAAAGTGATAGGACAGCAAGTAATTTGAAGATTCTGTGCATGGGTATTTGATTCCTTATCGGGAGTAATACAACGGCATGGCCAGTCTAATCTTGGTTTTACCCTTTAGCTCGTGACGCAAAACCGAATAG
>PAEG01000003.1 GCA_002703045.1 Acidimicrobiaceae bacterium
AATCAAGCCCAAAGAAGAATAATAGAAGAAATCGATACAGGAACAGCACGCGACCTTCTATCGAACCTTCGAGGGGTTAGAGCTGAATCCACTCCAGCCATACGACTTGATAATAACTGGATTTCTGCTGACCCAGTTCTATTCGAAGCTCCCGGAAACATCGACACTGAACTATTGAACCTCGTTAATGCTTCTGAAGCTTCTGGGGCGAAAATGAAATACCGACTAAGTAACGGAACCCCAGTTCTTGTAATAGGGTTTCCCCTAACGGCACGAGATGCCTTATATTTCGAGGCAACTCCACTTGACGATATTGAAGATACTCTAAATGCGCTCTCACAGATCCTAATAGTAACGAGCGCAGGAATTTGTCTTCTCGGAATAGCTAGTGGTGCTTTCGCTTCTCGAAGGTTGCTGCTTCCAGTCGAAAAGGTTGGTCAGGCTGCCAGAGCTATCGCTACAGGTGATTTAACCGCCCGATTAGAAGTTGGACGAGATCGCGACCTCGAGCAACTAACTGACTCATTCAACCAAATGGCGTCTAATCTCGAAGAACGTATACAAGCAGACGCCAAATTTGCAAGCAACGTTTCGCATGAATTGCGCTCCCCACTTACAACGATTATGGCCTCTCTAGAAGTATTGAACGCAGATAAAAATACTTTCAATAAAGCATCGTCAGTTGCACTTGATCTTCTCACTGAAGACCTTGAGCGTTTTCGTCAATTAGTAGAAGACCTCCTTGAAATCTCGCGATACGAAGTTAATGCAAATGCGTTGGATCTTGAAAGGTTTTTACTGAAAGAATTCCTTAGGGCAATTGCGATCCAATCAGGGCACGAACTTCTCCAAGTGGAATTCCTTAATTGCGCCGATCAGACGGTAATCGAAGCAGACAAAAGGCGACTAGCGCGGGTAATGAACAACCTCCTAGAAAATGCAACTAATTACGCTGGAGGTGCGACAAGATTAACGGTGACGCAGCATAATAGCGATATCGAAATCTCAATCGAGGACAACGGGCCTGGTATTCCTGAAGAAGAACGTAACACAATCTTTGAAAGGTTCGCCCGAGGAGCAGAAGGAGGGCGACGAGGAAAAGGAACGGGAACTGGCCTAGGCCTCTCACTTGTTGCAGAACACCTTAAACTTCACGGAGGGAAGGTAAACGTTCGTGGTCACGAGAATGAAGAAAGTGGCTCAATTTTTACAATCACTCTCCCAAAGGTAATCAAATGAAAAAAATCTTTACCTACTTACCCTTAGCTGTCTTGGTTTTCTCAGGATGCGGAATCCCCCAAGACTCTTCGCCCGTTTCCATACAGTCAACTCTTCCAGAGAACACGACACCGCAAACAGACGCTCAGGTGAGTGAAGACTCTCGGACCTTTACGATATATCTACTTGACGCTGACAGCCGGTTAGTCCCAGTCACGCGCGAACTATCCGGATCAGAACTTAGAATCACAGATCTCATTAACGAGCTAATAGCGAACCCTACTGAAGCCGAGTCGAGCATGGCCCTAAGCACAGCGGTTCCAGTAGGACTGTCGTTAGATGGAGTAAGCGTAGATGGAGTGGTTGCAACAATTAATTTCGAGCCCGGAGGGTTAGAAATAGTTGAAGGAGAACAACTCACGGAGGCGCTTGCTCAAATTGTCTGGAGCGTCACCGAATCAGGTGACGTAACAAGTTTGATTATTTCCATAAATAGTGAAGTAAAAACTTGGCCGACGCCAGATGAAGGTGACCAAAATTTACTAACGAGAAGTCAGTTCATTAGCTACGCTCCCCAAGTATCAGTTGTCGGATAGCAATAAACACAGGACAGGAGAAACATTGACGATCATTCTCGCAATTGATGCTGGCACTACGGGTGTTCGGACACTAGCTGTTAATGGCCGTGGAGATATTGTCTCCTCTTCCTATAAGGAGTTCAAACAGTATTTCCCTAACCCTGGGTGGGTTGAACATGACCCAGAAGAAATATGGGGCGCCGTTCAGGCCACTATGTCTGATGTTGTTTCAAGTATTTCAGCTCCAATAACTGCAATAGGTATCACCAATCAACGCGAGACTGCCGTGGTTTGGGACCGAGAAACCTCGCTCCCTCTTCATCGGGCGATTGTTTGGCAAGATAGACGCACAACCTCTCGGTGCGCAGAACTCGAAGAAAAAGGACTTGCCTCGACCATACGAGGATCGACAGGACTAATAATCGACCCTTACTTTTCAGCGACCAAATTTGAATGGATCTCGAAAAATTTACCAGCAAGGAATAACACTGTTTTTGGCACTATTGATAGTTGGCTTGTATGGAAACTAACGGATGGGAAAGTTCACGCCACTGATACCTCAAACGCTTCACGCACAATGCTTTTTAATATTAATAGTCTGAGGTGGGACAGCGAACTTCTTGACTTATTTGGTATAAACGAGTCGTGTTTACCTGAGGTCAGAGCATCGAATGGCGATTTCGGGGAAACAGGAAATGAAGCATCCTGCGGTAAAGGAATCCCGATTAGAGGAATAGCAGGCGATCAACAATCCTCCCTATTTGGTCACGCTGCATTTTCTAAAGGAGACGCCAAAAATACATATGGAACTGGTTCTTTCATTCTGATGAATGTCGGAGCAGAATTACCTAATCCAGTTGATGGCCTTCTGTCTACGGTCGCTTGGACCCTAGAGGGGAATGACACAACAAGTACCACCTACGCTTTGGAAGGCTCTATCTTCTCCACCGGAGCAACAGTTCAGTGGTTACGGGATGGATTGGGTATGATTTCTCAGGCTTCGGAACTCGAATCTCTAGCTCTTCAATGTTCAGACACAGGAGATGTTTTTATCGTTCCGGCATTTACAGGGCTAGGTAGTCCTTGGTGGGACCCTCTAGCTCGGGGAACACTCCTAGGAATCACTCGTGGGACGGGCAAAGCAGAGATCGCCCGAGCAGTAATCGAATCAATCGCATATCAAACGCGCGATGTAATAGAGGCAATGCAAGTTGCCTCAAATCAGCAACTACAGAATTTAAGGGTTGATGGTGGTGCATCAGTAATGGATCTCCTTCTGCAGCTCCAAGCAGATCAGCTGCAAGTCCCAGTTCTTAGACCCCAATCAAAGGAAATTACTGCTCTTGGTGCGGCATTCCTCGCTGGGCTTTCAGTAGGCATTTGGACTTCACTTTCTGAGGTTGCAGAAATATGGAAGTTGGATGTTCAGATGCAGCCAGAGATGGACCGGTTGACAGTTAACAAAGTTCACGCTCGATGGCTTCAGGCTATAGAGCGCAGTAGGTCTTGGGCAATAAGCGACTAGCGGGGTCAGGTGCTAAAGATCCGTCAGCGTGTTCTTTATATGGCGGATAGCTTGGGAAATACGTTGTTCATTCTCGATCAGAGCAAACCGAACATACCCTTCTCCTCCTGGCCCAAATCCTACTCCTGGCGAAGTAGCTACTTTCGCTTCTTTGACGAGCCAAGAAGCGAACTCTATGGACCCCATATGCTTGTAAGGCTCAGGAATAGGTGCCCAGGCAAACATTGTCCCTTTAGGAGGTTCCATGCTCCACCCGATCCTATTCAGACCGTCGCACAATGCGTCACGGCGACTTTGATATATCTTATTAACTTCTTTAGGGTGATCGCTTGCCTCGTTAATTGTTACCGTCGCTGCAATTTGTATTGGCTGGAACGTTCCATA
Source organism: Acidimicrobiaceae bacterium (assembly GCA_002703045.1). Classification (GTDB taxonomy): domain Bacteria; phylum Actinomycetota; class Acidimicrobiia; order Acidimicrobiales; family UBA8592; genus UBA8592. The sequence goes on from PAEG01000003.1 coordinate 3,706, forward strand.
GTCTAAATAAGATTTAATCTTTGCTAAAGCTCCAATAACCTCACTGTTTCCAAGCATGAATGCCACACGCCAACCTGCCATGGAAAATGACTTTGTCATTGAGTAGAGTTCTACAGCGACATCTTTACCCCCATCTGCTTGGAGAATAGAGGGAGGCTGGTATCCGTCAAAACCTAAGTCCGCATACGCGAAATCGTGAACGAGAAGAACTTCCTTCTCTTTGGCAAAGTCAACTACTTGTTGCATGAAGTCCAAATCGACACACATGGTGGTTGGATTGTGTGGAAAAGAAAGCAAAATTACTTTTGGGCGAGGCCAGCTATATTCCCACCGCTCTCTCATAGCCTCAAAGAAATCAGATCCGCTTGTAAGGGGAATCTCTCGAACCTCTGCGCCAGCAAAGAGAGGTGAGTACAAATGAATGGGGTACGAAGGGGACGGAACCAATACAGCATCTCCTGGCTGAACGAGAGTCCACATTAGATGAGATAAGCCTTCTTTAGCACCGATTGTGTTAATCGCCTCAGTCTCTGGGTCAAGAGAAACTCCGAAAGTTTCCTGGTATAAACCGCAGATCGCTTCTCGAAGCTTTGGAATTCCCTTACTCAGTGAATATCGATGATTTCTGGGATTCTGCGCAGCTTCGCAGAGCTTATCGACAGCAATCTTTGGAGATGGAAGGTCAGGGTTTCCGAATCCAAAATCGATAATGTCATCACCTTCACGGCGCCCCTTGATCTTTAAGTCATTAATTATTGTAAAAACATATGGGGGAAGATTTGCTATTCGCCGAAACTCCATCAACTCAGGCTATCTCCATTATTAGCAAGGGACGTGCACCTACGTTTATCTCTTCTGCGCTAGTAGATTCTGCTTAGCTAGCAAGGCTGCTCCGATGGCACCTGCTTTGTTTCCAAATTCAGCTAGGACAATCAAATCTTGTGACCTTAGTGAATGTTCTGGAGTTAACCTCCCGAAGCTCTTCCTAACGGGATCCAGCAAGTGCTCGCCTAATTGTGTGATACCGCCGCCCAGAACTACCGATTGCGGGTCAAGGATATTGACTAAATTCACTAGGCCCATAGCTAACCAGTCACTGAAATGCTCTAGTACCTTCATGGCTTCTCCATCGTTTTTTAGAACTAATTGAGCAACTCTTTCGCTACTAACCGGCCTACCGGCTTCGAACTCATCCCCATTAAGATGACCAATTCTCCCATCTGATCTAAGCTTTTCAGCGATATCTCCCAAAGCTGATCCTGAAGCGTACCGCTCCCAGCATCCCGAGCGTCCGCAGGGGCAAGGTAGACCGTCGGGCACAATTGTCATATGGCCGACCTCCCCTGCAAATCCAGATGCACCGCGAAGTAGTTCAGAATTAAAGTACAACCCAGCTCCAATCCCTGTACCTAAACAAACCATAATGGCGTTTTCAGATTCTCGAGCGACTCCTAACTGGACTTCAGCCCATGTAGCACTTGTAGCGTCATTTTCTATTAGCACTGGAACATCTAACTCGCAACTGACCTTTTCAAGGAGGGGGAAATTCTTAAAGGTCGAAAGATTTGGAGATGTTCTAACTACGCCAGATCTGTCTATAAATCCAGCTACCCCGATACCCACACAGCCTATTTCGAGTCTTTCACTTTCTTGAATTTGAGCAGCGATGTCAATTAATGATTCGATAATTTTTTCGTGGTCATCTTCGCAAGGCTGTGAGATTACGCCTCCGAAAGAAAGGTCGGGACGAAGTCCAACACCACGTATATTTGTTCCACCAATATCAAACCCCAAAGAAATGGGGCCCTTAGGATTCACGACGATACTACTACTTCTACTCTTTTTCGAAGATCCTCTAATGCTGCCCTGATAATACGTGACTCTGCTCTTCGTTTGACAAAGCCTGGGATAAGGATGGCTAAGTCTGCAGCCAAATGGTAGGTCACCTCGGTCTCAACCCCTCCATTGATAGGAAGAAACTCGTACTCGCCCTCAAGTTTTCTAGTTATATCTCCTTCCATCTGCCTCCATGCGACTCGCAAAGGGTTACTACCGTAATAGTATCTGAGCGTATATGTCGTACTTCTTCCCATAGCTGCAACCCGAAACTGAACATCTCCTCCCCTGCCCTCGTTGTCAGTTGCAACTATCGTGGCTACTTTTATATCTGATGCCCAATCTGGGTAATGCTCGAAATCAGTTATGACATCAAAACATTCTTGAGGAGTTGCTGAAATAACAGTTTTTTGTTTTGCATGATCACTCATAATCATCACTCTCGTTATCGATTGATGTATTTCTTCGTCCTGTAAAAGACGTGTGGGAAATTGCCCACATATTGAGATTACCAATTGGATACACAGAGGCAAGGATACCGAAGGCGAAGTTCGTACTTGATGAAAGAGCAGCAAAAAAAATCCCCACTATTAGATTGACTGAAAAGGAGCCCCACAGGATTATTCGAATGCGCCTAGGGAAGGACATCGATAGAAGAAATAAATCTCCGGTAGTAACAGTCTGGTGACGGCTTAACTCCAAGGACCTTAAAAAGGCAATCGAGCTCAGCACCAACCCTATACAAAAGATTGAGAGCGAGAGAACAACATATGCGATTTCCAGAGACTTAAATGCAATCGCTAGAAATCCACAGATAAGAAAAACGATTGTTCCCATCCACGAGGTTGCTTCATAATTTTTTTTCATGATCTTAAAATCCCAGTCGGGTGAGCCCTTTATTGCTGCTGCGATAAGAGAGCTTCCCAATACTTTATCGCTAGGTAGTCGTATGAGAATTCCTTCTCAGCGCGTGCGCGTGAATTCCTCCCCATCTCCTGCCTAGTTTCTGAGTCTGTCAGAAGCTTTTCTAATGCTTGTTTAACAGCATTCGAGTCTGTTGGGTCATCGACAACAAAACCAGTCTCCCCTTCCAGAACTGCTTCGTCAGCCCCACCACTTCTTCCTGCGATTTGTGGTACCCCACAGGCTGCTGCTTCAAGAAACACTATTCCAAAACCTTCCTGCTCTAGACCCCCCCACCGCACGCGACATATCATGCCAAAGACATCAGCCATCCCATAGAGCTCTGACACTTCATCATCAGACACAAAACCGAGGAACGTTACTGGTGCATTAGTCGACTGAGCAAGTGCTTTTAGGCGACGTAAATCTCTACCAGTTCCAGCTATTAAAAGATGGACTCTGGGCCTGGTTTTCATCAATTCCGAAGTCGCAGAAATTAACACGTCCATACCCTTTCTCGGCACAAGCCGGCTCAAGGTTAAAATCACTTCATCGTCATCCTTAAAGTTAAAGCGTTCACGGACGGTTGATCTAGCCCGCTCATCAAGAGGCTTAAACCTATCTACGTCGACGCCAGGTGGAATGACACAGACAGGAAGGTTTTGTTTCGCAGCTCGTATCGCTTCTTTTGTTGAGTAATCACCAGCTGTAACTACAAGCTTGGCATGTTGAAGCACGTTTGCGATTAGAGATCGGGCTATTGGCACTCTTCCAGGAATGGTGACTTCTGCCCCATGAAGAATTACACCATAAGGGATTCCGATTTTTGGGCCGCGCATCCCGATGGGAACTGCTGGGTCATACATAATGAAGTCAATATTTTCAACCTCTGCTAATGATCGTATCTGGTTTGCCACTTGCCTTGTAGGAAGGAGAACACGCTGCTTACTTCTGATTATTTTATGTGTTTGTTTTTGATCAAATGACTCAGAATCTGGATGAGGTGTGGTGTAGACAACGACCTTATCTTGCGGCAACCTTCTATAGATCTCCCATAGATAGGATTGAATCCCTCCAACTTTTGGGGGATAGTCATTAGTAACTAATAAATGTCGCACGTATCAAGAATGCCTTCGTTTTTTATTTTTTGCTCGAACTATTTGCGCTTATTCCAGCTCACCTCTCGTTGTAATTCTTCCTGAACTAGCGGCGACGGATCATCTTTCATATCTCCTATGAGATTGTCCAATTTAAGGCGCTTTGCCGCCCAAACAGCATGACTACGTATCATATTATCATTGTCACGAAGGTACCGTCTGAGTATTTTTTTCGTCTTTTGCGAAGATCCTTTTGATGTATTTCCTAAAACGACAAGGGCGTTACGCCGAAGATAGCTTGGATCTCTCTTTGGGATATACCATCTCCCGAATCTTTCTATCAGTTTTTCATCTGACATCTCGAGCATCTCATGAATAAAGATTGGGCCACCAAGACTGTTTGACACGGGCTTCTCATGGGCTCTTTCTTCTATTCGGTTTACTGGGCAAGTTATTTGGCAGTCGTCACAGCCATAGATTCGATCTCCTAGAGCTTCGCGAAATTCTATTGGGAACTGGCCTTCTGATTGCAGGAGCCAAGCTAGACATTTGTTAGCATCTAGAACTCCCGGAGCGGTAATTGCCTCGGTTGGGCAAGCTGGAATACATCGCGAGCATGTGCCGCATCCTCTTTCTTCTGGAATGTCAGGAGGAAATTTTGCATCTGTGATAATTGACCCTAAAACGAACCAGCTTCCCCGATTCGGAAGCAGAAGGTTTGTGTTCTTTCCGTACCAGCCGATACCGGCTCGATAAGCAGCTTCGCGATCAACGAGGGCGTTGTCATCTATGAGGATTCTTGAATTGAAACCATGTTGATCTAAAAGCTGAACGATTGCCTCCAAGCCGTCCCGTAACAGCTGGTAATGATCTTCAAGAGCGTATAGGGCTACTTTCCCTAGTGGCTCATTACTATTCGTTACTTTTGGACGCTTGCGCCAGTAGGATCGAGCTCCGACGACTAATGTTTCGGCCCCCTCTAGAGTTCTGGTTGGGTCCGTTGAACGTTCTGGGTTTCGATAGGTAAATTGCATGCCCCCATGAAGGCCTTGCCGTTTTCGTTCAACTAGATGTTTCTTTGTGGAAGTGAAGACCTCTGCTTTAGCAAACCCTACAGAGTCTAGGCCATGCTCTATACCGGTTTTCCGTAGCTCTGTGACCGTAGGTATTGAAGGCATTGTTTAATAGTCGCAGATATTTTGCATTATTTGCAGTATTAGTACACAGAGTTTTCACTTTGTTTATGTTGTAACTCTGGCAAAAGCCCAGCTTTATTCAAAGAACGCATAGAGCGCCATTCTTCCATGCTAATGACAACTGCTTCTTCAGGCTTCCGGTCACAGATATAAGTCACGATGCAATCTGAGCATGTAACTGTGTCTTTCATAATGCACGTTCTGCAATCAATAGATATGTAGTTTTCTTCCATGGTTGGAGACTACATGTAAGGTGTGACAGTTTTTTGAGATAACCCGATGGAAAGTATTTATATTTCGACTACGTCTTTACTACTTTCGCACCATCTGCAAATGGAAGACTCGATGGTTTCTTCCAGCGTTTCTGCATCTTCCACATTTAGTTCACCACCAGTGGTGAAGTGATGAAATTCGCGTACCCTCTCTGTTCGTATAACATCGAATCTTGTTAGGTTTCCGCATGCTAAGCATTTATACCGTCTGACTTTAGCCATTATCACCCATACTCTTTATAAGTATTTGTAGGCTGTTCAAACATTTGAGAGCAGCTCCGGAATCAATAGCAGCGTTTGCTCTTTCTACTCCTTCAACAAGATTTTCAGCGATCCCTGCAACGACAAGCCCTGCGCCGGCGTTTAGCGAAATGATGTCTCGTTTAGGGCTAGGGTCGCCCTGAAGAACCTGGAATGCAATCTGGGCATTCACCTTGGCATCGCCTCCGTGGATCTCTTCTTCGGTTGCTCTCTTTAGACCGACTTGTTCTGGTGAGACTTGTGAGGTCGTAATACCATCGGGGGTAACAGTGTGAATAGTGTTGGGTCCTGTGATCGATAGTTCATCTAAACCACCATCTCCTGTGACGACCATTGCTAGTTCTGTTCCGGTTACTTTAAGGACTTCAGCCATTCGCTTTCCTGTCGCTTCAATAGGAACGCCGATAACTTGGCGCCTAAGTGATGCTGGGTGTGAAAGGGGTCCTAATAAGTTGAAAACTGTGGGGATTCCCAATTCCATACGCACTTGACTGGCGTGGCGCATTGCTGGATGAAAAGAGCGCGCATACGCAAAACCTACTCCTACCTCTTCCACGCAACGTGAGACCTGCTCCGGTGTTAACTCGTTAGCAATGGAAAGCTCTTCG